>URQX01000111.1 GCA_900550175.1 uncultured Veillonella sp.
CTTACCAAAAGATACTAAGCAATTATTAGCTAACTATAATGATGTTCCACAAAATCTAATTTCTGCTATTGTAGATGCTAACAGAACTCGTAAAGACCATGTAGCAGATGTTATTATAGGAAAGAGCCCAAAAATTGTTGGTATTTATCGCTTGACGATGAAAATGAACTCTGATAACTTTAGAGCATCTGCAATTCAAGGTGTAATGAAGCGTATCAAGGCAAAGGGGATTGCTGTAGTTGTATATGAACCAACTCTTGATGCAGACGATTTCTTTAATTCACCTGTTATTCGCAACTTTGAAGACTTTAAACGTGTTAGCGATGTTATAGTAGCTAATCGATGGGATAAGAGTTTAGAAGATGTGAAGGATAAAGTTTATACAAGAGATATTTTTGACCGCGATTAAGATTGATATGTATTATGGCGTTTAGGAGAGTAGTATGAAACGTTGGATACTATATATTCTGTTAGGTCTAATTGTATTTTTTATATGGGATAATTCGATGCAAAATGGTGGATCTTCAGATGGATTTAGTTTGCTTTTTGCAGAGATATTTGTTCCTATAGTAAATAAATTAGGCTTTCATGGAAATATATGGACCTTAAATAGGATTGTTCGAAAGTTGGCACATCTCACAGAGTTTACAATCCTTGGTGGTGTTTTATATACGATTCTACGTCGATATATTACATATGGTACCGTAATTAAGACTATAGGTTTAGGAATGTTGATAGCTAGTCTTGATGAATTTATACAATTGTTTTCACCAGGTCGTAGTTCTCAGATTTCTGATGTATTAATTGATACAGTTGGTATTATTATTGGTATTCTACTAGTAAAGCTAGCTTACTACATCGAGTATAAGATAAGTACATTTAAAAATTAAATTGTTAATAATATACAAATGAGTAAAAAATACCTCATAATCTTAGCGATTATGAGGTATTTTTAATGAAGACAAAATGAAAATTTAAAAAATATATTAAATGAACATATTATAATTTATCTATTTTTATATAAAAACCACTGTACAAGCGACTTTTCCCTTGATATAATCATGAATAGAAAATGAAAAATAAATGAGATAAACATGAATTTTATAAAGGGAACGATTTCTGTAAGGGATTATCGTAAGTAGAAGGGAAAGAATATGAATCGCGTGGTTGATTTACATGGTTACATTTTGCCAGCTGTATTAGGACCCCAAGGGCCTCAAACAATGGCAGAAACAGTAAATATGATAAAATCCTTGGCTGAACAAGGTATTACAGATATTTTCAGCACACCTGATGTAACAGTATCTATGGATATGAATACATGGGATGAGATGGAACTATTATTGAATGATGTGAAGAGTGCTGTAGGGGAACAGCAATTGGATATAACAATTCATAGTGGGGCTCGAGTTTTACTTTGTGATGAAATGATTGAATATATTGCATCTCATCGGAAGCAGTATCTATTGGGAAATAGCCATTTTATGTTAGTTTCCATTCCTGAAAATAGTAAAGTCTATCACATTAATGGATGGTTGTTAGATTTGCTAAATATGGGCATTGTTCCTATTATTAGTGAAGTAGAAACTCATCGTCAATTGTTTACAAAGCCAGAGCAATTATTGGAATGGGTTGATAAAGGGATTTTAATCCAATGTAATATGGCATCCTTTAATCATAGCAATTCTAATTATCATAGAGCTATTGAATTATATCGTAATGGTTTAATTCATTTCTTTGGCACTGGTTATTGTAATGAACGTGATGTACAGGCTCATCAAGGATACGTAGAATCTATTTCTAAATTAGATAGTACGTACAAAAAAGATTTGTTACCGAATATTCATCTCAATGAGCGTGATCTTTTAGCTGATCGCACATTTTATCCAGCTGTACCTTCTAGTTGGGTAGGTCAAAAATCTAACTTTTTGACGCGTCTATTTGGTTTTACATTGTAATTAATATAGGTTCTTTTATTCATGCTGTATTGGCATGGTTAAAAGAACCTATTTTTGCTTTATATTGTATTTATTCTTGAAAACAACCACTATATATAGTATACTGAGTTGGAAGTAAAAAATAGAGAGTTTAGTCATAATTCTTTACATTTTACATATAAATTTATATAAAAAGTATGGTTTTCCATACTTTTTTCTATGTCTTAACATATATTTCAGCGGTAACAGAATGGGGAGGTTGCCAATATGTTGCAGGTCATTAAACGGGATGGTACAAAGGTACCATTTGATAAGAATAAGATTGCTTTAGCTATAGAAAAGGCTGAGCATAGTAGTACAGGGTTGTACGAAGAGGGGTTGGCACAGCGTATTGCTGATGAAATTGAAGAATATGCTACAAAACTCCAAAAGGACATGACAATTTATGCTATTGAAGATCAAGTGTATTATAAGTTGATTGAGTATCATAATCCTGCAACGGCACGTGCCTATGAAGGTTACAAAGCTGTTCAATCTTTTAAACGTCGTCAAAATACTACAGATGATGATGTAATTGGTTTATTAGACCGTAGTAATGTTAGCGTTCTCGACGAAAACTCTAATAAGGATGCTGCGATTGTATCTACACAACGTGATTTAATTGCCGGTGAAGTATCTAAGGATATCGCGCGTCGTAAATTAATTCCTACAGATATTTTAGAGGCCCATGATAGTGGTGCTATCCACTTCCATGATATGGATTACATTATCCAACCTATGTTTAACTGTTGCTTGATCAATTTGGAAGATATGCTTACAAATGGTACAGTTATCAATGGTAAGAAGATTGATACACCTAAATCTTTCCAAGTTGCATGTACTGTAACAACACAAATTATTGCTCAAGTTGCATCTGGTCAATATGGTGGTCAAAGTATTAATGGCATTGACCGTATTTTGGCGCCATTTGTACGTAAGTCTTATGAAAAAATTCTTAACAATGTTATTGAAGAACAAGTTGAGATTTATGGTATGGAGCCAAATATGGAAAAGGCTCGTGAAATTGCATGGAAACGTACGCGTAAAGAGGTTAAGGATGGTATTCAAACTATCCAATATCAAATCAATACATTGATGACTACAAATGGTCAATCTCCATTTGTTACATTGTTCATGTATTTTAAACCTGATTACGAATACGCTAAGGAAGCAGCTCTTATTACAGAAGAGATTTTGCGTCAACGCATTAAAGGTGTAAAGAATGAAGCTGATGTATATATTACACCAGCATTCCCTAAATTGATTTATGTTCTTGATGAACATAACGTAATGCCTGATAGTCCATATTATTACTTGACCGAGCTTGCTGCACAATGCACGGCTAAACGCATGTACCCAGATTATATCTCTGCTAAGAAGATGAAGGAAAACTACGAAGGTAATGTATTTAGCCCAATGGGATGTCGCTCTTTCTTATCTCCTTGGAAGGATGAAAAAGGACACTACAAATTTGATGGACGCTTTAACATGGGTGTTGTGAGCTTAAATTTGCCACAAATTGGTATTTTAGCTCGTGGTAGTGAAGAAAAATTCTTTGAAATTTTAGATAAACGTCTTGAATTAGCTGAAAAAGCATTGTTATTACGTTACAATCTTTTAAAAGATGTAGTGAGCGATGTGTCTCCAATTCACTGGCAACATGGTGCTATTGCACGCCTTAAAAAAGGTGAAAAAATTGGTCGTTTCTTATCAGGCGGTTATGCAACGATTTCTCTTGGCTATATCGGTATCTATGAAGCTACTCGTTTGATTACAGGTGAGTCTAATACAGGCGAAAATGGCCGTGTATTTGCTATGAAAATCATGGATCGTCTAAATGCAGCTATTGATTTATGGCATGATAAGCATAATCTTGGTTTTGGCCTATATGGTACTCCTGCTGAAAGCTTAACAAATCGGTTCTCTTCTTTAGACCGTGCCCGTTTTGGTGTTATTGAAGATATTACAGATAAAGGGTATTACACTAATAGCTATCACGTAAATGTTCGTGAAGAGATTAATGTATTTGATAAATTTGCCTTTGAATCTGAGTTCCAAAAGAAATCTACAGGCGGCTGTATCTCCTATGCAGAAATTCCAAATATGACTAATAATATTCCAGCCGTTTTAACTATGATTCAATATATTTATGACCATATTTCTTATGCTGAATTTAATACCAAGTCTGACTACTGTCACGAATGTGGTTTTGATGGTGAAATTAAGGTCAATGAAAATAATGAGTGGGAATGTCCTCGTTGTCATAACACAAACCGTGATAAATTAACTGTTATTCGTCGTACTTGTGGTTATTTGGGTGAGAACTTCTGGAATGAAGGCCGTACGAAAGAAATCAAAGATCGTGTAATGCATATCTAATAATAGATAGCATCACTGTTTATTATTCTAATTCTATACATGTTAAAAGCTGTGCCCAGGGCACAGCTTTTACTATACATGTGAAAAATTGAAATATATCTATATAGTGTTAATCAAAGTTGATAACCACTACTATGGAGGTAATTATGAGATATGGGCAAATAAGACAATATGATATTGCCAATGGAGAAGGAATTCGCACATCTATATTCGTAACAGGGTGCACACATTGTTGTTATAACTGTTTTAATGAGGAGTACCAAGATTTTAATGCCGGTAAAGAATGGACTCAAGCTGAAACTGATTTAGTTGTTTCTTATGTTAAAAACCCTATATGCTCAGGTTTAACTTTATTGGGTGGAGAGCCTTTTCAAAATGTACAAGGTTTATTACCTGTAGTAAGAGCTGTACGAAAGGCTGCACCGGCAAAGAAAATTTGGGCTTATTCAGGTTATGAAATAGATGATATCTTAGAAGATGAGTTGAGAAGTGCTTTATTACACGAAATTGATATTCTCGTGGATGGTCGATTTGTAGATGAACTTAAAGATCCAGCATTACGATTTAGAGGTTCCTCTAATCAACGTATTATAGATGTTAAGAAAACATTAGAAACTGGTGAAGTTGTGCTAGCAATGGAGTAAGTATGGCATTTGATAAACGTTTAATAGGTCTCATAATTGTT
>URQX01000112.1 GCA_900550175.1 uncultured Veillonella sp.
ACGCAATAATAAGATCAACCTCTTTTTCTACAGGTGTCATATCAGATGTACCAGAAACATTACCACCTGGATGTTCGTTAGATTGAACGAGTTTTGCTGTAACGTAGTCTGTAATAGCAGTACCCATGATAGGAATATCATGAGATGCGTTTGCCATAGTTTGTGCAGATGGCGTTGCAATGGCTAATACTAAATCCTTTTTATCAGATACAAAACGTTGAGCAATACTATTCAAATTAGATTGGTCAGCTTGAGCATTTTGTTGGTCTAATTTGATGTTTTCCCCATCTTTATAACCTTTAGATGCAAGGCCATCAACAAAGCCTTTATTAGCGGCATCAAGAGATGGATGTTCTACCAATTGAATAACGCCGATTTTCTTTTGATCATTAGTTGCTGTGTTGGAACCGCAACCAGCTACCATAGCCATAATAGAGATAGCACTAAGTGCTACTGCAATACCTTTTTTCCAGTTCATATGTAACTCCTTACCAGTTCTGTATTAAATCATAGTTGCTTTGTTCATCAACTCTTCTGGTAATGTGATGCCCAATTTTTGTAATTTATCTTTACTTACAACTAATTTAAATTCTTTTTGCATTTCAATAGGCATATCTTCAACTTTAGCTTCACCAGTTAAAATTTTAGCTGCCATTAAACCTGTTTGGTATCCAAGTTTGTAGTAATCTACGGACAAGGACATTACAGCACCACCTTTTACGTGGTTATCTTCGCCGCCAAACACAGGAATTTTTGCTGGGTCGGTAATCGCTACAAGATTGCTCATCGCAGAAGCTACTACATTATCTGTTGGCACATAAATTGCGTCTACACGTTGAGACACAAGATTTTGTGCTGCTTGTTGAATATCGTTTACGTTAGAAACGGTAACTTCTTCAACCTTAATACCTTTTGTAGCTGCGTAAGCTTTCATTTTCTCAACTTGAATTTGAGAGTTTACTTCACTAGAGCTATAAATAGTACCAATTGTCTTAGCATTTGGTAATACTTGTAAAATTAAATCAACTTGTTGTTCTACTGGGTTCATATCAGATGTACCAGATACATTACCACCTGGTTTTTCATTAGATTTAACAAGTTTAGCTGATTCATAATCAGTGATAGCAGTACCCAAGATTGGAATATCATGAGTTGCATTCGCCATAGATTGAGCTGCCGGTGTAGCAATGGCTAAAATTAAGTTTTTACGATCAGATACAAAGCGCTGTGCAATGCTATTCAAATTAGATTGATCAGCTTGTGCATTTTGTTGGTCAAAAGTGATTTTATCAGCTAAGCCTTTCTCTTTTAGAGCATCAACAAAACCTTTATTTGCAGCATCAAGTGCAGGATGTTCTACCAGTTGTACTACACCAACCTTGTATTCACCATTAGATGTTGTTCCATTGGAGCCACAGCCTGTAAATGCCATCAATGCTGCCGCCGTGAGCGCTAGGGCAATACCTTTTTTTAAGTTCATGGGGATTTCCTTCCTATCTGCAATGACTATAATACATCTATTATAAACAAATTTCTTTACTACATCAATGTAGCAGATTAAAGTATTTTACATTTGTCCATTTATAGGACACATAAAAATGTGAAATCCTCTTATTTTTCGGGAGATGTTAACATATCTTCTGTTAGCTCATTGGCCGCTAAAATATAGTCTTTAAGGGTCCCTTTATCAAGAGCTACCTTCATAACGGGTACTTCAAATGGATCGAGGATGACACACATTAAAATTTCACCCGTTACATAATAACCAACTACAGCCTCCCCTTCATCAGGATCTAAAGTTTCACGCTTTACCGTTACACAGTATGGTTTCATGACCTGTGCTGCAGCTTCTGCTACTTCTTCACGATTAGCAATATACTCTTCTGCCTTTGTCTCAGGAATATCAAAAATATCGACCTTTACAGTCTTAACCTCAGTAGCCTCTCCCTTCGCTGCCTCTATGGCTGCGCCTAAATCTGTTTGATTCATATATACCTCACATAGAATGGACTTTCACCAATGGTGAAAGCCCCATAATTTTAGATTGATTCATCAGCTGCATTTAAGAACGCAACATAGCATTGTTTAGCCTCGTAAATATCTGCCTTAGATGTAACCTCCCATGGAGCATGCATACTAAGCACAGCCACGCCACAGTCGATAACATTCATACCGTATAATGCCATGATATACGCAATGGTACCACCACCGCCGAGATCAACCTTACCAAGCTCTGCAGTTTGGTATGTTACATTATTAGATTCCATAACACGACGAATAAAGCCCATGTACTCAGCATTCGCATCATTAGAGCCAGATTTACCACGAGATCCAGTAAATTTATTGAATACAACACCCATACCTAGGTAAGATGCATTTTTCTTTTCAAAAGCAGATGCATATAGCGGATCATAGCCAGCGCTAACATCGGAAGATAACATACGAGAATTCTCCAATGTGCGGCGTACACTTACAGAGTTAGGTTTTCCCATAAGAGTAAGAACTTCTGCTACTGCATTTTCAAAGAAACGAGATTGCATACCTGTAGCACCAACAGAACCAATTTCTTCTTTATCCACAAGCAAGCAACAAGTTGTGCGCTTTACATTGTCTACTTCAAGCATAGCTACTAAAGATGTGTACGCGCATACGCGATCATCTTGTCCATAGGCCATAACCATGGAGCGGTCAAAGCCCATATCACGAGCCTTGCCTGCTGGTACGATTTCGAGTTCCGCAGATAATAAATCACGTTCTACAAAACCATATTCTTTTTCCAGAAGGTTATTAATAAATTTAGTAACTCCTTCTTTTTCTTCATCTTTTACAGGACGGCTACCGATAAGTAAATCGAGGGCCTCCCCTTCAATTACCTTAGCAGCATTCTTTTGCATTTGTTCTTGTCCCAAATGAGGTAACAAGTCAGTAATGCAGAATACAGGATCATTTTCGTTATCCCCAATATTAATGTTGATACGTGTGCCATCTGTTTTAACTACAACGCCATGAATAGCAAGAGGCATGGCAACCCAATGGTATTTTTTAATGCCCCCATAATAGTGAGTATCCCAAAATACAAGATTACTATCTTCATATTGTGGATTTTGTTTTACATCGATACGTGGAGAGTCAATATGAGCACCTAAAATATTCATTCCCAATTCAATATCGTCAGCTCCAATATTAAACAAAGCAATAGATTTATCCATATGTGTGTAATAAATCTTGTCACCTGCTTTGATCGGTGTATGGGACTTAATAATATCTTTTAAGTTTACATATCCTTTAGCTTCTGCAAATTCAACAGCTTGTACAACGCATTCACGTTCTGTTTTACCATTATCTAAAAATTGACGATATGTATCACTTAAGGCATATACCTTTTCCATTGTGGCATCATCATAATTATGCCAAGCATATTTGCGTTCCATAATCTATCCTTTCTATAAGCTCACAATATAAACATCATAGCTCTATAGTGTGAACCGCTATTAAAACAATTATTTTTGGCGGTCCTTTTCTAGTTCCGCCTTGCGAAATTCTAAATATTTTCGCTCTTTCTCTCGATTAATTTCAGACTTCTGAGTATATAGAGAACGAATTTCGTCCGTACAATGAGTTAATACCTTTGTAACGTAGAATTTAGTACTACCGGACTTAATCGTATATTTTCCAACTTTAAGTTGCACTGCAAAATCGCCATGTTTCGGACAAATGCCGATGGCAAGATGCTTATCCCCTTGTAATCGTTCTGGCCTAGTCATTTCTAACCGTGTCTGACAATATGGGCAGAAAGATAATCGAACCCGTCGATCATGAACGATACGCTTCTTCTCAGGGAAGTTCTCATACATAAAAAATGTTAAAATCGGTGGATATAAGAAAGGATTATTACTTTCCTTACGAATTTGATCATAATGTAAAATACCTTGTGGTATATCTAGCTTTTGGCATATATGAGCTGTAAATACAGCATCATGTAGCGCATTATGAGCTGATAAATGCTCCGTTGATATATTGAGGTCCTCCATAGCATGAGCCACAGAATACTGTTGACTCGTACCATATCGCTGATACGCATAAATCATCTGCGCATCAACCCATTGATCATAGGATAAAGCTTTCATCCTATGAAGCATCAGATTTTCACGCAGTATGAGAATGTCATCAGACCCCCAAGATAACAACATATACTCATCACCACACCAGTTTTGAAAGTACTGCATAGCCGTCTTAAATGGCACACCATGATCGAGTTCTCGTGATGTAATACCTGTCAATTCACGGACATGTTTATGCATCCGTGGCAGGTATTGTGGTTTGATGAACATTGTAAAATGATCTACAATGTCCATCTTTTCATTCAGTTTTACCGCTCCGATTTGAATGATTTCCCCTGTTAACGGCATTTTTGTGCGCTTCATAAAGCTAATGTCATTACTATAGGGTTGATTCCACTCTAAATCAAATACAATATAGTTCATATGTTTATTTCGATTCTGAAAGCAACGTTTCCACTGCTTTAATAACCTGTTCTTCAGAAATTACGGACAAACCTTTATAATTTCCTTCTTTAATAATTTTTTTCATGCTTTTACCAAGCTCGTATGAATCCATCGTTTCCAGAACAATAGCATGAGCTTGATACGGCCCATAAAAGAATGGATTTGACGGTCCATAAAGCGCCACGATTGGTACATGTTGACTAATGGCCACATGCATTGGACCCGAGTCGTTCGTAATCAACAGATTGCAACGGCTCATGGCTGCAGCTAAAGGACCTAATTGGAACTTACCAGTTGCCACAATCGGTTCAGTTTCCATTTGTTCCACTACTGGTCGTACCATTTCTAAATCCATAGGACCACCAAGGAATACCGTCTTATACCCTAAACGACCGAAATGGTCGGCTACATGGGCAAATCTTTCAGCAGGCCAACGTTTCTCAGGAACCGCACTACCAATATTAAAACCGATGAGCGTATCACTATCTGTTAAACCATGACTAG
>URQX01000113.1 GCA_900550175.1 uncultured Veillonella sp.
GTTGTTGGTTTTCTATTAATGGGACCACGGCCTTAATTGAAGCTATGATTATGGGAACTGTAGGTCCTGAGGAAACGATTATCATTCCTCGAGAATCACATCGTTCCGTTATTAGTGGCTTAGTGTTATCTGGTGCCAAGCCTGTCTATATGGATTGCCAATTTGATGAGCGTTGGGGTATTCCCTTAGGTGTATCGTTGGACGATGCCGTTAAAACCATGGATGCACATCCAGAGGCAAAGGCGATCCTCTTGGTGTATCCAAACTATTATGGTGTAGGTGTAGATATTGTAAATATCGTAAAAGAAGCACATAAGAGAGGATTGGTTGTTCTTGTTGATGAAGCTCACGGACCTCATTTACCATTTTCAAAAAATTTACCTATCGAAGCCATTGCAGCAGGTGCAGACTTAGTAGCACAAAGCACACATAAATCGGTAGGATCTTTGACACAAACATCTTGGCTATTAGGGCAAGGTAAAAGCATTAATAAACGTCGCATTACACAAATGCATCAAATATTACAAAGTACGAGTCCTAATTATATCTTTCTTGCATCCTTAGATATGGCGCGCCATCAACTGGCCACAGTAGGTGAAGACCTAGTTAGTCGTACCGTAGAATTGAGCCGATATTTACGTAATGAGCTACATAAGATTTCTGGCATTACTACCATGGAATATGCAGATATTCAAAATCGAGTGGTAAACTATGACTGTACAAAGGTACTTATCGATGCGAAAGATCTAGGTCTAACAGGTGTTACGTTTGAACGAATGTTACGGGATCATCGTATTGAGGTAGAGTTAGTACAGGCTCATCATGTGTTAGTACTCATTACTATTGGTGATACAAAAGAATCTGTAACAGCTCTTATACAAGCTGTACAAGCTATTAGCAATACTGTGTTACGTAAATCCTTCGAATCAAGCCATAAAGAGGATAAGAATTTGAAAGATTGTAGCAAAGATTCAGCAGTATTGCCAGAGCCTATCGTTGGTGTAACTCCTCGCAAGGCGATGTATGCAAATCGGGAACAAGTACGATTACGAGATGCACTTCATCGTATAGCTGGCGAGACTATTGCTTACTATCCACCTGGAATTCCTTGTGTGGCGGTAGGTGAAGTAATTAGTGAATCTGTGTTACAATATATAGAGAATCGTAAGGCTTTAGGTTATGTACCAAATGGGGCTGATGATATGTCATTGGAAACAATTTGGGTGTTACAGGAGTAATTATGGGGATTTTGATTATTTTAGAAGGTGGAGATGGTAGCGGTAAAGCAACGCAAACTAAATTATTAGTAGAGCGTCTAACTAAGGAAGGGTATGCAGTTAAATCTGTAAGCTTCCCAAACTATGATAGCGGTGCGGCTATGCCAATAAAAATGTATCTTGCTGGAGAGTTTGGTAAAGATGTACATGATGTAAATCCTTATGTGGCAAGCTCCATGTATGCTATCGATCGCTTTGCATCCTTTAGAACTGATTGGCAAGAGTTCTATAAAGATGGGGGAATCATCGTTGCAGATCGTTATACGACATCTAATATGGTACACCAAATGGTTAAATATGAGGACCCAAAAGAGCGAAACGCTTTTTTAGATTGGCTTGAAGACTTTGAGTTTAATAAATTTGGATTGCCCACACCTGATGCGGTGTGTTTGTTAGATATGCCTCTTGAAGTGAGTGAAGCTCTTATGGCTGAGCGCACTGGTAAAACTGGCGGTAATACAGGGGATATTCATGAGGGAAATCATCAGTATTTAGTAGCTGTTCACGATGCCTATGAAGAGCTGGTAGAACGCTACCAATGGCACCGTATTCCCTGTGCAATTAAAGATAAGGCTGATCAATACGCGTTACGCACCATTGAAGAAATTCATAACGATGTATACCATGCAGTAGTAAATTTACTACCTTAGGATAGGGCGACTCTTTCAAAAGTCGCCTTTTTCTTATATAATATTAATATTGAGCATGTATTGATAGGAGGGGCTATGACATATTTTGATTCTATAATTGGTCAAGATTCGATCAAGGCACACCTATCGGAACTTGTAAGTCGTAATGCATTACCACATAGCCTTTTATTTTATGGTGAAGCAGGTCTTGGCAAGCTAGATATGGCTATAGGTCTTGCGTCATTATTATTGGGACGTCAAGTGTTTTCTCAACCTAAGGGTGAAGCGTATTTAGCTGATGTAAAAGAAGCGCGTCTTGCCAATGGTGAGACGGAGAAACGCATCGAAGCAGAAGGCTTGCCTATCTATATGGATAAGGGGGATGCCTTTTGGATTCGACCTATGAAGACAACCTTAAAGGTGGAACAGTGGTATTCATTATTGCAAGATCATCTGTCAGTAGCGGGCAATGGTAATCGTGTTGTCATCGTGGAGGACTTTCACACGGCCAATGCAGTCATGGCAAATGCTATGCTAAAAACTATTGAAGAGCCGCCTGAGCAAGTATATTTCATCATAATTACGAATAAGATTAACACCGTATTGCCAACCATTATTTCAAGATGTATGGGCGTAGGCTTTAACAGTGTTGATGTAGATACAATTCGCAACTCTCTTGTGGCGCGTGGCATCACAGGTGATATTGAACAAGCTTTATTGGCAGGTCATGGTAATCCGCAATTAGTGGAAAAATTAGCAACTCAAGGTCGCATTGAAATGCTTGAGCTAGCTGTTAAGGTAATGGATATACTTGCCTTTGAAACTCGATGGTTTTCTATAATTTCTTTAGCTTGTGAAAGTTTGCCTCGTGAAAGCCTAACAGAATTGATGCACTGGTTGCGCCTCGTAAGTAGAGATATGATGGCTTTAAAAATGGGGGCTCAAGATACACAATTACAAGCACCTATGTACAAAACTCAATTATTACGATTATTACCGCGCTGGTCTATGCAGGCATTGGCTAAGGTTATTCCTGAAACATTGCAAGCAGAACGGGCTTTGCGTTTACATATAAAAACCGCTCTCGTGGTGGACGGTCTCAGTATCGCCCTTCATGATGCTCGGGAGGAGGATTAAATGCTAACCATAGTTGGCGTACGCTTTAAAAAGGCGGGAAAGATTTACTATTTTCTGCCTGAACAATTAGAACTATCCGTTGGTGATGGGGTTATCGTTGAGACTGCACGTGGCGTCGAATACGGTACAGTTGTGATCGGACCTAAAGAGGTCTTTGAAGATACTGTTGTAGCCCCTGTTAAGCCTGTTATTAGAAAGGCGACACCAAAGGACTTAAAACAAATCGAGAAGAATAAAGAGCGCGAAGAAAAAGCCTTTGAAATTTGTCTCGAAAAAATTGAAAAACGTAAGTTACCAATGAAACTCATCAATGTGGAATACACATTTGATATGAATAAAATTATATTCTTCTTTACAGCGGATGGTCGTATCGACTTCCGTGAGCTTGTTAAGGATTTAGCAACTGTATTTAGAACACGTATTGAGTTACGCCAAGTAGGCGTTCGTGATGAGGCTAAGGTCCTAAATGGTATCGGCGCTTGTGGTCGACCTTTATGCTGTTCTAATTTCTTAGGTGATTTTACACCGGTTTCCATTCGCATGGCTAAGGATCAAAATTTGAGCCTAAACCCTACAAAAATTTCTGGTGTATGTGGTCGCTTGATGTGCTGCCTTAACTATGAAGATGATTTATATAAAAAGGGTGGTGACCTATATGTTAAGAAGGAACGCCCTCAAGCTCCTCAAGATGTAGCGCCTCCTGGAATTGGTAAAGAGGTGGTTACTGACGAAGGTGTTGGTAAGGTCTTAAAAGTAAATCATCATAAACATACTGTGAAGGTACAGCTTGAAGCGGGCCGTACTATCGATTTAAAATGGTCCGAGGTGGCATTGCCTGATGAATGATCAAGAACGACTTGATGATTTAATTATAGATGGCTTACAAATATATCAACGGACGGATATGTTTCGCTTTTCCTTTGACGCCATAGCGCTCATTCACTTTTGTCGTTTTAATGGTCGACATTCCTATGTTGACCTTGGTACAGGAACAGGTGTTATGCCGCTTATAGGTACGTCTTTAGGGGCGGGCCATATAACGGGTATAGATATTAATGCGACTATTATTGAGTTAGCTCAGCGCAGTGTGGCACACAATCATAAACAAGATATGGTAACTATGTTATGTGGCGATTATCGGCACATGTCGTATCAGGATGTACAAGATAAACCCTTTGATGGTGTTATTGTAAATCCTCCGTTTTATGATTGTGAAAGCGGTGCAAAGCCTACATCTGAAGAACGGGCTCTAGCACTTCATGATGGACATACAACATTAGAAGAAGTTTTGAAATCTGTACAGTCCTTTATCAAGTGTAAAGGTCGTTTGTGGATGATTTACAGTGCTAGTCGTTTACAATATGTGCTACATGAATTAGAAGTAGCCAACTTTCAAGCTAAACGAATTAAGTTTATCCATGGCATGGTAGATAAGCCGGCAAAACTTGTATTAATAGAGGCTCTCTATCAAGGCCAGACGGGCCTTGTATTAGAACCACCACTCATCGTTTATGAGAAACCAAATGTGTACACAAAGGAGGTGTCCTCTTGGTATGAACGATAACGAATGGGGCACCTTATACTTGGTGCCTACCCCGATTGGTAATTTAGAAGATATGACGTATCGCGCAGTTCGTATCTTAGGCGAAGTAGATGCTATCGCTGCCGAAGATACGCGTCATACGGGTATATTATTAAAACATTTTGATATTAAGAAGCCTTTGATTTCGTATCATGAACATAATAAGGAAGAAAAAGGTTCTTATATTATGGAGCTTTTATTAGAAGGCCAGTCCATTGCTTGCGTTAGTGATGCGGGCATGCCGGCTATATCTGATCCAGGGGCTGACCTAGTAA
>URQX01000114.1 GCA_900550175.1 uncultured Veillonella sp.
GTTTTTTGCTTTGTCTAAATAATCTCCCAATGCCATTTGGATTTCCTCCTAATACATAACGCTACCGATTACTAGGCAACCCGAGCCTTAATAATACACACGTTCCCCAAAAATTGCTGTGCCTACACGAACAATATTAGCCCCTTCTTCCAAAGCAACTTCAAAGTCGTGAGTCATCCCCATAGATAAATATTGAATCTGCCCTTCTTCAAAATAACCTTTCATGTCCTCATACAAGGCATTAGCTATACGGAAAATTGGACGTGCTTCCTCTGGATCATCGAAAAATGGTGCCATACACATCAAGCCCCGAACCCGGACATGAGGTAATGTCTTTGCATAGTCTCGTATTTCTGGAAACTCTTCAACGGTCATACCTGTTTTAGATGCTTCACGAGCTACATTGACTTGCAATAATACATCTTGGACCTTATCGTGCTTGGCTGCAACCTTTTCAATTTCATCTAATAATTTACGGCTGTCTACAGAATGAATCAAATCAAACATAGGCACCGCTTGACGCACCTTATTGACCTGTAAATGACCAATCAAATGCCATGTCAATTGTGGACCTTTATAGGTGAGCTGTTTCTCTTTAGCCTCTTGTACTCGGTTTTCCCCTACATGAGTCACTCCGAGACGCGCCACCTCTTCCACCGCTGATACGGGGTGGTTCTTAGTAACTGCTACCAATAATGCTGTATCTACGCGACCAACGCGCGCCATAGCATCTGCCATGCGCTGCTGTATAGCGTGTAGGGATTCTTCAATCATTTGATCCCCCTTCAATCTATATATAAAACCATAAAATATATTTGTATAGACTATTCTATTATATAGTATTTATTATTGATTGTACATGATTTAGGGCTTATAAAGCCTATAAATCTATGTATGTATATACTAGCGTTCTTGCAACATACCGAACAAAGCCATGCGTCCAGTTTGACCAGCTTCGCGACGATAAGAATAGCAATCACCTTCAGTTACACTATCAGTGCCACCAATGGCTATATGTTCTTTAGGCACCCCATTAACAATAAGACCTTCAACGATAAAGTTCCACAAATTAATATAAGCTTTATCTAATTTATCACCTGGATAGTTTACTACATCAGCAATACTACGCTCTGTCATACCACGCCAAGCTAATTCAAAACGTTTACCCAGCTCTACATCAACTTCAAAGGATTCTGGTCCTATACTAGGTCCAAGATATACATAACAATCTTTGAACTCTGTACCGTAAGTTTCTTTCATAGCTTCAATAGTAAGTACAGGCAAATGGCCTATCGCGCCGCGCCATCCTGCATGAACGGTCGCCATAGCATGATGCTTAGCATCGTAAATACCAACAGCTACGCAGTCGGCGGTAAATAAAAATAGTGGTACATTCGGTAATTTTGTAAATACCGCATCACAGTCATCGATAGCTGTATCCTCTCCAAAGGCTCCAGCACCAACTAAGTCTTCTGTAATTTCAACAGCCTTGAGACCATGTACTTGATTACCACAAGAAATGCGTGTAGGTTCAACGCCTAAATATTCTGCGATAATAGCTCGATTCTCACAAACATGCTTCGGCTCATCCCCTACATGAAAGGCTAAATTTAGCGATTTATAAGGGGCTTGAGATACACCGCCATGGCGAAAGGTATCTCCCATAACAATGGGAAATTGGTCCGCCCAATTAGGAGCTTCATAGGACCAAGTACCATGAGGACCTTTTACATCTATACGTTTTACAGATTGATTCATGAGTGCCTCCTACTTACAAACACCACAGCGCTTACAGCCTTGTACACATGGAGGTGTATACGCTTCATCGACGGAACGTTTCCATTCCATTTCAAGATACCCCTCATCCATCCCCATATCGAGATGACTCCACGGCAAGAATTCATCAAAGCTACGTTCGCGATAGTTCATATCGTCCATATCGAGGCCTGCTGCCTTCATTTCAGACTTAAAGGACTTACTACCACGATCTGCTGCACAAGCGGCAAGTACCGCGCCAAGACGACGATCCCCACGAGCTAGTACACCTTGAATATATGCCTCTTTCGGTGACTCTACGAGCACCTCAATACGACGATTTTTTTGTAGAGCCTTTTTAATATATTGTAGTTTTTTCTCTACCGTTTTTTGATTGTCCATAGCCATCCACTGGAATGGCGTAAAAGGCTTAGGAATAAATGGATTAATACTAAGTGTTAAACGACCTTTACATCCTACCTCGGCCATATGGGCTTGCGTCCGCTCTGCCAGGCCTACGATGGCTTCTATATCCTCGTCTGTTTCCGTAGGTAAGCCAATCATAATATAAAGGCGCATATGTTGAATGCCGGACTTAGCAGATAAAGTTGCAGCATTTTTCAAATGCTCTTCACTAATCCCTTTATTTATAACGCGGCGTAACCGTTCACTACCCGTTTCTGGAGCAATGGTAATCGTCTTTTGACCGCTATCTGCCAAGCCATCTACTACGGCTTGCGTCAAAGAATCTGCACGCAAGGATGCACAAGAATAGCGCATATCTTTAGAACGAATATATGTAACCAGTTCATCTACCTCTGGATAATCGGAAATAGCGGCCCCCATAAGACCTACCTTTTTGCCAAGCTTTTCAGCCCGATCTACGCCTTCTTTTAAAATATCTAAAGGCCGTACACGAGGAACACGGAAGCAATAGCCTGCCATACAGAATCGACAATGGCGACCACAACCACGAGCTACCTCGATAATATACATAGCACCAAACTCTGTATAATTTGTAGCTACTACGGTCTCACCACCGCTAGTGAGCATTTTAAAGTGACGTTTAATCGTCTTAGGAACGCCCTCCGCTATATCATAACCTTTGAAGCCCCCATCTTCGCTATAAATCGGCACATATAAGGATGGGACGTACACGCCAGATACATTCGCTAATTGACGCAAAATATCATGGCGATCTAAACCTTCCATTTTACCATCACGAATGATGTCTAGAACGCGGCTGACGATACCTTCCCCTTCACCTATGATGAAAGCATCGATAAAGTCAGCAAATGGCTCAGGATTAAAGGTGGCACAAGGACCACCAGCAATAACGATAGGGTCAAACTCTGTGCGATCTTTCCCCATAATCGGTACACGGCCATGACGTAACATAAGAGGAATATGGAAATAATCCATTTCAAAGGTTACGTCAAAGGCCACTACATCAAACTGATGCATAGGCCGTTGCGTTTCTACACTCATAAGAGGTGTCTTAGTTTTATCGTACGCGTCTAGTTCTTTTTTCTCAGGCAAGAAAATACGTTCACATACGCTATCATTACGTAAGTTAATTTCCTCATAAATAATGTGTAGACCTAGATTACTCATGCCTACAAAATATGTATTAGGATAGACAATAGCCACCTTTTGCCCTGCATGCGGGTTGACCGTTACCCGACTATCCTCGTCTTTATATAATTCTTGTAATCGATCAATTAAATCTTTACGATTCACTAGTTTCCTTTCTCTGTATATTAATGGGAACGTTTTTTACGTTCATATGGGTAAATAACCACTTTACCACCATTATATTCCGCAATATATACATCCTTAATTGAATACCCTTGAGCTTGAACCTCTTGCTCAAGCCACTCTCTATCTTTTTCAATTACATCAAGAGTGAATTGATTGATTTGCCCATCATCAATGAGGTCAAAACGAATATTATCTTCCCCAAATTGAACTATGTTAAGTTGACCATTTTGTTCTAATACAGCACGTTTAACATCTGTTACATATTGAACACCTGCGGCACGCAGCTTCAACTTAAGCTCCGCGGCTTGAATGCCATAACGCATACATTCATCTGTTAAAATATGACCTCGTTCAATTACAATAACTGGATGTCCATCTAGAATTGTTTTAAAGAAACGAAGATTACCTTTTAAGAACTTAAGGGTCATTACAAGGATAGTCCACAAAATGAGGACTAACATAAACTGTAGAATACCAATTTGGTCATTGTATATGATGGCACCAATAATACCACCAAGTACATAGTTTTGTAATTGGTCTAACGCAGAGGTTGGCGCTAAGTTGCCCTTCCCCATTAAGTTAATTTGTAAAATAATCGCCAAGAGACCGATGGCGAGTTTGGCAAAGACCATCCCATAGACGGTCATAGCTTCTGTCATATGTGGTCCTCCTTATGGTAATGCATCTGCGATATCATGAATTCGATCAGTAGGACTTACCTTATATACACGGGTAATCGTATAGGTTGAAAACTCCGGATTGAACTGAACTTCATAATAAGCATCATTAACCTTTAAAATCATACCATTGCGAATCTTTAAGGAGTTAACCGCTAATTGTTCACTTGGTATGGAGCGATCAGTACTAAAAGAATGTAAAAATTGAGCCATACGAGAAGAGTCTTCAGAATATGTTTTCATTCTATTATATTCTTGATACTCCAGACCCAAGAAAAACACCACAATCAAAGACAAAATAACCAACAAATCACGATAGCGACTCGTAAAGCCATTTCGCAATACCTGTACACCTAGAACGAGCAGGGCTAACAGAATAGCTATAAAAACAATAAAGCCCCATGTTTGGCCTGACACAGCCTGACTTTCAACATAGGCTAATGTGTAAAAATCCATATCGTTCTCCTTTCATATATTACTCCTTATTATATCATATCCTATGCTAATATTTTCGATATAACAATATATAGTATGGTAAAAGAAAACATCCTATAAAAGATAAAAAAGCGACCCCAAAAGGGGTCGCTTTCAGTAAGCTTATGCTTATCAAGAAATTACTAAGGTAATCTCTTATTTCAACCAGCTCATCAAGTTGCGAAGTTCTGCACCAACTGGTTCGATT
>URQX01000115.1 GCA_900550175.1 uncultured Veillonella sp.
TTCTAATTGACAAAATCTTGAGTAAGTTTATACTATAACTATATTACAAATGCAAATGGGTCGCAACTGCAACTAAAGAATATTTAGTATTCTATGAAAGCATAGCGAACCGGATTTCACAAAGGAGGACTACGATGGTCAAGAAGCTGGTTTTGTTAATGATAGGCATTATGATGGCTGCTTTATTTGCAGGCTGTGGTAATGATGCACCGAAGGAACAAGCAGGTAAGAAGATCCAAGTGGTAACAAGTTTTAATGCAATGGCTGAATTTGCAAAAGCTATTGGTGGTGACAAGGTAGAGGTATCTACTATTATTCCAGATGGCGTAGAGCCACATGATTTCGAGTTGAAACCTGAAAATATGAAACAATTGGCAACAGCTCAAGTATTTGTATACAACGGTTTCGGTATGGAACCTTGGGCGCAACAAGCGATTGATGCGGCTAAAAACAGCAAGCTCATCACTGTTGTTGCTACAGAGGGCGTAGAAGCTATCAAAAATACTGATCCTGAAGAAATTAAAGAACATGGTGCTGAAGATCCTCATGCATGGTTATCTTTGAAAAATGCGAAAATCGAAGTGAAAAATATTAAAGATGCTTTCGTAAAAGCTGACCCAGCAAACAAAGATTACTATGAAAAGAACTATAATGAATATGTTGCTAAATTAGATGCAATGCTTAAAAAATATGAAGATCAATTTGCTAAAGCGCCTCATAAAAACTTCGTTACTGGTCATGCAGCATTTGCGTACTTATGCCGTGACTTTGGGTTAGAACAAAATAGTGTAGAAGATGTATTTGCCGAAGGTGAACCAAATGCAGCGCAATTGGCAGAACTCATCAAATATTGTAAAGAAAACAATATTACTACAATCTTTGCAGAAGAAATGGCTAGCCCAGAAGTTTCTAAGACTTTGGCAAGCGAAGTTGGTGCTAAGGTAGAAACTATTTACACAATCGAAAGCAACGAAGATAATAAAACATACTTAGAACGTATGGATGAAAACCTTACAAAAATTGCAGCATCTTTACAATAAGATAACCGAAAAGCAGCTCTTAAAGGGCTGCTTTTTTATTTTGTAGGCTATGTTAGTTTCAACTAAAGTTTAACGATATAGTATAATATATATTACGAGATAAAATAAAAAGGAGGTCCAATATGGTTATTACTAATAAATTAGGCATTACTGATTCTCCCACTTTGGCTAGAGAAGAAGAACGAATAAGTAAAAAATCTGCGACTAGATTATTTGAGCAGAACCTACTTAATAACATGTCTAGTGGTACTTGGACTACATTACAAGACATCCATAAGGTATTGTTTCAAGATATATATGATTTTGCTGGTGAGCTACGTACTGTAAATATTTCTAAAGGGAACTTTCGTTTTGTTCCTGTTATGTATCTATCTGAAGCGGTTAAAACTATTGAAAGCATGCCACAAAATTCATTTGATGAAATTGTAGAGAAGTATGTAGAAATGAATGTGGCTCATCCTTTTAGAGAGGGTAATGGACGTAGTATGCGTTTGTGGCTTGATCATATGCTTTGTGTTGAACTACAAAAAACTATTGATTGGAGTCAAATTGATAAGGAAAAATATTTATCTGCTATGGAGCGCAGCCCTGTAAATGATTTAGAAATTAAAGCTGTATTAGCAAAGGCACTTACTGACGATATCAATAATCGGCAACTATTTATGAAGGGGCTTGACCATAGTTATTACTTTGAGGGTTATCAATTATTTAAGAGTGAGGATTTATAAGGTGTAGTATTATGAATGGGTTGTTTGGTCCTTATATAGAAAAATGGATGCATTTTGTGACCATTAAAAATATGTTATTACTAACTATTGGCTCTCTAATTATAACTGATTTGGGTTTATATATATTGATGTTGCTTTTCCCAAAGAGTCCATTTTTTAAAACTCTTATTTGGGAGGTTATCAGTCCTGTAGAACTTGAGGCAGTTGCTATTATTGGCTATGTACTTGGAATTGCAGTATTTATTCTCATAACCTCTGGTATTTTATATGGTGTTTTTAAGGTATTTAAGGGGCAAGTTACCTATAAGCAATTAGTGGCAGACTTGCTTTTGAATAGCTGTATTGCCAGCTGGATTCATTTGATATTTGTACTTCTTGCTGCGCCTACTTATCTTTTGTTAGACTTACGTATTCGAGGTGGTACGGGCGGATTAAGTACGATAGAGCTTTTTAATGTCTTTGTTATGGCCCAGCTTATGTCTAAGCAATTTGGAGTAAATCCTTGGATAACGGGGATTTCCTTTTATATAGTATCCTTCATCTTTGGTGTTGGCGGTATTATGTTATTCATGACAAGTTAAATACATATGTAATTGAAAGGTTGGTAGATTCTGTTAAAGCAACTACCAACCTTTTTATTTGCTAATTTTGGACGCCGACTAATTTATAATAAATTTACATTTATTTTAAAAGTATATTATGATAAAATAATAGAAATATATGCTTTAGATGTTTTGGAGGGGAACATATGGAACGAAAATGGTATTTAGATCTTTGGGCTTTGATTAGAGCTCCATTTAAACGTGGCATTCCAGAGATTGTTGAATTTGGTACAACTCAACGAGGTTTTGCATGTGCCATGGGGATGCTTGCTATTAGTTTGCTTGTGAGTTGGATTATACAAGCTGGAATGGCTTATTCCTTAGGTGCTTCAGCTCCACAGCTAGGAGCTGCGTTGGGGGTTCTTGCTGGGGCCGGATTTTTTGTATTAGTCTTTTATGCATTAATAGCATTTGCTATATTAGCTATATACTCAGTCCTTTTTAGCCAAATAGCAAATAAGTTTGGGGCTCATACTAATTATGAATCTATATTAAAGATTTGTTGGTATCAAAGTGCATATTCTATGGTGATATCCCTTGCTTTATCGATTATTCAGGTAGTTTTAATTCTAATCATTCAAGGTTTAAACTTAGATATTTACGCACCTGAGATTGTTTTGTATATCATTAATTTTACCTACATCATTTTACAAATAGTATTATACATTTGGTACTTCTGGGTAAGTTTAACACTTATGGCACGTCAAATTGAAAAGGGCCGACTCGCAACGTTTGGTATTGGAATTTTGGCATCCTTAATTCCAGTAGCCTTTATTGGCATATTGGTAGGTATGGTTATGCTTGCTACATCTAGATAATTACATAGTATGAAAAATATGAAAGCAAGGTATGAATATACCTTGCTTTTGTGCTATAATAATGAACAGAGTATGAATTAAAAATAAAATAATTGTTATAAATTCGTAATCGTTGTGTTGTGTGTTGCATCATTCTACAAGAAATGGTGCTTATTCTTGTTGTGTAAAAGGTGGTGAGACGCATGATTGGTGGTTTAGTAGAGTTCGTTTATCGCTTATTAAACCCCATTGAAGAAAAGCATCCACGGATGTACTATTATGATGTTACCTATGGGCAGCTTGCATGGATGCTAGTGCTGACGCTCATATGTTATCAATTTACCATCGTTGGTGAAAGCGTATATTTAGATGCTATACGAGCATTTATACGCAATTCATCACTTATGGTAAAGTGGCAAATGTTTTCGCTTCCCGTGGGGCAGCATGAAATACAAGTCTTTTTTGAACAGTTAAGTAAACCTCGTGAGTTTTGGAATATAGGACGCATTACGTGGGTAATTATAAAAGCAGCACTTATGTCTGGCATCGTTATAGGGTATGCATTATTGCAAAAACGTAAGTTTTACATTCGTAGCGTAATCACTGGTGTATTACACATGATGGCCTTTGCTCAATTAGTGGTAGCTATGATTACTCTTACAGCGGGTATTATGTTGATCCTTACGTCGATTCCCATTATTCTGCAAGCTATTATTGGATTTTGTATGATCGTATTATGCATTCTTAGTACTGTATTGCTATTACAGACTATGGGACGTATTGCAGGGGCTTGCATTAATGGTAGTACTTATGAAGGGCTAAGCATTATGTTGGTGGCTATTTTAGTATCACTATTATGTGAAGTGCTTTATACATTAACTCGATAATATATAAGGAGTATCATGACTTGGTATAAGGACATATTACATTTATTTACAAAATTGAGTGACAGATCCTTTCAAAATATTATTAGAAATGGAACCTATACTCGAGCTATTCTAAATCTTGTAATATCCACAATTGTATTATATGTAATGACCTATGCTTTGCCATTTATAGTGAAAGCTGTGTCTCCTGTAATAGGCATTAAACGCATGACTGGACTTACACATTTTAATCTAGTGAGTGCCTTTGGGAATGCATCATTTTTAATTTTTCAGATTATCATAGGTGCTTTCATTATATGGCGATTATTAGTATTATTAGGTGGTACTGGTACCTATAGAGGCGTAATGCGTAACTATATCTATAGCTTAGCTTATACGAATGCACTTCGTACCGTAGTATTAGTGTTGATCCATATAGTGGGGCTCATATTATTTTATCTATCTATGCCGAAATATGTAGGGAATATGGCCTATCTTGTAACCATGTTTAGTCAATATTATGCTGTCTTTATTGGGGCTCAGCTCATGCGCCGCTATGTTGAATTAGGTATCGTAAAAACATATATTATTATGTTTATTGTGGCGTTGCTATCAGTATCGCTATTGCCTCAGTGGATTCGATTTGTACATACACTAGTTAAATAATATAAGACTGTAATGCAGTATAACCGCAAGATGAAAGTCTTGCGGTTTTTTTATCGTTTAATTTATATTAAAATTAATTATATATAATTTAAATCTGGAAATTTATGATATAATTA
>URQX01000116.1 GCA_900550175.1 uncultured Veillonella sp.
ATGCCCCCTGTAAAATACAGGGAAGCATCCATGTGTTTAGGCTAGTAAATAATATGTGTCCAGGAAAATGGGTACATATCAATTTGTAGCCGTTTTTTTTTAAATTCTATCTCGTACAAGACCGATTACGAGGCCTTCAATATGACAGTCATCCACAATAATAGGATCAAAATCATCATTTTCAGGTTGTAAACGAATATGTCCATTTTCTTTATAAAAACGTTTTACAGTAGCTTCATCATCAATACGAGCCACTACAACGTCTCCATTATTAGCTGTATTTTGATGACGTACAATAAGCATATCGCCTTCATACATACCAATATTCATCATAGATTCGCCTTGAACACGAAGTAAGAAACAATCAGAATCTCCAGTCAATTGAACAGGCAAAGTAAGGGTAGACTCTAAGTTTTCTACAGCGGTAATAGGCATACCAGCTTGAACAGTACCAATAAGAGGTACTTGTTTAAGGCCGGCACCTAAAAATTCAAAGTTATCTGAACTGGAAGTTTCATTACCATCTACAGAAATGGAAGGTTTTGTATCCTCTAAAACTGTAATAGCACGGTTTTTATTAGGATCTCGTTTAATATAACCAAACTTTTCAAGAGCATTCAAATGAGATTGTACCGTAGATGTAGAACTAAGTCCTACATGTGTACAGATTTCACGAACTGTAGGACAACGATATTCATTATGTAATGAGTCTTTAATAAAATCTAATATACGGCGCTGTTTAGTATTAATATCTGTAGCAGGGCGTCTCACGATGAACCTCCAAAGTCAATATATTGTCAATATTTAATGCGTAAAAAATAACACATGTCATACTCTATAATAAAAAAGTAAGATAATTACTAACTTACATACTTATTATAGGCAATTTTAAAAGTTTTTGCAAACATTTGTTCTAAATCTCTTGACCGAACATTCGTTCGTGTGCTATCATATGCATGTAAACAAACAAATGTTCTCAGATATTATGTTCGATATAAATGTGAGGTATGAGATGAAAAATATATTAATGATGTTAGGAATGTGTTTAACAGTATTATTTAGTTATAATATGACAACCCCTGTAACAGATGCAAATACACATGCAGTACGCGAAGTAAAGGTACAAGCAGGCGATACGATGTGGGATATTGCAGCTCGTACAGCTCATAAAGATATGGATGTTCGAGAAATGGTATATGCCATGAAAGAACTTAACAACATCAGTGATTCTGGTACACTTGTACCTGGTACAATATTAAAGGTACCAGCACATAAATCTGATAGTCCAGTTAGAGCTTTGGACTATGTGGCTCAAAACTAAATATATATGGGGATATCCCACGCAAAAAAGCAGCTACTCGGTAGAGATAGCTGCTTTTTGTTATATACTTTGTTTTATTACCTAATATATTACCTAATATATGATTGTTATCTAAATCGCTTTTCAAAGATTGTTGAAATAGGATTGTCTACAAACTTATTCGCTTCATTAATATAACGACGAACCATATTAACACTATGATGACGTGTTTGACGCATAATATTACGTTCTTCTACACCATAAGCTGCGGCAGTTGTTGCAAAGCCATGACGTAGACTATGGGCACCATACATAGTTGGATCAAGACCGATAAGAGATATATATTTTTTTACAATTTCTGCAATCATCTTATCGGATATAGCCGTTTTACGTAATGACATATTTTTAGTAAAACCTCTAAATACAGGGCCTTCAGAAATACCAGAAGCACGTAACCATTGTTGTAAGGCCCGTACAGCATCTAAAGGGGAGCCAGGTATATGAGGAATGGCTACCACAGCACCTTGACCTTCTTGGTCCGCTTTTGAGGATGGCACAAAGATTTCAACACCTTGCGGAGAAAACTGTAGATGCTCTACTGTAATAGCTGCAATTTCACTACGACGAAAAGCACCCATAAATCCAATTAAAAGAATGGCCTTATCTCGTAATAGCTGTAATTCAGGTACATCTAGTTTCGTCATACAATCTAGAATATCTTCAATATCTTCTAATAGAACTGGTGTCTTACCTTGTTGGAATGTACCTTTTAAACGTCTAATCCCTCGTAACGCTTGTTTTACGATTGGTGCCATACATGGATTATCCCGATGTCCAGAGGCATTATAATTCTCAGATATAGCGCTAATACGACGAGAGATTGTATTTGCCTTAGCATAATCAGCTAGATCATTAATATAGTTCACTATGGTTTCTGGTGTAGCCGGAAAATAATCTACCTTTTGATAGGTACACCAATCAACGAAATCGTCCCAATCTGATTCGTAAGCATCTACAGTATTCTCAGCCTTAGATAACAATATACTTTGTTTAGCTTTCATAGACAACTTGGTACTATTCATAAGCGCATCATTATTGCGCAAATAGAAATGTTTTTGTTGCTCCTTAGACTCTGACATAATTCACCCTTACCCCTACAATTATCAATATAATTGTACCATAGAATAGAAGCTTATATGCTATAATTAGAGAATATAATAACTTATTTGGGAGATTTTATGAAAAATGAGTAAAAAACATCTAATATTAGGAACTATGCTAATCCTGCTGAGTACGAGCGGTTGCTCATACATCCCAACAGAAAATACATCTTATGGTGTATACTACAATGATACTGATTTATCTAATACACCAAAAAATGAATTACAAGCTCGTATACTAGAGCTAAATAGTAAAATACCGCAACAGACTATATCTATTGATATGGATAATAATAAAAATAAACAAGCTACGTATCATGATTTAGGTATTCAAATAGATACAGAGGCGGTAGTAAAAGCTATTTCTACTTATGGTTATGAAGATAATTGGTTGACATTACTGTCACATAGGTTTTACGCCTTATATTATGGTCAGCATTTTCAGCCACAATATAAGCTAGATGAAGTAAAAAGTAAAACATACCTTACAGAGCTGGCTAAATCAATTGATACTCCAGGACATGATGCATATCTAACTATTGAGAATGGTCAAGTTGTATTCCATCCTGCTAAAGAAGGTAAACGTATTGATATAGATGCAACCTTACAAAATCTTAAGGATCAATTGCAATCTGGTGAAAGAATCACGTCTCTTTCTATGGTATTTACCTCTAAAAATACCATTAAGGTTACCGATTCTGATTTAAAACCATTAAATACCGTTCTAGCATCCTTTAGTACAGATTTTGATCCAAATAATGAAAGTAGAACTCATAATATTCAACTTGCATCTGATAAAATCAATGGTACTCTAATTAAACCTGGTGCAGAATTCTCCTTTAACGATGTTGTAGGTGAACGTACTGCTGAGGCTGGTTATGATGATGCACCGGTAATGATTGATGGTAAGCTTGTTCCTGGTATTGGCGGTGGTATTTGCCAAGTTAGTTCTACCATCTTTAATACAGCTTTACTATCCGGTATGAATATTATCGAACGTACACCTCACTTTGAACCTGTTGGATATATTCAAGCTGGTCGTGATGCCACTGTAGCATGGGGCTATTTGGACTTTAAGTTTAGAAATCCTTACCAACAATCTATTTATATCCTTAGTGTTATGAATAACGGAACATTAACGATCTACATTATAGGTACTGCTCAAGACAAGCCTAAAAATGTATCTATTTCAGTTGATGATCGAAGTGAAATACCAAATAAGACAATTACACGCATAGATCCATCTTTAAAAGAAAAAGAAGTACAAGAGGGGCATGTAGGCTTAACAATGAATACGTATAGAACCATTACATATGGTAATTGGGTTACACAAACTGATTCCTTTGAATCTGTATATGATCCAGTAGATACGATTATAACAATGCCACCAGAAAGTGCTACTAAAAAAACAGATAAAAAGAAACCATAATTAAAGATTTTATTAAATATAGCCTAAACTATTGACCATGAAGTATAAATAGTTTAGGCTATTATTTGGATGTAAATGAGAAAGTGATATATACATAGTATAAAGTATATAGAAATCCAATACAGAATATTGAGGATATAATCTACATTCATCCATTCTCAATAATTATCATTTAACAAAATAGAAGAGGAAGCTATGGACACAATCTTACAATTTGATCACTCTTTGATTTTCTATGTACATGATCACCTTGTATATAGTTTTTTAACACCTATTATGGCATTTATTTCAAAAATTACTGGCAGCGGTGCTTTATGGATTGTAATTGCCTTATTATTAATGTTACAGAAAAAATATCGTGTATTAGGCGTAGCTATAATAATTGCATTAGGATTTGTATTCATCATCGGTGACCAAGGTTTAAAGCCACATGTAGCTAGATTAAGACCATTTGTAGATTTTCCTAATGTAACAGTACCATTAGAATCTGCATTACCAAAAGCAAGTAGTTATTCATTCCCGTCAGGCCATAGTTTTGGTTCGTTTGCATCAGCCATGACCATTTATCTAGGCTTGAGCCAAATAGCGCCTCAGAAGCGATATTTGGGAATTATAGCATTACTTGGATCATTAGTAGTAGCATTTTCTAGAGTATATCTATTTGTACATTATCCAACAGATGTATTAACAGGCTTAGTATTGGGAATTATCGTCGGCTTCATTGCTTGGAAACTTGCAAGAATTGGTTGGAACTGGTGGACTAACCGCCATAATGATGTAGAATACGAACCATATACATTTAAACGTAAATAAGCTTAAATAGCTAAAAAACTAGATAACATAAGAGATTGGGCCATTTAGGCCCAATTTTCTTAATATAATTACTTCCGATAATATATCGTTATCGGAAGTAAT
>URQX01000117.1 GCA_900550175.1 uncultured Veillonella sp.
TGCCTAAGGACCCTAATGATGATAAGAATATTATCATTGAAATTCGCGGTGGTGCTGGCGGTGATGAAGCAGCACTATTTGCAGGCGATTTGTTCCGTATGTACACAAAATATGCGGAAAGCCAAGGTTGGCGTTGTGAGATTATCGATGCCAATGAGCCTGAATTAGGTGGCTTTAAAGAGGTTATTTTCTCTGTAGATGGTGAAAATGTATACTCTAAAATGAAATTTGAATCTGGTGTACACCGTGTACAACGTGTGCCTGCTACAGAAACGCAAGGCCGTGTACATACGTCTACAGTTACTGTGGCTGTATTACCAGAAATGGAAGATGTTGATATTGAAGTTAATGAAAAAGACTTAAAAATCGACACCTATCGTGCGAGTGGTGCGGGCGGTCAGCATATCAATAAAACTGAATCTGCTGTTCGTATTACACACTTACCATCCGGTATCGTTGTAGCTTGTCAAGACCAACGTTCTCAATTACAAAACCGTGAAAAAGCCATGCGTGTATTGCGTGCTAAATTGCAAGACCAAGCTGAACAAGAGGCTATTTCTAGCATGGCTGCAGACCGTAAAAGCCAAGTTGGTACTGGTGACCGTAGTGAACGTATTCGTACCTATAACTATCCACAAGGTCGCGTAACAGATCATCGTATTAACTTAACATTGTATAAATTAGATGCTATTTTAAATGGCGATCTAGATGAAATCATTCAAGCCTTAAATGCAGCTGACCAAGCGGCAAAAATGCAGGAGGCTAATACAAATGCATAAGGAGATTTGGACAATCGGTCGTATTCTCCAGTGGACAGAGCAGTACTTTCAAAGCAAGGAGATGGATACACCTCGACTTGATGGGGAAGTACTGCTTTCTCACGTTTTAGGTAAGGATCGTATTTATCTATATACCCATTATGATCAACCGCTTATTCAAGAGGAACTCGATGCTTTCAGACCTCTCGTTCAAGAACGAGCTAAGGGCCATTGTGTAGCGGCTATTATTGGAGAAAAGGACTTTATGGGATTGACCTTTAAGGTTAATGGTAAGGTATTGATTCCACGACCTGATACAGAAACCTTGATTGAGCATGTACTAGGCACGTATCAAAAGGATAGTAATATTCGTATCCTTGATGTATGTACGGGCCCTGGCACGATATTATTAAGTCTACTGAACTATTTGCCGAATGCGTGTGGCATGGGTATTGAAATATCTAGCGATGCTATGTCATTGGCTAAGGTAAATAGTGAAAGATTTAACTTAAATAATCGTGTTCAATTGTTAGAGTCCGATATGTTTTCTGCCTTAGATGGTAAAAATGAACAGTTTGATCTCATCGTATCAAATCCACCCTATATCCGTACTGGGGATGCTAAATTATTGTCTCAAGACGTATTAAATGAGCCCCACATTGCCTTGTTTGGTGGTGAAGATGGACTTGATTTCTATCGTATTTTGGCTAAAACATGTGGTACATATTTAAAATCACAAGGCCGTATAGCTTTTGAAATAGGTTTTGATCAAGCTGTATCGGTCAAAGCTTTATTGGAAGAGACAGGGCAGTATTCTAATATTCAATGTATTGCTGACCTTAGTGGAAACGACCGCGTTGTAACAGCTGTGTATGAGGGATAATATGGATACTCAAATAATTATAAATCCATCAGATCAAGAACTAGATATGCTCGCTCTCGCTTTACGTAATGGCGAATTAGTGTCCATTCCTACAGAAACTGTATATGGATTAGGTGCAAATGGACTTGATCCGGAGGCGATGGATAAAATTTATGCTGCCAAAGGTCGTCCTTCAGATAATCCATTGATTTTACATGTTCCTAATAGTGAAAGTATAAAACCTTTAGTAACAGAGGTTTCAAAGACGGCACAACTATTAATGGATACATTTTGGCCAGGTCCTTTAACGATTACACTGCCTAAATCTGATTTAGTGCCGGATCGTGCTACAGGTGGCTTACCTCGTGTGGCGTTACGTTGCCCTGATCATAAGGTTTGCCGTGCATTATTAGAACGTGCAGGAGTACCTATAGCGGCCCCTAGTGCAAATATATCTGGACGACCAAGTCCTACAACGGCACAAGATGTTTACCATGATATGAAGGGGCGTATTTCCTATATTTTAGATGCTGGTCCATGTATGATTGGTGTAGAATCTACTGTGGTGGAAGTTCATGATGATAAGGTCATTATATTGAGACCTGGTGGGATTACAAAAGCTCAACTTGAAATAGTTGTGGCTACTGTTGAGTATGATACTGCGCTAGTTAATGCCACCACTAAGCCTAAGGCTCCTGGTATGAAGTATACGCACTATGCGCCTGATGCACCTATGACAGTTGTTGTAGGCAGTCCAGAGGGGATAGCCTGTACTTTTAAAAAGCTTTCAGAAGGCATAGAAGGTCCTATAGGCTGTTTAGTAAGTCATGAAACGTACAATCTTATTAAAGGGGATACACGCTTTATATGCCATTGTTTTGGACACCATGGTGATGCCTTATCATTAGGCCATGACTTTTACAAAAGCCTATTACATTTTAACGAAAATCATGTTACCTTAATCTTAGCAGAAGGTGTTGATGATGACGGTTTTGGTGTAGCTATTATGAATCGTATGGAGAAGGCATCGAGCCATCATATCATTTATAAGTAATTTTACTAGCATAAAAATGTCCACTGATAATAGAAATATGTCTTTACATATTGGATGAATTTGCTATAATGTATAAAGTAATCACAAAATGTGATTAAGTAAGGATGTTATTATGAATATTTTATTTGTGTGTACCGGTAATACTTGTCGCAGCCCTATGGCTGAAGGTATTACAAGGGCCCTTGCAGCGGAGCAACATAAGGATGTGACGACTGTATCAGCTGGTCTATTTGCCGCTTATGGAGCAAAGCCAACAGAACAAGCCGTAGAAGCTATCCGTTCCATTGCAGATATTTCTGATCATGAATCGAGACCATTGACGATGGAACTCGTGAATGCAGCAGATCTTATCATTGGTATGACGAAAGATCACAAATCTGTACTACTTCGCCAATTCCCGTTTGAGGAAGGTAAAATCAAAACGATTTCCGAGTGGGGTGGTCAAGATGGTGATGTGATGGACCCATATGGATCTGATCAAACCGTATATAATCAATGTGCGGAACAAATTTATCACTTAGTAGAGGCTGGTCTTAGATTAGTGCCTCAGAAGGCGTAGGAGATGAAATTATGAAAGTTGCAATCGGTTGTGATCATGGCGGATTAAATTTAAAAGCATCCGTTAAGGAATTATTAAATGCATTGGGACATGAAGTAGAGGATTTTGGCTGTCATACAGCTGATTCTTGCGATTATCCTGACATTGCTGTACCTGTAGCAAATGCAGTTGTATCTGGTCAAGCAGACAGAGGTATTTTGATTTGTGGTACTGGTATTGGTATCGGTATTGCAGCAAATAAGATTGCAGGTATTCGCGCTGCTCTTTGTCATGATACATTCTCTGCTCATGCATGTCGTGAACATAATGACGCTAATATTCTCACTATGGGGGAACGCGTTATTGGTCCTGGCCTAGCTAACGATATTGTAGCCATCTTTATGGAAACAGAGTTCGAAGGTGGTCGTCACGCACGCCGTGTAGAGAAAATTAAAGCACTAGACAAGTAATACATCATTACCTATATATATTCGTTTTGCACGAGGAGGATACTCATGAGTTTCTTAGAAAAACAAGACCCTAATATTCAAGCTGTTATCAATCAAGAATTAGCACGCCAACGCGACAAATTAGAAATGATCGCTTCTGAAAACTTTGTTTCTCAAGCAGTAATGGAAGCTCAAGGTAGCGTATTGACTAACAAATATGCAGAAGGGTATCCTGGTAAACGTTATTATGGCGGTTGTGAAAATGTTGATGTTATCGAAACATTAGCTATTGAACGTGCAAAACGCTTGTTCGGTGCAGAACATGCTAACGTACAACCTCATTCTGGTTCTCAAGCAAACTTTGGCGTGTATTTCGCATTATTACAACCAGGTGATACTATTGTGGGTATGAACTTATCCCACGGTGGTCATTTAACTCATGGTTCTCCTGTTAATGTATCTGGTACATATTTCAATGTAGTACCTTATGGTGTAGATGCAGAAACACAACAAATCGATTATGATGAGTTCCGTAAAATCGTTTTAGAAGCTAAACCTAAATTGATCATCGCTGGTGGTAGTGCTTATAGCCGTCAAATCGACTTCAAAAAAATGGCTGATGTAGCGCATGAAGTTGATGCTATCTTCATGGTAGATATGGCTCACTTCGCAGGTCTTGTAGCAGCAGGTTTACATCCAAATCCTGTAGAACATGCTGATATCGTTACTACTACAACTCATAAAACATTGCGTGGTCCTCGTGGCGGCATGATCCTTTGCAAAGAAAAATATGCTAAAGCAATCGATAAAGCTATCTTCCCTGGTATTCAAGGTGGTCCTTTGATGCATGTTATCGCTGCTAAAGCAGTTGCATTGGGGGAAGCGTTACAACCTGAGTTCAAAGTATATGCACAACAAGTTATCGATAATGCAAAAGCATTGGCTGCTGCATTGCAAGAAAAAGGCTTAACAATTGTTTCTGGCGGTACAGATACTCACGTTATGCTTGTAGATGTTCGCAATACTGGTCTAACAGGTAAAGAAGCAGAACACTTACTTGATGAAGTAGGTATTACATGTAATAA
>URQX01000118.1 GCA_900550175.1 uncultured Veillonella sp.
TTCCTCCAATTATAGTTATGGACTATGCCTAACACTATAATTATACCACAAACTAGATAATTGATGCTCCTGTACTATCAGCTTCTAAGCAGTAAGTTTTATTTTCAATGCCATTAGCTGTAAATACTGCCCCCATAGCATCAGCTACAGCTTGAACGTGAGCTTTATCTACATAGGCAATTAAAGTAGAACCTGATCCACTGATTGTAGCACCGTAGGCTCCAGCTGCTTTAGCAGCGTCAAACGCTGCATCACAATGTGGTATCAATGTTTTTCTGTATGGAACATGTAAATTATCATCTAATGCAACGGATAAATTACTTAATTGATGTGTAATTAAACTAGTTACAAATAAAGATGCATGGCTCACATTTTGGACAGCCTCTTTAAATGGAACATGATTAGGCAAAACAGAACGAGCGTATTCTGTAGAAACCATAACCTCAGGTACAACTACAGCAAAATGTAATTCTGATGGAACAGAGATAACAGTATTTAGTACCTTTGTTTTTAAACCTGTAGCACAGCACAAATTACCAAAAATAGCAGGCGCTACATTGTCTGGATGACCTTCCATACGGTTTGCAATGACCAACAACTCTTCTTTAGTAAGAGGATGTTTAACTAATGCATTGGCTAACAAAAGACCACCTACAATAGCCGTACTACTACTACCTAGTCCACGAGAGGGTGGAATTAAAGTTTCAGAAGTAATATGTCCATATTGAATAGGTTCTTGAGCAGTGGCAAAAACTTGATCCATGGCAAATCCAATAAGATTTTTTTTAGGATCTTCAGCGCGTAGAATATCGGCACCAAATCCTTCAAAAGTATATGTATATTCTGTAGCATTTGCATCTGGTGTAAAGCTAAAAATATTGTATAGATTTAATGCTAATCCTAGGCAATCAAAACCTGGCCCGCAGTTTGCACTAGTAGCGGGCACCTGTACACGAATGGTATTCATAGTTTAAGCTTCCATAATACGAATAACACTATTAACAGACTTAACAGAACGCAAGCTATTAAAGGAATCGATAAGATTTAAAATATAAGATCTAGGACATTTAGATGTTACAATCGCTAATACAGCAGTTTCTGGGTCCATATTTCGTTGAACGATGGATAAAACAGAAATCTTTTGTTCTGCTAATTTGGCAGAAATTTTAGCTAATACACCTGTTTTATTGTCTACTTCTAAACGTAAGTAATAGCTAGATTGAATCTTACCAGGAGAGTAAATATTTTTTTGGTCATAATAGAATGGTTTCAAACGACCTGTTTCGTTGTATGAAACATTTTTAGCCACTTCCATAATATCGGATACTACAGAGCTACCTGTAGGTAAGCTACCAGCACCACGACCGTATAGCATTACATCATCAATACCATTACCTTTTACATAAATCGCATTATAAGAACCGCGAACAGATGCTAAAGGATGTGTGGTAGGAATAAATGCTGGGTATACATTTAGAGATAAACCTTGACTAGTTTCTTTTGCAATACCTAATAGCTTGATGTTATAACCAAATTCTTTACCGAATTTAATATCTTCCGTATCAATGCAAGTAATACCTTCTACGGATACATCTTCAAAGAAGATTCGACGATTGAAACTAATAGATGCAAGGATAGCTAGTTTACGTGCCGCATCTAAACCTTCAACGTCTGCTGTAGGGTCAGCCTCTGCATAACCTAGCTCTTGTGCTTCCTTTAGTACATCTTGATAGCTTAAGCCTTCTTCAGACATTTTAGTTAAAATAAAGTTTGTAGTACCATTCATAATGCCGATGAGCTCAGTAATGCGATTGCCAGCTAGGGATTCATATAATGTACGGATAATTGGAATACCACCTAATACAGATGCTTCAAATCGTAAATCTACTCCATTTTTACTAGCTAAATCTAATAGGTATGGGCCAGATTCTGCTAATAAATCTTTATTTGCAGTTACTACGTTTTTTTGGGCTTTTAACGCACCTTCTACACAGTCTTTAGCAAAGGTTGTGCCACCCATTAATTCAACAACCATTTGAATGGAATCATCTTTTAATACTTCATCAATGTCAGTTACATATTGAGCTGTTTCAGGCAGCGTAATATGGCTATATTTATCAGGGTTACGCACAAAGATCTTAGATATTTCAACATTAACACCTGTACGATTTCTAATTAGCTCAGCATTGTCTTGCAATAAATTAAATGTACCTTGTGCAACAGTACCAAAACCTAATAACGCAATTTTTATAGTGGTCATAATTGTCCTACTCTCTTAACTAGCCTATGCTTGGCCTAGAATTTCAACCTTAATAATGCCCTTCATAGAGCGAATATCTAATAATAAATCTTCTAATGATCCTTGTAAATCTTTAGTTTCAAAAGAAATGCTACTGTTGGCAATGCCTTGTAAAGGAATATCTTGATTGATTGTCAAAATACTACCATTGCGCTCTGCAATTGCTTTTAACACACTTGATAACATACCTGATTCATTAGACATGGAAACATAAATACTAACAATTTTACCTTGAGCAATTTCAAAAAATGGGAATACATAATCTTTGTACTTGTAATACGCAGAACGACTCAAATCCATTTTTTCAACTGCTTCATTAATAGTCTTAACTTCACCTAGTTTCAAAATCTCTTTTACCTTGATCGTCTTTTTTATCGCTTCCGGTAAAATATCTTCTTGCACCAGATAAAACTTATCTTTTTTTGGTTTAGTCATAGAACACACACTCCCTTATTGTTCTTTTGAAGTTTCTTGGGCCACAAATTGACGCCCATACAATGTTAATACAGCATACATACCGACAAAAAATGGCAAATATTCTGCCATAACTCGCCATGCTACAGCCACAATACCAACAGTTCCATTAGGGACAAAGGTACTAAACAATACTACAAATAGTCCTTCTGCAATCCCTGTTCCCCCTGGCGTTGGTGCAAAATATAAAATTAGATTTAATAGAATCATTCTATCTAATATATCAATGATAGGAATATCTGGTGTGAAAGCATACATCAATGCTGGCGCAATACAGTATAGGCATAATAAACTTAATCCCGATTCAATAAATACAATAAAGGACTGAATTGGTTGTTTATATAGTAATCCTAAACCTTGATTTAATGTTTCTAACTTAGAGAGCCAATCTCTTGTTTTATGTGCTTTAAACCGTTGTGCTAAATTATATACAAGTTGACGCATATATTTAGTCTGTAAGATATATGTACCTAAAAGCGTGGAAATAACAGCTAATACAGCGAAAATTAACAGCATATCTCGTGAGATATATGGAATTTCAATAGCATCGCGTAGAAATACTAAAGGCAACATTATAACCAAGAACATAATAGAAAATACGGTGCGTATTAATACAATTGGCGTACCTTTAGATATGGGTACACCATAACTTTTTAATACTAATACTTGCGCTACAGCTCCTCCACTAGCACCTGGGGTCAGCATAGCCATGAAATAATTACTAAAAATTACACGAAGTACTGCCTTTATGGATAACTTATACCCTCCTATTTTTACGAGTCTTTGTAACCGTAGGCCATCAAAATACATGCCTGCCACTAAAGCTATCAAAGCTAATAATAAAGAAATACTATTAAATGATGAAATTGTTTTTAATGCATCTAGATCAATAGTGTAGTAAATGATACCAATTGACACAGCCAATAGTAAGAGAAACATAAAAATGCCTCTCTTCATCATTTTACTCATATCAAGTCTCCATAATTAATTAGCTCAATATTATGTTGTCTAATATATAAACGCGTATGGTTAGAACAAACAGATTGTAATTCATCCTCCCAATGATAACCCCATTTATATTGATTTCCCAAAATCGTATTATTTAAACCTGGATGGATCATCAATTCATGAGTACCTGATTTTTTAGATACAGATTTTAATATCCCCATTAACGTTTTCTGGTTAATGTGTCCCCCATTTACCATACCCCAAAAATATTGTGTCGAATTCATACCATAATCGCGTACTACAGGCCTTGCCTTTGCAGCCACAGTAGATAAACCTACCTTGCCTAACAATCGCACTAGCGAGTACATATGATTGACGAATAAAGAAGATTCATCTGGAATGCGTATTGCATTAATACCATAGTGTTTAGCTTGCTCAATAACAATTGGTAGTACTGTTGGTAATACATGCATATGTTGATGACCGTCAATATGCGTTACGTGCAAACCAGCCTCCATAATACGTTCCATTTGAGCGTGAATTTCTTTACGCAATTCACTATAATTAATCTTCCCAGTATAAATTCGTTTAATAAAATCTATATATGTTTCTGGAAAGACGCCTTCAGATGTAAGCAGAGATGGTACTTCAGATGGCTCACATACCGGTTTTAGCCCACCTACTAAGGCGATATGAACACCAATGCCCAACTTAGGGTTATTTTTTGCCATACTTACAGCTTCTGTAAAAGCTTCACCTCCCGCTAATAGAGAGGTACTCGTAATGATACCTGTACGATGACCATCAATGACTGCAGCATTAACTGCACTATGAAGACCAAAATCGTCGGCATTTACTATTAATTTGGACATAGTTTTCTTCCTTTTCATTAAAAAAGGGGAGAACTTTGTTCTCCCACAAAGGATATATGTTATTGTACCAAATACAGAACTATAAAATCAATACAAAAGCCCTCTACTTGTATACTAGTAGAGGACTTTCGATATACTTATAAATTTTT
>URQX01000119.1 GCA_900550175.1 uncultured Veillonella sp.
GCAGCTTGTATCGTCACATGTTGGCTATGACAGTTTACATAGAAGGATGATTTCTTATTCTGTTTTGGTACAACACGATAACGTACTTTCATTTTTATCCTTTATACCCACAATAGGTAATACATAAATCTCTAAATCGCCAAATATCGCCCTTGCTGCTACGGCTATCCAAAATAATCTCATAGAGCCCTTTTAATAAAGCTCGTAGCGCCTTAATCGAAATTCTAGGACTCGCCTCATAAGCTAACTTAATTGGATATGGTTTAAATGACGAATCATGGTCCTTACATAGGTTTTGAATAGCTTGAACAGACATTCCCGCTTGGCGACATTCACTGACTAGTAATTGTAAACGTAATTGCCCCTCAATGTAGCTCATAGCACGATCTAATTCTTTATAGCCGAACATAAACGGAAATAGTTCAAGTAATGTATCAGTATCTCGTTTTAACAAAGCCTCTTTAAAGGTGAAAATATTTTTAGCTCCATAATCACTACCATTTTCTTCGAGGAACTCTTTGGTAATGACTTTTTCCCCTGTAATTTGCAAGAAATAACGGTCAAATTCGGTTCGCATGAAAGAAACTGGTACATCTTGCCACAAATCGATGAGATGCGCTACATATTCTTGGGCATCAGGGGTCATTTTAAATCCATTAGAAGTGCAATACTGACGTATCCACATTACAAGGTCTGCCCCTTCAAGGCGCTTACATTGATGATTTGGTATTTTATCTAAAATCTCTTTATTCTGCTTGATGCGTTTATCAATCATATCATGATAAATCAAAACGATAGGATTATCCCCATTATATTCCATGAGGAGTTCATACAATGGAATCCAGGCATCACTATTTTTACCGCTTTTACGAATAATAGGTAAATTCACTAAGCAAAATACCTTTTGATCACCAAAAAGAGAGTCTTCACATAGTTTTTCACTTATCTTCTGTGGCCCAGCTTCATCATCTAATACTGTTACTGGAAGGTCAGGATAGGCACTTAAAAATTTACGTTTTTCTTCTTCAATTAATTGTGGCTCATCGCCATAAATGAGTTGAATATGTGCCATAATTCCTCCTTTCACAGATACATATCTTTAATATAACTGTATCCCATTATATACATGTATTCCGATGATGGATCCACATCACGTAGCGCACCATGAGGGCTGCTAAGTAAAACCATATTATTCGGTAATACTCGGCCAATTTCATTCATTGAACTAGAACGACTCGTAATAAATAATGTATTAGTCTTATCATTTAATTTTAGATTTTTTTCGCCTCTTTGTCCATTATATACATCGATTTCTTTCATACTATTTTTATATATTGTTTTTGCAGATCCGTTACTATGAAAGTAGTCTACTTTTACAACTTTTGGATTGACACCATATGCTCGTAAAGCTTGATTGATAAGCCTTTCATTAGGTGTTGTTTTAATATGGTCTGGCGCATCAATTAATACATAGGCCCCTTCGTGATTAGGTTCTATACAAAGTAATACATTACACTGCTTCATAGGAATATAGTGAACCAATGCATTCTTATGATACTGTGTCACATAATATGAAGCACCAAAAGTTGTGACCATAAAAACTAAACATAACACTATATAAACAGTATACCTTTTTCTATGGGTTAAAAAGTACGTAAATACACCTAATAGAACCAAATACAAATAAGCACAATAGGGATGCATCATCCCTAGCCAAAGTAAACTGCCACTACGACCTAATACATGATTTAAATATAACGATATACGTAATAATGTATCTATCAAAGACCATAGAAACGATATAGACATAACATAGCTAATAACAGTACTTATAAAGATTAAAATGATGGATACATCTAATATAGGTGCTACTATGCAAGCTGCTAACAAACTAGTAATACTGATATAGTGAAAGTAATAGAGCTGTAGTGGCAAAATAAGCAACTGTGCCGACACACATAATACAAGGGGTGTTTTAATCCATTTTGGTAGCCATTGAATACGTTCATATAATACCGTTCCCCATATGAGCAATCCATAGGTCGCACCAAACGATAGCTGAAAACTCACATCAAATATAGAAAATGGATCATATACTAGACATAGAATAGCGCATATACATAGCGCCTGCTTAGCTTGATATAGTCGCCCTTTTACATAGGCTATGCACATGAGTATGCTCATCATCGTAGCTCGTACAACAGGAGCATCACCACCAACGACACCACAATACATGATAGCCAGTAAAATCCCCATAATCAAACTGGTTCGTTTTCTTAATTTAATAAGTCGTCCAAGTCCATATACCAATGCTAATAAAAGAGCAATATGCGAACCTGATATAGATAGAATATGGATAAGTCCTGTATAGGAAAAATCCATCATTGTATCTTCTCCTAGCTCACTATAATGGCCACCTAAAGCTAATGCTTGTGCCAATACTTGTTGTGGCCCCTCTAAATGATGAGCAATAGTTTTATCTATAGACGCTTGTATTGAACCACAAATAAATAAGAGTTTCCTATATAGTTTTTCAGAAAAGGTTTCTTTATAGCGAAATACTTGTAAGTCTTTATTACTAGCCACTCGGTATATACCATCATAGATACGTCCTCGAGTATTGGCACTCATATAGCGGCCGCGAAGATTAATACGACCTTCCTCTTCGATGAGAAATAAGGCCTTTGGTGTACCTTCTACAATTGTGTATTCCCCCAGTCGTATGGAATGCTTGGCTGTAGATACCTTTGAGTATACCTGTAACCTCCCCTGTGCCTTAATATAATTATTTTTTGCAGTATTTTTATATGGATGTAAGCCATGGACTTCAATAGTATATTTGTAATACTCCTGTCCGTTCAAACTTATCCTTTCAGGCGCAGTTACAACCGTACCAAGATATTCGCCTTCTTGCTGCAAATAATATGAAGTATAACTATTAAAATGTATAATCCGTAAATCTGTTTGATAATACGATAGTCCTATAAAAAGGGACACTAAAACTATTAACTTACCAAGTGAGCACCACCAATCAGACGATTGTAAGGCTTTAAAAACACTGACACCTATAATGGCTATCCCTATAGCAAAGATGTAATGCATTTGATTGAGTACAGGAAAATAATTTCCATACCCTAGTATTGTTCCTATAATGATAGATCCTAATATAACATGTGCCCATTGACTATGAGTCAACACCATTTGTGTAGGACTTAAAATATCTGCATCTAGAACCACTCTGTCATGATTATTATTCCTATGATTAAATTGTAATTTTATCTTTAATTTTCTTAAATACGCCGTCACCAATTCCCTTCACCCCCTTGATACCTTCAACAGATGTAAAGGGGCCTTTTTGTGAGCGATATTCCTCAATTCTTTTAGCCATAGCAGGTCCTATCCCTGGTAGAGCATCTAATTCCTTTGCCGTTGCAGTATTGATATTTATCTTATTACCACGCAATAACACTTCAGGATTGCCGTGAAAGTTAAATATTACGTGGATATGATCACCTGCTACAACTGGCTTGGCCATATTGATAGACTCTACATCTGCATACGGTAATAGTCCTCCTGCTAGCTTAACAATATCGCCTACTGTAGCAGAACTTTCAAGCTCATATAAACCAGGAGATACAACAGCACCTGTTATATAAGCGATAGGTTTATTAGGCTGTTCTTCTACTGAAGATATAGAAGAATTTCTATCTATACCCCCTTCAGCAAGGACAGAATCGCTTTCATCTGTTATAATAGGCCATAGGAAATAAATTCCTACTAAAACACATAGGATTAATATAATTATCATATAAGGCTTCAATTTACCTTTCATAGTGCACCTCCTACTGAAGAATTTCCCTATGAAAAATAAAACTCCTACCACTGACTCTATTAGTCACACCAGCAGGAGTTTATCAATTGATGTCAAATAAAAGGAGAATTTATGAATCAAGATATATTAAAAAAATATGCCCATACATTGCTAAAGTACGGCGTAAATTTACAACAGGATCAAACATTAGTTATTTCTGTTGATGTAGAAAATAAAGATTTTGCAGTAATCGTTACTGAGGAAGCATATGAACTAGGTGCTAAGGAGGTTGTTCTTAACTGGAGATGTTCCTCTATTGCCCGTCAACGTTTATTGCATGCTAATGAGTCTGTTTTAGAAAAACCAGCTAACTGGATTCCTGAATTCTACAAGCAGTACATCGATGAAAAGGCCGCGTTCTTATCTTTAATTAGTGCTAATCCAAAAGCCTTAGAAGGCATTCCAACGGATCGAATTTCCTTACAATCTCGTAATTTGAATAAAGCGTTATCCTTCTACCATACAGCTATCATGAACTCTTCTGTTACATGGTGTGTTGCCTCTGTACCTACAGTTCTATGGGCAGATCTATTAGGCTATGAAGGTACGGACGAAGAAAAAATCGACCAATTGTGGGCAACATTATTAAAACTTTGTCGCATTGAAGGTATCGAAGCGAAAGATACATATCGTCATCATATGGCAAAATTGCGTCACCGTTGTGAAGCATTGAATAAATTAGACTTAAAGGCATTGCGTTATACTTGTGAAAATGGTACTAACCTCCTATTAGAATTACCAGAAGGTCATATCTGGCTAGGTGGTGAAGAAGCCTCTAAAGATGGTACTATTTTCAACGCTAATATACCTACAGAGGAAGTTTTCTCTGCTCCTCAATATAATGGTGTAAATGGCGTTGTGC
>URQX01000120.1 GCA_900550175.1 uncultured Veillonella sp.
GTAGATGAAATTGTTACTGTCTCTGATTATGAATTGATGGAAGCATTTTTGTTGCTTGTAGAAAAACATAAGTTAGTAGCAGAAAACTCCGGTATTTTACCATTAGCGGGTCTAAAAAAATTAGACTGCAAAGGTAAAAAGGCAGTAGCCATTGTCAGTGGCGGTAATATCGACGTACTTACCATTTCCTCTATGATCAATAAAGGTCTTGTATTACGTGGTCGTATCTTCACTTTCTCTGTCAACCTTCCTGATAAACCAGGTCAATTGGTTGCTGTATCTCAAATGCTTGCAGATGCGGATGCAAATGTTATTAAACTCGATCATAATCAGTTTAAAAATCTTGACCGCTTCCATGAAGTGGAATTGCAAGTGACTGTAGAAACAAATGGTGAAGAACACATCAAACACATTATTGATACTTTCAAAAATAATGGTTACATTATTAAACGATTAAATTCCAGCGAGATTTTATCTGAATAGCTGGTTGAAAGGGTTCCTATGAGCGCAGAAACAATCAATGGGGCACGCATTGTCCTTGAAACATTGCATCGCCTTGGTGTAACTGACATGTTCGGTTATCCAGGTGGCGCGGTAATTCCAATTTACGATGAAATTTATAGCTTCCCTGAAATTAAACATTATTTTGTTCGTCATGAACAAGGTGCAGCCCATGCAGCAGATGGTTATGCACGCGTATCTGGAAAAGTAGGCGTATGTCTTGCTACGTCTGGTCCTGGTGCAACTAATCTTGTTACAGGTATTATGACTGCGTACATGGATTCTGTACCTATGGTGGCCATTACTGGTCAGGTTGGTCGTCCGTTTATTGGTAAGGATTCCTTCCAAGAAGCAGATATTCAAGGTATTACCATGCCGATCACAAAACATAACTACCTTGTTCAAGATATTCGCGATTTACCTCGCATCATTAAAGAAGCGTATTTTATTGCTGGTTCAGGTCGTCCAGGTCCTGTTCTTATTGATATTCCTAAGGATATTCAAACAGAAAAAATATCCATGGCAGAATACAATAAATTATATGAAGTACCTATCCATCTTGAAGGTTATGATCCAACCTATAAAGGTCATCAAGGGCAAATTAAGAAAGCGGCTACACTCATTAAAAATGCGAAACGTCCGCTCATCATTGCCGGTGCCGGTGTATTGAAATCTGGCGCTATGGATGAGTTAAAGGATTTGGCAGAAAAGGCTCAAATTCCTGTAACAAATACATTAGTTGGCCTTGGTGGCTTCCCAGGTAACCATGAGCTTGCTCTTGGTATGGTGGGTATGCATGGCTCTGTAGCAGCTAATAATAGTACAGAAGAAGCAGATCTTGTTATTGCGGCCGGTATTCGCTTCCACGACCGCATTACAGGTCATCCAGATTTCTTCTGTAAAAAAGCTAAAATCATTCATATCGATATTGACCCAGCAGAAATTGATAAAAACGTTACTATTAACGTACCAATTGTAGGTGACTTGAAGCGAGTTTTATCTGAACTTAATGCGCTTGTAGAACCTACAACTCATGAAGCGTGGATTGCACAAATTCGTGAATGGCAAGCGGAATATCCTATGGTAATTCCTGAATCTAAAGATGGTGTATTACATCCACAATACGTATTATCTGAACTTAACAAGATTGCCAAAGAGGATGCCGTTATTGTAACTGACGTAGGCCAACATCAAATGTGGGCGGCTCAATTCTTAACTCATAAAAAACCGCATACTATTGTTACATCTGGTGGTGCAGGTACCATGGGCTATGGTTTGCCAGCTGCTATTGGAGCCCAAGTGGGTGCTCCCAATAAACAAGTCATCCTTGTTGTTGGTGATGGTGGTTTCCAAATGACCTTTGAAGAACTCATGATGGTTCGTCAATATAATTTGCCAATTAAAATTGTTATCATCAATAATGGTTACCTTGGCATGGTTCGTCAATGGCAACAAATCTTTAATGACCGCCGCTATTCCTATGTAGATTTAGAAGCGAGTCCAGACTTCTTGAAATTGGCAGATGCCTTTGATTTGAAAGCCGCTCGCATCGATAATGTTGAGGATTTCAATAAAGAATTTAAATCTTTCATTATATCTGATGAAAGTATCATCTTGGATTGCCGTGTAGCAAGAGAAGATAATGTATTGCCGATGATTCCAGCTGGTGGTACCGTAAGCGGTATGATGGGCAAGAAAGGGGTGCTATAATGGCGAGAGAACATCAAGTCTTAGTAATTGCAAAAAATACAGCAGGCATTGGTGCACGTATATTGGCACTCTTTAACCGTCGTGGTTTTAATGTTACAAAGATGACATCTGGTATTACCAATACACCAGGCTACGCTCGTATTACCCTCACCGTTGAGGCAGATGATCGCATCTTGGATCAAATTCAAAAACAAATTTACAAGCTCATTGATGTTGTAAAGGTTAAAGTTTTTGAAGATCATGATGTGGTATGCCGTGAGTTAATGCTTATCAAGGTAAAAGCAACTGCTGCAACACGGTCTCAAATTGTACAAATTGCCGATGTATATCGTGGCAATGTGCTCGATATTTCTCCTACTTCTATGATTATTGAAGTAATTGGTAGCGTAGAAAAATTACGCGGTTTTATTCAAATTATGGAAACCTATGGTGTCCTTGAAATTGCCAAAACTGGCATTACAGCAATGAGCCGTGGTGAAAAAATTTAGGAGATGATTGTGTGAGTAGTGAATTACTCCATTATGAAGACGTCAAGTTTCGTCGTGAAGGCCGGGAAATTTTAAAAGGCATTAATTGGCATGTTGAAGAAGGGGAAAATTGGGCCTTGTTAGGTCTTAATGGGGCTGGTAAATCTACGATGCTCAGCATGATTCCAGCGTATCAAATTCCCACAACAGGTCTATTACGCGTATTTGGTCATGAATTTGGCAAATATGCATGGCCTAAAATCAAGGCCCGATTAGGCTTTGTTAGTTCTGCGCTTGGACAATTCCAGTCTACACTGGATAAACAAGTGGTAGAAGATGTTGTTATTTCTGGTGCTTTTAATAGTATTGGTATTTATCAACAGGTAGAGCCTGAAGTACGTGAACGAGGACTGCAATTATTGTCTGAGTTTGGTTTGTCCTATTTGGAAGGCCATAGATTTCATACACTATCTGCTGGTGAACAACGTCGTGTTTTACTAGCACGGGCTATTATGGCTAATCCAGATTTACTCATTTTAGATGAGCCTTGTTCTGGACTTGATTTGCCTGCTCGTGAGCAATTCTTAAGAACTGTTGAGAATATGGCACGAGAGGAACATAAGCCTTTTATTTATGTATCTCATCAAATTGAAGAGATTATGCCAAGTATTACACATGTAGCTATTATTAAAGATGGTCTCATTGTGTATAAAGGCAAGAAACAGGACATCTTAACCGATGAAATTCTAAGCGATGTATTCGGTATTGATGTATCCGTTGTATGGGAGAAAAATCGCCCATGGATCATAGTTAAATAAGAGCTAAAATTGGGATAATTCATTTTTTCTTAATACAAAAAGGGTACAAATTTAAGTTGTAGATTAGTCTATTTGACTATTCGATAAATTACGATATACACTACAAATCTTGCATTTATTTGTGAGATTGTGTACAGTATATATATTAGATATTCTATTGAATATATTTTGGAGGTTGTCTAGTATGGCAGGTAAAATTTTAGGTACTACAGTTTATTATGATGCAGATTGTAATTTGAGCAAATTGGAAGGCAAAAAAATTACAGTTTTAGGTTACGGCTCCCAAGGTCATGCGCATGCATTGAACTTGAAAGAAAATGGTATGGACGTAACAATTGGTCTTCGTGGTGGTTCTTCTAGCTGGAAAGCTGCTGAAGAAGCAGGCCTTACAGTTAAAGAAACTGCAGAAGCAGTTAAAGGTGCTGACATCGTTATGGTATTGATTCCAGACGAATTACAAGCAGACGTATATGCACAAGATATTGCTCCTAACTTGAAACAAGGTGCATACTTGGCATTTGCTCACGGCTTCAATATTCACTTTGGTAAAATCGTACCTCGTGAAGACATCAACGTATTCATGGTAGCTCCTAAAGGCCCTGGTCATTTAGTACGTCGTACATACCAAGAAGGCTCCGGTGTTCCTTGCTTGTACGCTGTTGAAAAAGATCCATCTGGTGATACTGAAGAAGTTGCATTAGCATGGGCTTCTGGTATCGGTGGTGGCCGTTCCGGTATCTTGGAAACTAACTTCAAATCCGAAACTGAAACTGACCTCTTCGGTGAACAAGCTGTATTGTGCGGCGGCGTTACTGAATTGATCAAAACTGGTTTCGAAGTATTAACTGAAGCTGGTTATGAACCTGTAAACGCTTACTTCGAGTGCTTACACGAAATGAAATTGATCGTAGACCTTATCTACGAAGGTGGCTTCCAAAAAATGCGCCACTCCATCTCCAACACTGCTGAATACGGCGACTACCATGCAGGTCCTCGCGTAATCACTGCAGATACTAAAAAAGCGATGGAACAAATCTTGGCTGATATCCAATCTGGTAAATTCGCTGACGAATTCTTGGCTGATTCCAAAAATGGTCAAAAATTCCTTAAAGAACATCGTGAAGCAGCTGCTAACCATCCAATCGAACCAGTTGGTGCAGAACTTCGCAACTTGATGAGCTGGTTGAAATAAGAG
>URQX01000121.1 GCA_900550175.1 uncultured Veillonella sp.
TTCGCTTTGCTGGTGAGTACATTCCAACATTTAAATCCTTTGATACAGAAAATCGCGTTCTTTATGCAGGTTCTTATTCGAAGACTTTGTCTGCAGGTTTGCGCGTAGGTTTCCTATTTGGCCCAGCAAAGGTAATCGAAGCTATCCAAGCTTTAAAGAATAATACAGCAGGTCAAATGCCATTAGTTACACAAAAGGTGGTAGCTAATGTATTGGATTCAATCGATTATGATGCACATTTAGAAAATGTACGCAAAGTATATAAAATAAAATGTGATGCCTTGTTAAATGCTTTTAACAAGTATGCAAGCTCTAAAGTTCATTTAACTAAGCCTACAGGTGGAATGTTTGCATGGATGACTATGCCAGCTGAAGTTAACTGTGATGACTTCTTTGAAGCATGTATGGACCGTAACGTAGGGATTATTAAGTGTGGTGCCTTTGCAGCTGATGGAGCAGGGGAAGGACATGCATTCCGTTTGAGCTATACTGTACCAACAGTAGAAGAAATTACAAAGGGCATGGAAATTCTTGGAGCATTAACTAAAGAATTCTGTGGCGAGTAATATATTGATAAAGTTTGATATGACATGATACAATGTAACAGTAGATACATTGTATCTACCATATAGAATAAAAGTTTTACATATAGATGTGAGGTAGTTCCTCAAAGAAAGTAGGTGTTTACTATGGGTTGCGGTAGCAGCAGTGATTGTGGCGGATGCCCATCTCAATCTTCTGGTTGCGGTGGCGGCGCTCCTCAACAACCTCAAGATCTTACAGCTCCATTACACGAGCTTAGTTCTGTTAAACATGTAATCGGCGTAGTATCTGGTAAAGGTGGCGTAGGTAAATCCTCCGTTACAAGCTTGATGGCCATTACTATGGCGCGTAAAGGTTACAAAGTTGGTATCCTCGATGCGGATATTACAGGTCCATCAATTCCTAAAATGTTCGGCATCAAGGAAAAAGCATATGCTGACGAAATTGGTATGTATCCTGTAAAATCCAAAGGTGGTATTGACGTTATGTCTGTTAACCTCCTTTTGGAAAACGATACAGATCCTGTTTTATGGCGTGGTCCTATTTTAGGCAATGTTGTAAAACAATTTTATAGTGATGTTATTTGGAAAGACATCGATTATTTATTCGTTGATATGCCACCAGGAACAGGCGACGTAGCGATTACAGTTTACCAATCCTTGAAATTGGATGGTATTATCATCGTTACATCTCCTCAAGACTTGGTATCCATGATTGTTGAAAAAGCAGTAAAAATGGCTGATTTAATGCAAGTGCCTATTATTGGTGTAGTGGAAAACTACTCTTACTTCCATTGCCCAGATAACGGTAAGGATTACCAAATCTTTGGTGAAAGCCACATTGAAGAAATCCTTCAAAAATACGGTCTATTATTGTTGAACCGTTTACCAATTGATCCAACTATTGCAAATCTTTGCGACCAAGGTGATATTGAGTCTATCGAAAAAACAAACTTAGAGAACGTATCTCTACCTGAATAGGATTTATATGATGATGAAAGCTGTGCATACCTTGGGATGCACAGCTTTTTCTCACATCTTTTTATCTTGTAATATATTATATTAATGATAAGAGCATATAAATATATTTTAGTTTTTTCCTATGTAGGAGGTATGTGTATGAAGAAACTATTGAACTGGATCATTCCAGCAGCCTTCGGTTTGGGCTTGTGGTTTGTTCCAACTCCAGAGGGGTTAACTCCTCAATCTTGGCATTTATTCGCCATCTTTGTGGCTACTATCGTAGGCTTTATTACTCAGCCATTACCGATTGGTGGCGTATCTATCGTTGTTATAACTGTGGCGGCTTTGACTGGTACTTTGAAAATCGGTGAAGCTATCTCCGGTTTTGCTAACTCTGCTATTTGGCTAATTGTAGGTGCGTTCTTATTCTCTCGTGGCTTTATTAAAACTGGTTTGGGGAAACGTATTGCGTATAATTTGATTGCTGCTTTTGGTAGTAGTTCCTTACGTTTGGCTTATGCATTAGCATTATCTGATTTAATTTTAGCTCCAGCAACTCCATCTAATACAGCTCGTGTAGGTGGTGTTATTATGCCGATTACTACAAGTTTGGCTAAAGCTTTCGGTTCTGAACCTCAAGATGGACCTCGTAAAATTGGTTCCTTCTTGATGCAATCCATTTATCAAGTTAATACAATTACATCTGCTATGTTCCAAACATCCATGGCTGGTAACACATTGGTTGCAGCATTAGCGCTTCAATCTTTTGGTATCGGTATCACATGGGGCGACTGGGCTATGGCAGCCATCGTACCTGGTATTATTGCATTGCTCGTAATGCCATATTTCATTTATAAAGTATACCCACCTGAAATTAAAGATGCTCGAGAAGCACAACAAATGATTAAAGAAGAGTTAAAAGGCCTTGGTAAAATGTCCTTCCAAGAATGGGTTATGCTAGGCGTATTTATTTTAGCTTTAGTTTTATGGGCTACTTCTCAATTTACTAAAATTGATGCAACAACTGTTGCATTCTTAGGTATTTCTATTTTGCTTGCTACTAGCGTTCTTGTATGGGATGATGTTAAAAGTGAAAAAGGTGCTTGGGATACATTAGTTTGGATGGGTACATTAATGGGCTTTGCTGGTTTCTTGTCCAAATTAGGTTTCATCAAATGGGCTACAGTACTTGTAGGTGGCTATATTCCAGAAGGATCTTGGATTATTGCCTTTGTTATAGCTGTACTTATTAATACATATTCCCACTATGTATTCGCATCCTTGACTGCACATATTTCTGCAATGTTCGTAGCATTCTCTGCAATTGCTATCTCTGCGGGTGCACCACCAATGTTAACATTATTGATGATTGCATTCACATCTAACTTGTGTATGTCTTTAACTCACTATGCAGCAGGTCCATCTCCAGTAATCTTCAATACTGGTTATGTTCCTCAAAATACTTGGTGGAAACTAGGTTTCTTCGCATCCGTAATCAACTTAATTATCTTTATGGGCCTTGGTTCCGTATGGATGAAAGCAATCGGTATGTGGTAAGACCAGATATCCAGAATTTTATATACTTGTAATACATTAAAAACTATATATGTCATAGTTTGATTATAGTGTGGTTACAAAATATACGAAAAGCCGTCCCACTTGGGGCGGCTTTTTTGTGATAAAATAAGAGCAGTTAATATATTATTAATGTATATGTTGTAAAATTATACGTAAATGAACTATTCATGGTGAATATACGAATAGCATCATTATTTTACATAGGAGGAATCTATGAAATTTGATAATGAACAGTTATTGAAATATATTGGTGCTTGTACATCTCCGTATCATACAGTAGATACAAGTTTACAAATGTTATTGGATTCAGGTTTCACAGAACTTAATTTAGATGATGAGTGGCAATTAGACTCTGGTTCTTATGTAGTTAATGTGTTTGGTACTACTTTGTTTGCTTTTCATATAGGAAAGAAACCAGAACACACATTACGTATTGCCTCCGCACATACAGATTTTCCTGCAATTCGGGTTAAACCAAATCCTATTACATCAGTAAAAGGTTATACCAAGTTGAATGTGGAAATGTACGGTGGACTCATTGAAAATACATGGCTTGATCGTCCTTTAGGGGCTGCTGGTACTGTGGTATTAAAAGGGGAGAATGCCTTTGATGTTGATTCTGTATTAGTTGATACAAAACGTCCTATTGCAATCGTTCCAAACTTAGCTATACATATGAATCGTTCCGTTAATGATGGTGTTAAATTAAATCGTCAAAAGGAAATGCTTCCTATATTAATGATGGATCGTAAGGAAAAGGATAATTCTAGTAAATCTTTAAATGATCTCAACAATCCAAGCCTATTCCCAGAGTCTAATATTCAATACGATGAGTGGACTACGTTCTTGGCTGATGAAGTCAACTGTGATCCATCTGAAATCTTATCTTATGAAATGACATTATACCCAACAGAACAAGGCTGTGTATTAGGGACTGAAGGCGATTTTATTAGTGCGCCTCGTTTAGATAATTTAACATCTTGCTTTGGTGTACTTTCAGGGATTATTCAGGCTCGTAAGGCTAATGCTGATGGTGTACGTTGTGCTATTCTCTTTGATAATGAAGAAGTCGGGAGTCGTACTAAACAGGGCGGAGCAGGTATGCTTTTACCAAACCTTATTAAACGAGTATATGATGCATTAGGATATTCTAATCAAGAGATGGATAGTTTCATTTCAAAAGGATTTATGATTTCCTCCGATGTAGCACATGGTTTGCATCCAAATTATCCTGAAAAAAATGATATCACTAATATTCCTACACTTAATAAAGGGGTGGCTCTTAAAATAGCATGTAGTCAATCCTATGCTGGCGATGCACGAGCAATTGCCATCGTAAAGGGTTTATGTGATGAATGTAAAGCAAATTACCAAATTTATGTAAATCGTTCTGATATACCTGGTGGATCTACAGTTGGGTCTATTTCATCTGCTATGTTACCGATGAGAACAATGGATGTGGGCTTACCGTTATTAGCGATGCATTCTGCACGGGAATTAATGGGTGCAAATGATCAAGAACAACTCAATCGATTAATGAATCATTTCTTAGGTGATTAATAACGTACAATATAGAATTAGTTCGATGTACATCGATA
>URQX01000122.1 GCA_900550175.1 uncultured Veillonella sp.
ACAACCCTGCTAAAGGCACGGGTAAGGCATATCATAACTTTACGGGCAATAATGATACTGTATATATTAAAGGCCACGGTTGGGGACATGGTCTTGGTATGTCTCAATGGGGTGCTGCAGAAATGGCTAAGCGTGCGACACCAGGGGATACAAATTATTACCAAACTATTTTGCGTCACTACTATAGTGGCATTACATTAAAGAAAATGTACTAATAAGGATTGCGATGAAAGTTACAGATTTTGATTATGAATTACCAGAGGAACTAATTGCTCAACATCCTGTAGAGCCTCGTGATACGGCGAGACTGTTGACCTTGGATAAGGTTACAGGTGAGGTTACGCATAAAGAGCATTTTTACGATTTGCTAGATGAACTCCACGAAGGGGATGTACTTGTATTTAATAATACAAAGGTTATTCCTGCGAGATTATATGGGCAACGTCAAGGCTCTGGTGGCAAGGTTGAGGTGTTGCTCCTCACACCATGTGGTGAAAATCGCTGGGAATGCCTAGTTAAACCTGGTAAAAAATGTCCCATTGGTCAAGTTATCGAGTTTGATGACCGATTAAGTGGGACCGTTATAGATAAAACTGAGTTTGGAGGTCGTATCATTGAATTCGCTTGTAACGGTGTATTTGACGATGTGATACAAGAAATTGGCGAAATGCCATTACCTCCGTATATTCATGAGAAGTTAGAAGATAAAGATCGCTATCAAACTGTTTATGCTAAGGAAAAAGGTTCAGCCGCAGCTCCAACAGCAGGGCTACACTTTACACCTGAACTATTAGAAAAGATAAAAGCGAAAGGTGTAGAGCTCGAATTTGTTACATTGCATGTTGGCCTTGGAACCTTTAGACCTGTATCAGCGGAGACAATTGAGGATCATGAAATGCATAGTGAATTCTTCGTAGTTTCTCAAGAGACAGCTGATCGTATTAACGGGGCTAAGCGAAACGGACGTCGTATTATTGCGGTCGGTACTACTTCTGTGCGTACCCTTGAGTCGGCTACCAATGATGATGGTGTCCTACAAGGCATTAGTGGATGGACACAAATCTTTATCTATCCTGGCTATAAATTTAAGATGATTGATGCGTTGGTAACGAATTTCCACTTGCCTCAATCTACATTATTAATGTTGATTAGTGCATTAGCTGGTCGTGAACACTGTTTGGCGGCCTACGAAGAAGCTGTACGTGAACGTTATCGTTTCTTTAGCTTCGGCGATGCTATGTTTATACGTTAGGAGGGCCTATGCCGAGTATTACTTATGAATTACAAAAGACATGTCCTCATACAGGGGCTCGTGCCGGTTTATTGCATACGCCACATGGTACCTTCCAAACACCGATGTTTATGCCTGTAGGTACACAAGCGACTGTTAAAACTATGACACCTGAAGAATTAAAGGCAATGGGTTCTCAAGTTATCTTGAGCAATACATACCATTTATTCCTTCGTCCTGGCCCTGAACTAGTAGAAGAAGCGGGTGGCTTGCATAAGTTTATGAATTGGGATCAAGCTATTTTGACTGATAGTGGTGGGTTCCAAGTGTTTAGCTTAGGCGATATGCGTAAAATTACGGAGGATGGTGTAACCTTTAGATCTCATATCGATGGGTCTAAACAGTTTTTATCTCCAGAGGTGGCCACTAAGGTACAAGAGCAATTAGGTTCTGATATTGCCATGGCCTTTGACGAATGTATTCCGTATCCTGCTGATCACGATTATGCAAAGCGGTCTACAGCTCGTACTACACGTTGGGCTCATCGTTGCCAAGAGGCTCGTAAAGCTCATGACCGTCAAGGTATGTTTGGCATTGTTCAGGGTGGCATGTACAAAGACTTGCGCAAACAAAGTGCGGAAGAACTTGTAGCTATGGACTTTGAAGGCTATAGCATCGGCGGTTTATCCGTTGGGGAACCTCATGATTTGATGAATGAAATCTTAGAATTTACTACACCATTATTGCCTACTAATAAGGCTCGTTATTTGATGGGTGTTGGTACAGCAGACTGTTTAGTAGAAGGCGTAGCCCGTGGTATTGATATGTTTGACTGTGTATACCCAACACGGGTGGCTCGAAATGGTATGGCTATGACTTGGAAAGGTCGCCTTAACATTCGAAATGCGCAATTTGCTCATGATTGGGGTCCTTTAGAAGAAGGCTGCCAATGTTATACATGTAAAAATTATTCTCGCGCTTATATTCGTCACTTGTATAAGGCGGAAGAAATTTTGGCATTGCGTCTCGTAACGTATCATAATCTTTATTTCTTACTTGAGTTTATGCGTCAAATGCGACAAGCTATCTTGGAAGATCGCTTCCCGCAATTTAGAATGCAGTTTTGGGATAGTTTTAAAAAATAGTAATTAAGTCTAGTCAAATCTATATTAGGTGGCTATACTAGAAAAGAAAAACATATTTATTATACTAGGAGGATAAAATGGAAGATATTTTACAAGTGTTGCAAACTAGCTGGCCTATTTTGTTGATGGTCGTAATCTTTTATTTCTTATTATGGCGTCCACAAAAGAAACAACAAAAAGAGCGCGCTAATTTGTTGGGCAGTTTGAAAAAAGGCCAAAAAATCGTTACAATTGGCGGTATTTATGGTGAAATCGTTGAACTTGATGATGAAAAAGTAAAGGTTCAAGTATCTGAAAAAGTGGAGTTAACATTTGCGCGTTCTGCAATTGCTAACGTACTTTCCAAGAAAAACAAGGAAGAAAAATAATGAATACAAAGGAAGCAGTGCGCCGGGCGTGCAAGGCCCAGCGCGCTGCTTTATCCGTTGCTGATTGTAATACATGGACATCAATGTTGACGGAGCAAATCGTCAATACTCCTGAATATAAATCAGCCAATAGCATTATGGCTTATTTGGCGATGCCCAAGGAGGCCGATTTAGACGATGTGATTCGTCATGCTTTAGAACATGGTAAATCCGTATATGTTCCAGTTTGTACAGATAAGACGACAATGATTGCAGTTCGTCTCAAGTCTCTAGAATCTATCACTCGGGGTGTGTTAAATATACGCATTCCCGCTGAGCCATACGAGGTTATTAATCCACATGACTTGGATTTGATTTTAGTGCCTGGTGCTGGCTTTGACCGTCAAGGTGGTCGCATGGGGATGGGGAATGGGTATTATGATCGATTTCTCAAGGAACTTTCACCAAGTACATATATGGGCGTATGTTGGGCTATCCAAATTTGGGATGAACCAATCCCTATGGATGAATTGGACCAACGGATGAACAAGATTGTAACGGAGCAAGGCGTTATACATTGCGTATAGTAGTAGAAGGGAGCAACTATTTTGAACGGTAAAGCTATTATCAAGTTTTTAGTAGTCATTGCTGCCATCATTGGATTATTTGCGTATTTCATTCAACCTTTAGCAGGTTCTTTGAAACAAGGCCTAGACTTACAAGGTGGTACGCATATCGTATTGGAAGCAGAGGATTCTGCAACTGGTCAAGCTGACAATGATGCAGTAGAACGGGCGAAGCAAATCTTAGAGCGTCGTATTAATGAAATGGGTTTATCTGAACCATTGGTACAACGTGAAGGTGCTCGCCGTATTATCATCGAATTGCCAGGTGTAAAAGATCCTGATGAAGCGATTAAACGTATCGGTAAAACAGCGGTCTTAGAATTTAAAAATGACCAAGGTCAAACTGTTATGACTGGTGATGATTTAAAAGATGCGAAAGAAGAGTTAGGTCAAAATAAACAACCACTCGTTGCTATTGAATTAAGCGATGAAGGGGCTAAGAAATTTGCGGACTTAACATCTAAAAATATTGGCCGTCGCATTGCCATTACATTGGATGGTAAAGAATTGACTAATCCTGTGGTGCAACAAGCAATTACAGGTGGTAAAGCAACAATTTCTGGTAGTCAAAGCTTAGAAGAAGCTAAAGACTTAGCTATTTTATTACGTTCCGGTGCATTGCCTGTTAAAATTAATGTATTGGAAGTTCGTACAGTAGGTCCTTCTTTAGGTCAAGACTCTAAGGATAAATCTGTTGTAGCCTTCAGTGCTGGTATTGCAATGATCATGATTTTCTTGGTTATTTTATATCGCTTTTCTGGTATCGTAGCTAATATCGCATTACTTGTATATGTAATGCTTCTATTACTTGTATTAGGTAAAGGCTTTAATGCGACTATGACATTGCCAGGTATTGCTGGTATTATCTTATCCATGGGTGTTGCTGTAGATGCTAATATCCTTATTTTTGAACGATTTAAGGAAGAGGTATTCTCTGGTAAATCCATGCGTGTAGCAATGGAAGCTGGTTTTAGTCGTGCTTTAGCAACAATTACAGATGCGAACGTATCCGTTATTATTACGGCTGGTATCTTGACAATCTTAGGTTCTGGTCCAGTAAAAGGCTTCGCTATCAGCTTAGGCGTAGGTGTTGTTGTAAGTATGTTTACAGCGATTACAGTGAGTCATTTCTTGTTGCGCTTACTTATTGACTGTAACTTTACGAACCATCCATTCTGGTTTGGTGCGAATATCTCTCCAAGCAAAAGTGCTGACGCATTTGCACCAAAATCTTTGAAAGGAGGTAAACGCAAATGACATTAGACGTAATTAAACATCATCGTTGGTGGTTTGCTATTTCCTCCACACTTGTTATTATCAGTTTGATTTC
>URQX01000123.1 GCA_900550175.1 uncultured Veillonella sp.
TATGAATAAAAAACAGTATATGATGATGGCAGCATTCTTATGTGCCACAACAACAGCTATGGCTGCACCTGTTAATATAACAACAGAACAGTCTTATAATTCTAAGGCATTACAATCAGAAGGTCATGCACCACTTGAAACGAGTGCATCTGTTGTGAGCTCTGATAAAGAGTATCGTCTACGACAAGGGGATGAACTTACCATTCAAGTTGTACAACAAGCAGATCTTGGTACACGTAATGGAAATGATATTATGTATACTGTTCGTCCAGACGGATATGTATCATTCCCTATGGTAGGAGCTGTAAAAGCAGATGGTTTAACGGTTGATGAATTTACGGCCCAATTACAACAAGGTTTATCTCGTTACATTATTAATCCAGATATTACTGTGAATGTTACAAAGCTTGGAGGCGTTCGTGTTTATGTATTTGGTGAGATTAATAAACCAGGTGCCTATACATTGACTAAGTCAAGTACCGTAATTGATGCAATTGGTGCTGCAGGTAGCTTTAACTGGGATACAGCTAAAAAGAAAATTTATTTGATTCATCAAGATAATCCTGAAAAACCAATTCCCATTAATTTAAATCGTATATTACAAACTGGAGATATGTCCGAAAACTATATTATGCGAGAAGGTGATGTTCTTTACTTGACTAAAAATAGCCGCATCAACTTTGCTCGTGATATTGCTCCAATTTTAACAGGCGCATACATGGTATCACGAATCGGTAAAGATTAAGGATAGGGTTTAACTCATATATAAGGGGGCGTTCTTTTGCGTTCATATTTATTACCAGCCATATTGTTTATTGCCGATATTGCTACGATTGTTATTGTTGCTTTCATTAGTTTATTTATTAGATTTGATGGACATATAGAACCTCGATATATTAATCAAATGGTAGATGCATTGCCACTATTATTGATTTCATATATGTTGATGTTCTTGGTTATGCACTTATATACACGTATATGGCGTTATGCAGGGATGAGAGAGGTTCTAGCTGTTTTTGTGGCTACAACTATTGGTACAGCAATTTTTTATTCATCCATGTTTGTGTTTGGCTACTCATTACCTAGATCCATTTATTTTATTACATGGTTTCTAACTACTGGTACAGTTGGTATGGGACGTATGTTACTTCATTATGTGGCACTTCATTATAGCAATGGGGACGATGGTGAAAGTGGTCAAGTAAATACCCTCATTATAGGTGCGGGTGATGCCGGTGCAACTATAGCTCGTGAGATCGAACGTTATCATAAGCGGTCTCGCAGGATCATTGGTTTTGTTGATGATGATATGTTTAAACATAACCGGTTGATGAATGGTTTTAGAATTTTAGGGAATCGTGAAGATATTCCAATGCTTGTAGCCAGATATAAGGTCGAAGAAATTATCATTGCTATGCCATCGGTAAAGCGTGATATTATCCGTGAAATTATGGAAATCTGTTCACCCCTAAAATGTAAGATTAATACACTACCAGGTATGTATCAATTGTTAGATGATGAAGTTTTGGTATCTCACTTGCATCCTATTTCCATAGAAGATTTACTAGAGCGTGATGAGATTCATCTGGATACATCGAAAGTAGAACCATATTTAAAAGACAAAGTCGTTCTTGTTACCGGTGCAGGTGGTTCTATTGGTTCTGAAATCTGTCGACAAGTACTACGGGTAAAGCCTAAAAAACTATTATTATTAGGCCACGGTGAAAATAGTATTTACCTTATTCATCAAGAGTTGCGCTCTATTGTGCCTGAAGGTACATTGGTTCCCATTATTGCTGATATTCGAGATAAAAATCAGTTAGACCAAATTTTTACGGTTTATGAACCAGATGTAGTATTCCATGCAGCGGCTCATAAACATGTACCACTTATGGAAATCCAACCAATTGCGGCGGTGCTAAATAATATTTATGGTACCCGTAATGTGGCAGATGTAGCAGGGGCACATAATGTGGAGCGGTTTGTTATGATTTCCACAGATAAAGCAGTAAATCCAACAAGTGTTATGGGTGCTACAAAGCGTGTAGCCGAAAAGGTTGTACTAGGTATGAACCATAAGTACAACACAAAATTTATTACTGTTCGTTTTGGTAATGTTCTTGGTAGTCGCGGTTCTGTTATTCCATTGTTCCGTAAACAAATTGAAGCTGGCGGGCCTGTAACCGTTACAGATCCTGAAATGACTCGTTACTTTATGACTATTCCTGAAGCAAGCCAACTTGTTTTACAAGCTGGTGCTATGGGGAGTGGTGGTGAAGTGTTCTTATTAGATATGGGTGAACCAGTAAAAATTGTTGATTTAGCGAAAAATATGATTCGCCTTTCTGGATTTGAGCCTGATAAAGATATTCGTATTGAATTCACTGGCTTACGTCCAGGTGAAAAGCTATATGAAGAATTATTAACCGCTGAGGAAGGAACGAATACAACTACGCATAAGAAAATTTTTGAAGCTGCATTAGAAGATGTAGATCAAGAATGGTTAAGTGGTGAAATCGATCGCTTTGAAACATGCAAATCTGATTTGGATGTAATCAATGTATTGCAAGATATTGTTCCTACATATAATCCAAATCATAATGTATAACAATTTATTTATAATTATTTATTTAGAACTGTAATCTACGTGAGAGGGAGATTACAGTTACTATTCCTAAGAGGGAGAGACCCTGTTGTTTGTAAACTTTCACAGAAAGGGGTATATGGGTGGAACAAATTATTGATTTAAAAGAGGTCGGTAGAGTCCTCGTTAAACGTCGCCGTAAGATTATAAATGTAACGGTAGCCTGTATGGTATTAGGGGGTGCGTATGTTTTTTTAGCACCATCTACATATCAATCTACATCTATGTTGCGCATTAAACAATCTCAAGGTTTGAGTAACTCTGTTTTATCAAGTGCTAATGGCTATTCTGATTCTATGGCACGTCAATTGATGAATACAGATGCAGAAATTTTAAAAAGTCGTAATGTTGTAGAACCTGTTATTTCTGCCATTGAAGATCCAGAGGGAACAGGCAAAGTACCAACATATGAAGAATTTGTTAAAACGCGTATTGAAACAAAACCATATAAAGAGACTGAATTGCTACAAGTTAGTGTGACTGGCAAAAGTCCAGAACAAGCACAAGAGGCTAATCAATTATTAATTGATACATTCTTAAAGCGCTTAGCAGATATTTCACATGTTGAGCAACGGACGACACGTGAGTTTTTGCAAAAACGTGTAGTAACTGCAAAAGAAGAATTAGAGCAAGCCGAAAAGAAATTACAACAATTCCAAGTGGATAATAAGGTATATTCCACGGCAGATCAGATGAAGGGATTAACGGATAAGATTACCCTTATCGATCGTGAGAAGGCTCAAAATCAACTCGATTTAGAAACAGCGCAAGCAGCGTTAGGCAGTATTAATGAACAATTGGGTTCTGCTGGTAAAAGTATTGCTGATAGTGCTACAGTACAAGCTTACAAAGGTCAACTAGCCGATTTAGAAGCGCGTAAAGCGTCTTATGTTGGTAAATATACTGATGAGCATCCAGCGATGAAAGAAATCAATCAACAAATAGAAGAAGCTAAGAGTGGTTTAAATGCTGAAATTAACGCTATTGCAAGTCAACAAGCACCATCTAGCAATTCTGCTCAACAAGGTTTACTGGCCGATAAGTTTAGAAATGAAGCTGCTTTAGCTGTTGCACAAGGTAAAGAATCTACCTTAGCTAATCTTGATAAAGAGAACGAAGAGGCTATGAAAAACCTACCTGAAAAAGAACGTGGTTATATTCAAGCCAAACGTGATGTAGATGTAGCACAAGATATTTACGAAATGCTATCCAAACGCTTAGAAGAGGCTAAGGTTGCGGAAGTGATGGTGCCAAATGAGGTTCAAATCGTAGATGCTCCTACATTACCAGAAAAAGCTATTGCTCCTCGTAAAGTTCTTATTTTATTAGGCTCTGCAATTTTGGGGCTAATCCTTGGATGCCTTTATACATTGGGTCAGTTCTTCTATAATCGCAAAGTTCAGTCTGTACAAGAAATCAATGAAATTCTTGGGATTGAAAACTTAGGTGTCATTCCAAATCATGAAGAAAAGGAATGTGAAGAATCTAGTAATCGTATCGTAGCATTATGGCGCAAAGTGAGAGGTTAATATGATTAGACTAATTTCTAATGAACGTGGTGATACACCGCTTGTGGAAGCATATCGTACATTGCGAAGCAATTTGCAATACGTATGCAATCAACATAATTGTAAGATAATCTGTATTACAGCTGCTACTAGTGGAGAAGGTACTTCAGAGGTAGCGGCTAATACAGCAATAGCCTTATCGAAGAATAATAATAAAGTTCTTTTGGTAGATGGTAATTTACGTAACCCAGTACAGCACATAGCATTTAATGTACAAAATAAAGGTCTTACGAATGCAGTTATTATGGATGAAGATTTGACGATTCATCGTAATATTGTGCCTCATTTGGATGTGCTTACTGCTGGCGAAATAGTTGGTCATCCTTCTGATGTAGTTGATTCTAGTAAGTTATCAACAATTTGGGATTATATTCGCGATGAATATGATGTGGTTATCATTGATACGCCACCTGTATTAGATGTTACGG
>URQX01000124.1 GCA_900550175.1 uncultured Veillonella sp.
AGAACAATCCATTGAATATTCATTATACAATGCCTCTACGCAATAAATCCGTAATGTGAACAATGCCTAGACATTTGTTTTCTGCATCTACAACTGGCAACACAGTAATAGGGCGCGGTTGATTTTTCTCCATTAAATGGAGAGCTTCAGCCGCTAATTTATCCTTTGTAATTGTACGTGGCATAGATGTCATCATATCCTCTACAGGCCATTCTAGGAAATTACTGCCTGAATCTAGGCCTCGACGGACATCACCATCAGTGACAAGTCCTAACAAATGACCATCTTCGTCAATAACATTTGTAGCGCCTAAACCTTTTTCGGTCATTACAAAGAGTGCATCTCGAACTGTTGCACCTTTGAATACCGTTGGATTATCTTCACCACCATGCATAATGTTTTCTACAGTCAACAATAATTTACGACCAAGAGAACCACCTGGATGGAATACGGCGAAGTTTTCCGGTGTAAAGTGATGTCGTTCTAATAAGCATACTGCTAAGGCATCACCTAATGCTAAAGCAACAGTAGTACTTGTAGTTGGCGCTAATCCTAAAGGACAAGCTTCACGTTCTACTTCAGCTAGCAATACAATATCAGAATTCTTAGCTAATGTAGATTCTGGTTTACCTACAACGCATATTAATTTAGCACCAATACGACGTAAGGATGGTAAGATACTGATGATTTCGCCTGTTTCACCACTATTGGAGAATGCTAATACTACATCATCTTCTGTAATCATACCTAAATCGCCATGCACACCTTCGCCAGGATGCATGAAGAGTGCTGGTGTACCAGTACTAGCCAAAGTAGCCGCAATTTTACGACCAATATGACCAGATTTCCCCATTCCAGTACATACTACACGGCCCTTACAAGCCAAAACCATATTTACAGCATTTACAAAATTGTGATCCAAACGAGAACTTAATTCTTCAATAGCACGTGCTTCCTCATGAAGTACCTGTGCTGCTTGTTCTAAAATAGTCACAAATAACCGCCCCTAACCTTTTACGATTTTATCAATAGCTACTAAATCTTTTAGCAACGCTTCAAAATTATCTAAGTATAACATGTTTGGACCATCGGACAATGCTTCCTCTGGATTATCATGTACTTCAAAGAATAGACCATCTACACCACTAGCAACAGCAGCACGAGCCAAGTTTGGAACAAACTCGCGATTGCCACTAGATTTAGTACCTGCACCACCAGGTAATTGAACACTATGTGTAGCATCAAAGACTACTGGATAGTCGAAAGAGCGCATAATAGGGAAAGATCTCATATCTACAACGAGATTATTATAGCCAAAGCTAAATCCACGTTCTGTAAGCATAAGATTCTCATTACCGGTTTCTTTCATTTTATTTAGGACATTTTCCATATCCTTAGGTGCCATAAATTGACCTTTTTTTACATTTACGCACTTACCAGTTTTAGCAGCACCGTATACAAGGTCAGTTTGACGACATAAAAATGCTGGAATTTGTAAAACGTCCAATACCTCTGCAGCTGGTTCGATTTGCTCAATGGAGTGAATATCACTTACCACAGGTACATTAAGTTCCTTTTTAATAGAAGCAAGGATTTTTAGACCTTCTTCAAGGCCTGGGCCACGGAAGGAACCATAACTAGAACGATTGGCCTTATCAAAAGAAGCTTTAAAGATATATGGAACACCTAAGCGTTCACAAATTTCTTTTGCGCGTTTCCCAATAGCCAATGTACGGTCATAATCTTCAATAACACATGGACCAGCAAGGACGAAAAGGCCTTTGCCGCCACCAACTGTAATATCTTTAATTTGAACTGTTTTCATTTATTTCTCCTCTTGCTCGTAAATTGCATTTACACGAGCTAAGTCTTCCGGTGTATCAACACCGATAAATCGTTTATCTGTAAGAATAACACGAATCGTATAACCATTTTCAAGAGCACGCAATTGCTCTAATGATTCGGTTTGCTCCGCTGGTGTTGGTTCCATTTTTGCATAGTTTAACAAGAAATCTCTACGATATGCATAGATACCAATATGTTTTAATGGGGCGCATACAAAATCATGGCGTGGATATGGGATTAAGGATCTAGAAAAATACATCGCATCATTGCGATTATTTAAAATAACCTTTACCGCTGATGGCTCATCATATTCCTCCTCCAATAAAGGAGTCGCTACAGTTGCCATCGGTAAGTTTGGATCGTCTTCAAAAAGTTGCGCCAAGTCATCAATAAGTTTTGGCTCAATCATAGGTTCATCACCTTGGACATTAATGATGACATCTAAGTCTGTATAATGACTAGCAACCTCTGCCAAGCGATCAGTGCCTGTAGGGTGATTAGGATCTGTCATCATAACAGCTCCTCCAAAGTTTTGAACTGCAGAATATACACGATCATCATCGGTAGCAACAATGGTACACTCCGTTTTTGTCGCTTGAGATACTCTTGCATAAACCCGTTCAATCATTGGCTTACCTGCAATATCCGCCAATGGTTTACCTGGTAATCTTGTAGAACCATAACGAGCAGGAATAACGCATCCAAACTTCACAATAAAACCCCATTTCTGTTATTTGTGTATCTTATTATTATACACTAAATCTCTAAATTTTCTATGAATTCTTGCTTTCCAGAGACAAACTCAATCCCTATGGATAGCACGAGAATAGGTATTTTCAAGTCTTCAATTGCATGCAATTGACTTAACTTCACCGCATCTTTTTCAGTAATACAAATAGCGTCTGCCTGATGAGCAAATGCCTCTTTCCAAATATCTACAACATCATCATTTTCAAAATTATGATGATCACCAAAAGGCATTGTATGGACGACATTGTATCCACAATCGGTCAATGTTTGTGTAAAAGATTGAGGATTTCCAATCCCACTAACCGCCATAACTCGATGAAATTCATACGTATCAACAGGAGAACCCTCTCCCCCATTAGCCCACTCATCTAATGTATACATACATTGAGGCTTGTGAATCGTTTCATAAACAGGTATATTAGGCAACATATGCGCTAAGCGCTTACGAATCCCAGAAACAACACCAGGCGCCACTTGATCAACCTTGGTCAGTATAATTATATTAGCTCGTTGTAAACCACTAAGCGGTTCGCGTAGTAAACCTCTAGGCAATACATGGTCATAACCAAATGGATTAGACGCATCAATGAGAACGATATCAATATCTCGGGCTAATGCACGATGTTGAAAACCATCATCCATAACTAAACAATCTGCTCCGAGCTCATCTATAGCTATTTTTGCCGATAGAGCCCGTTCGCGACCGATGATTACATTGGACTTTTGTAATACCTTAGCCAATAGCCAAGCTTCATCACCACTGATAGATGGCTCTACTAACATTGCTCCATCTTTGGAAATAATTATATTTTTCTTGTTATCTTCAGCTCGATAGCCACGGCTAAGCACTGTAGGATGAAGACCTTTTTGGGCGAGTACATCACATATAAATCTCACCATTGGCGTTTTACCAGTACCACCAGCGGTAATGTTACCAACACTAATAACAGGTACAGTAACTCTAGTAACACCTTTTCCCGCATCAAAGCGAGCATTTCGTAATGATACAGCCTTTTCGTAACCTTTACTTAGAAAGCCTAAGCTAGAACGAGCTATATCACCTAGTATGGATTGATTTTCACCACTAACAATGGATTTGAATAATGATTCCCCACTCATAGGTGACTCCTCCTATTATGTAACATCATAGATGAATGTAATAAATCATATCGATCTTATGGAATAATATGGTGTTTTTCAAAGAGTTGGCGTAATTCTTGTGTATTGCGTTGTGTTGCGCCGCGATTTTCTCGAATAATATCAAGGCAGTTTTGCCCCATTTCCATCGCCAAACCCTTATCTTTACATAAGCGCAATACCATAGCAGTTAACTCTTTGCCATTCTTCACTTGCTCACAAGCATGACGAGAGTTTAATAAGCCAAAAATTTCTTTGAAATTAAACATATATGGTCCCACAAGAATTGGTTTCCCATGTGCGGCAGGCTCGAGAATATTATGGCCCCCAGTCTTAACAAGAGAACCGCCCACAAAAATGATATCCCCTAAACTATATAAACGACCAAGTTCACCGATAGTATCTAAAATAACTACAGGTATTCCTTCATGAACTGGCTCCATCATATCACTACGACAAATAGCATTCAATTCATAACGTTTCGCTAGCGTTTGAACATCATGACCACGATATATCTCACGAGGTGCAATTAACAAACGAGCTTGAGGATATTCTTGTAAGACTTGTTTAAAGGTCGCAAAGATTGTTTCTTCCTCACCCTTATGTGTACTACCAGCAATGATGATTGGATGATTATTACCAAAGCCAAACTCTTCAAGAAGAGATTGTTTTTCTTCAGCTGATACAGTGGCATACGTTTGGTCATATTTCATATTACCTGTTACGGTAATATCAGCTGTTTGGGCACCTAGCACTTCAATATGTGCTGCATCAAATTTTGATTGCATACAGAAACGATCAATGGAACGCAACATTTCTTTTGTGAATGCACTAATATATTTATAGCGTTTCATACTAC
>URQX01000125.1 GCA_900550175.1 uncultured Veillonella sp.
AAAGGTGTTTTACCAATTAATTCAACGAAAGATTTTGCAATATTAGACATAATAGTCACTCCTTATTAAATAGAACCATCCCAATTGTCATATTTTGTATCAAGCTTAGCGTAAGTTCCATCAATTACATCTTGAAGAGTTACGTTTTCTAAATAATCATGAATATAGTTTTGTAATCCTGCCCAGAAACCAACAGTTCTTTCATTGATTACTGTATCAGTACTCACCCCTTCATCAAGGGTAGAGATGATAGCCATGGATTCTTCCGTGGCAAGCAAAATTTCAATAATAGTGTACTCTTTAGGGCTTTTAGATAAGCGATAGCCTCCGTATTTACCACGAATACTATCCACTAGGTTAGCCGCACCCAAACGAGCCACAATACCCTCAAGGTATTTCTCAGATATACCTTGTCGTTCTGCAACGGATCGCAAGGAAACCGGTTTACCTTGACCTTGCTCTGCTAAATCGATGAGAACCATCAATGCATAGCGACCTTTTGTGGAAATCCTCATATATCTTGCCTCTCTTTGTAAAAGTTAGTGCTAACACACCCCATGTTATAAAACACTCATCCTACTTCATTTATAAAACCTTGTATATCAATAGGAATTAATTTCATTATAGACCACTAAATTCAAAAATGCAAGAACTTATTTCCTACTTTTACAAAGGGATATTAAAAATCCTTTTAAATACTGGATCTATTCAATATTTTTGTATAGGTATTACAACACTCATTCTTCAATCCGGTTTAAACTCTAATATTATATAAAACCAGATATATAACACAAAAGGACCAGCCCGAAGGCCAGTCCTTTTGCGTATAGTTTGTAGTTTGTTATATGAGGTTTACCATGATGAATTGGAGAGGGTTCATCTGGTATTGGGACTTACCGTATCGTCAGGAAAACGATGCGCGCCCGTTTTGTCATTTGAGGAGTTGTCTAGATTATTCTAGCATTTATGTTATTTCTAAATTAGATTTTACCTACTAGATCAAGACCTGGTTTCAATGTGTCTTTACCTGGTTTCCAACGTGCAGGACACACTTGGTCACCATGTTTTGCTACGAATTGAGCCGCTTGTACTTTACGAACCAATTCTTCAGCAGAACGGCCGATACCCATATCATGGATTTCAGCTGTGCGAACGAAGCCTTCTGGATCTACTACGAATGTACCACGGTAAGCCATAGCAGATTCTTCTTGGAATACGTCGAAGAAATCAGCTAATTCATGTTTTTTATCAGCTAACATGTAGTACTCGATTTTATTAATGCTTGGAGAAGCATCAGACCATGCTTTGTGAACGAATTCAGAGTCACAAGATACGGAGTAAACTTCGCAACCTAGTTCTTTCAATTCTGCATAAGAGTTTTGTACGTCTTCTAATTCTGTAGGGCAAACAAATGTGAAGTCTGCTGGATAGAATACGAAGATGGACCATTTGCCCAACACATCGGCAGTACTAACTTTTACTAATTCAGGTTTTTTGAAAGCATCTAGAGTAAATTCAGGAAGTTGTTTACCAATAATAGACATGTTATGTCCTCCTTAATTGAGTTCGAATGTAACAGTTATATTATTATCGGTGTACTTATCACCAAATCTATATCTATCTTTGTCTATATAATAACAAATATCATTCAAGATTGCAAGTGTTATTTTTAAATTTATCGATATATTTTCCAATATTTTTCGATATCAATAAAAAAGAAGAAAGATGCTCATTTCTGAGCATCTTTCTTCTTTTTACGTACTACAATAGATTTGCTACTTACAGTAGCATTATCAAAAGCGATTAAACCTGCTACATTAGCAAGCCCTCTCCGTGCTATATGACCAGTTGTAGATTGTTCTTTTCCCGATTTATCATATACAAACTGCTCTAGTTTGAGTGCAGCTAATATAAATATACCTATAATAGATAAAAGAGATCCCATGGCTTTACTCTATTTTTTTAGTTCCAAAATCGCATCTACGAAACCGCGGAATAATGGATGTGCATTATTCGGACGGGATTTAAGCTCTGGATGAGCTTGTGTACCAATGAAGAATGGATGGTTCTTCACTTCAATACTTTCCACAAGGCGACCATCTGGAGATGTACCAGAGATAACAAGGCCCGCATCAGTCAATTGTTGACGATATTCATTGTTGAACTCATAACGGTGACGATGACGTTCATAGATCAAATCTTCACCATAAGCTTCATGAGTTTTTGTACCTGCTTCTACTTTACAAGGATAAATACCAAGACGCATTGTACCGCCTTTTTTATCTACATCAACTTGATCGCTCATCAAGTCGATTACTTTGTATTTAGCATTTTCGTCGAATTCGCTAGATGTAGCACCTTCCATACCGCATACGTTGCGAGCAAATTCCATTACTGCAGATTGCATACCAAGGCATAAACCAAGGAATGGAACATTGTTTTCACGAGCATATTGAATTGTGCGGATTTTACCTTCTACACCACGGGAACCAAATCCACCAGGTACTATGATACCATCAACACCTTCATACACTTCTTTAGGATCTACAGATGTATCATCTAGTTCTTCAGAGTCAATCCAACGAAGGTTAACTTTAGTACCCGTAGCAATACCAGCATGATCTAGAGCTTCAACTACGGATAAATACGCATCATGTAATGCTACATATTTACCAACGATAGCCACTGTAATGTCTTTACTAGGGTTCAAGATTTTATGAACCATTTCTTTCCATTCAGTCATATCGCAAGGGCGTTCTTCAAGGCCTAATTTTTTGATAACAATATCATCAAGACCTTGATCTTGCATCATCAATGGTACTTCATAGATGGAGCTGCAAGTTTGGTTTTCAATAACTGCTTCTGGTTCTACGTCGCAGAACAAAGCAAGTTTTTCTTTCATTTCATCAGAAATGTGTTTTTCGCTGCGGCATACCAAGATATCTGGTTGAATACCAATGCTGCGCAATTCTTTTACGCTATGTTGTGTAGGTTTAGTTTTCAACTCGCCTGCTGCATTGATATAAGGCACCAATGTTACGTGAATGTACAGTACGTCGTTACGACCTACGTCTTTTTTCACTTGGCGGATAGCTTCCATGAATGGCAAGCTTTCAATATCACCTACAGTACCACCGATTTCAGTGATAACTACATCTGCGTTATCCTCTTTACCTACGCGGTATACGTTTTGTTTGATTTCATTTGTAATGTGTGGAATTACTTGTACAGTGCTGCCCAAGTAATCACCTTTACGTTCTTTATTGATTACAGACCAATACACTTTACCTGCTGTAATGTTGGAACGTTTACTAAGGTTAATATCGATGAAGCGTTCATAATGGCCTAAATCAAGGTCAGTTTCAGCACCATCATCTGTTACGAATACTTCACCGTGTTGGTAAGGGCTCATCGTACCAGGGTCAATATTAATGTATGGGTCAAATTTTTGAATCGTTACATTGAAACCGCGGTTTTTAAGCAAGCGACCCAAGGATGCTGCTGTAATCCCTTTACCAAGAGAAGAAACAACGCCGCCAGTTACGAAAATATACTTAGTTGCCATGATGCCTCCCACCTATTACATTTTTTCCGGAGCGGAAATACCTAAAATACCCAAGCCTTGACGAAGTACGAGGGCAATCGCTGTGATTAATCCTAGACGAGCTTGTTGTAACGCTGGATCTACGCCAATGATACGACCTTGACGATAGAAGGAGTGGAACATGCTTGCCAAATCGAATAAGTAACGAGCAATACGATGTGGTGCACGATGTTCAGCAGATTGAACGACCTCTTCTGGATATTCAGCTAATTTCTTAATTAATTCTAATTCCATTTCGCTTGTAAGCGTTGTGAAATCAGTTTCACTATAATCGCCAAATGCGATGCCAGCTTCACGCACTTGGTTGTAAATGCTGTGAATACGAGCATGAGCATATTGGATATAATACACTGGGTTATCATTGCTACGAGATTTCGCCAAGTTAATATCGAAATCAAGTTGACTATCTAGAGAACGCATCAAGAAGAAGTAACGAGATGCATCTACGCCAACCTCTTCAATCAATTCATCTAGTGTAACGCTGTCGCCGCTACGTTTAGATAATTTAACGAGTTGTCCATCACGGAACAATGCCACCATTTGTAACAATAATACTGTTAGTTTATCTGGGTCATAACCAAAAGCAGCCATGGCAGCTTTTACACGGCATACATAACCATGATGGTCAGCGCCCCAAATATCAATCATTTCTTTGAAGCCACGATCATATTTATTGCGGTGGTATGCAATATCTGCCGCTAAATATGTAGGAACTCCATTATCACGAATAACTACGCGGTCTTTATCATCGCCATAGTCAGTAGATTTCAACCACAATGCACCGTCTTTTTCATACACTTTACCAAGGGCCTTTAAAGCCTCTACGGAGTGATGAATTTCATCAGCTTCATGAACAGTACGTTCAGAGAACCAATTATCGAAAGTAACACGGAAATTGCTTAATGTTTCCTCTAAGCGAGCTAATTTTTCTTTTAAGCCCTCTTCTTTAAACAATGCTA
>URQX01000126.1 GCA_900550175.1 uncultured Veillonella sp.
GAGAATTTTACATTCGGTGCAAAAGGATTAGGTAATCCTACATATATGAAACAAGTATTGGCTGATAAGCATATACAAGTCCTAGTACAGCCTTTATTACCCTGCGATGGACTTAGTACGCCTATTTCAAGTACTGAAATTAGAAAAGCCATTGGTGAAGGGCGTTTAGAAGATGCCACACATTGGCTTGGAAGACCATTTCAATTTAAAGGGACTGTTATAAAAGGTGATCAACGAGGTCGTACATTAGGATTTCCTACTTTAAATCTATTACTTCCTAATGAAATGGCTACACCTCCAGATGGAGTATACGCTAATCGCGTTTGTATTGATGGTACTTGGTATGATGGGGTAGGTAATATTGGGGATAATCCTACATTTAAAAATCAGTACCATAGATGTGAAGTACATGTGTTTAACTTTGACCAAGATATATATGGGAAAGAAGTTATTGTACAATTTATTTCCTATCTTAGAGGAGAAGTTAAATTTAATAACTTACAAGATCTTATCGATCAAATGAAGGTAGATGAAGAACAGGCTTTAGCTGTTTTAGCTAAAGTATAATAAGGGGGTTTTCATGGATATTAAAGAAGCTCGCAAACAAATTGACAGCATTGATGCTGTACTAGTCGCTGAATTTGAAAAAAGACTATCTTTAATTAAAGAAATTGGTAAATATAAGGATGAACATCATTTACCGTTAGTAGATGAAGCGCGTGATGCAAGTATTATTACTTTGCATACCGAAAATTGTAAGGACAAAACGTTAGCACCTTATGTTGAAAATTATATAAAAACTGTTGTATCTATGAGCAATGAGTTCTTAAAAGAGCATATGCATAAGCATATTTTCCTCATCGGTATGCCCGGTGCTGGTAAGACTACAGTTGGTAAAATGTTAGCTAAAGAATTGGGCCGAGACTTTTACGACTTAGATCAAACAATTCAAGATAAAGTAGGGAAATCTGTACAAAATATTTATATTTATGATGGTAAAGATGCTTTCAGCGAGTATGAATACAGTACAATTAAAGAACTAATTCATAATAAGCCATCTGTTATTGCTACCGGTGGTGGTACAGTCACCTATGACAAAACAGTAAAGTTAATGCGCAATAATGGTCTTGTTGTATTTGTTAACCGCGATGTAAATCATATCCTAGATGATTTGGATCTTGAAATTCGTCCACTTGTAAAAGAAAGTATCGAGTATATCTTTAATGTATATGAAGAACGATACCCTTTATACGAAGAAGTGGCTCATATCAAGATTGGTAATGAAGGTAGCATTACCGATGCGGTACAAGAAATTATTGAATCTTTGCCTAATACGGAGAAATAATGGACGCCATACGAGGATTTGTATACCGAACTATATATGAGAATACACAACGTACATATTGCGTGTTTGTCCTTAAAGATTATAATGAGGAATACATTACTTGTACTGGTAAATTTGAGTCTCCTAAAGAAGGGGAGGATATCGAAGTCCGAGGCCGTTATGTAGAGCATGAAAAATACGGTCGTCAATTTGACGCTACTAGTGTAGAAAAATTAAAACCTGATAACATGGGAGCTGCCAAAACGTATTTATTGAATTTAGGCATTAAAGGTTTTGGTGAAAAGTCTGTAGAAAAGGTTCTCGAGTATTTTGGTATCCGTATTTTAGAAATTTTACGACAAGAACGTCCCGAAGAGATTAAAGATGTTCCTGGACTTCGAAAGAGTGTTAAGGATGAATTATTCAATACCTTACTTGGTGAAGGTATTTTATCTGATTTAAATCATTTTTTTGAAAGTCATCATATTTCTTCTAAATGGAGTCGCACTGTATATACCTATTACGGTGTTCAGTCTGTTGCTGTTATTGAGGATAATCCGTATACCTTGTTACGTGTGGCTCCAGACATGCTCTTTGGTACCGCTGATACGCTAGCAGAACACTTGGGTATTACAGGTAGTGATACACGCCGTTTAGAAGCAGGTTTAGAATGGATTTTGCGCAGTTTGGATAATCAAGGACATACATGTTTGCCTGTTGATCAACTTATTGGTCGTTTAGATGATCTATTACAAACTGATGTAGATGATATTGCTAACTTTATTGAAAGCCTCTTGGAGCAAGGTGCGTTATATAGTACATATTATGAAGATATCCTATATATTTACCCTCCAGAAATGTATGTGTCTGAAGTAGAAAGCGTTCATTATACAAAGGATTTCTTATTAGAGGCAGATCCAATTTCTCTAGATATTCCAAGTTTTATAGAGAAATTTGAAGCAGATAATCACATTACATTTGGGGATGCCCAAAAAGAGGCTATTCAGTTATCTTTCTTTGAAAAGTTTTCTCTTATCACTGGTGGCCCTGGTACGGGTAAAACGACGATTATAAAGGCCCTAGTAAAAGGATTTCAACTTGGTGGATTAGGGCGTATTATTCTATGTGCACCTACGGGACGTGCTGCTAAACGACTTACAGAGGCTACTGAGTTTGAAGCAACAACGATACATCGTTTGTTGGTACCCGTACAGGGAAGTGACTCTTACGACTTTACTAAGAATGAAGATGATCCATTAGATATTGATGTTATCATTATTGATGAAGCATCAATGCTAAATGTACGGTTATTCTATTCATTAATGGCAGCCATTCCAAAGGAAGCTCATGTCATTATTGTAGGTGATGTTGATCAATTGCCACCTATTGGAGCAGGTTTTGTATTAAAAGACTTACTCGATAGTGATTGTGTTCCTTATACACGACTGAATCAGATTTATCGCCAAAGTTCTGGTAATACTATCGTCGAAAGCGCCTATGCTATTAACCGTGGTGAAATGCCAAATTTGCATAGTGTAAGTGAAGAGTTTTCCTTTATACCTGTTAAGTCTTACGATATGATGATGAAAGCTATCATCGATGTATATAAGCGAGAACAAGAGCATGTAGAGGATGAATTAGATATTCAAATTATTTCTCCTATGCGACGTGGTGAAGCTGGGAGTACTTTGATCTCTCAATATGTTCAACAAGCAGTAAATCCACCAGATAGCTTAAAGGGTGAAGCACGAGTCAACGGTATTACCTATAGGGTAGGAGATAAGGTTATTCAAATTCTTAACGACTATGAATTAGAAGTGTTTAATGGTGAAATTGGTGTAATTTACGCTATTACACGGACCGATATTTGTATCCGTTTTATCCATAAAGAGGTTCGTTTACCTATTGATGAAGCGCATATGATTATGCCTGCTTATGCTATTACGGTTCATAAGAGCCAAGGTAGTGAATACGGTGTAGTTATCATTCCATTTGTTCCACGTTATGGTGGTATGTTACAACGTAATTTGTTGTATACAGCTGTTACGCGTGCAAAACGGAAGGTTATAATTGTGGGTACTTCAAGTGCTGTAGAACGTGCTGTACGTACCGTAAACGGTGATGAACGATATACATTGTTTAAAGAACGACTACAAGGGAGATGTGATTCGTAATGAGTCTTTGGGATTTCCTATTTCCACCTGTATGTCCTCACTGTGGGACTTCTGTAGCAACGCAAGGGGATTGGTGTGAAACTTGTTTTAAAGATCTATTACATATCCGTCACGTGCCACAAAAATTTTTGCATTATGTAGATGATGTATGTGTGTTGGCGGATTATCGTGGTGGTCTAAAGTCTATGATATACGATGTAAAATTTAATGAAAAAAAGGAGCAGTCCAAAGGGGCTGCTCCTTTTTTAGCATCGTACAACATTTACATGAAATATGATGAGTTTAATATTGTAAATGGCAATTGTAAAACTGTATATGATTATATAGTTCCCGTACCTTCAAGTGAGACTAAGAAGAAAAATAGAGGATACAATCAGGTTGATTTATTTTTTAAAAAGTGGGCATATGCACTAGGTAAAATTGATAAACCATATTTCGAATGGTTTGATTGTATATATAAGTTTGATACTTCTAATGATATGTGGTCCTTAACACATAAAGAACGATATCAAAATATAGATAATGCTTTTGTAATTAAAGCAGAGTACAAGGATATTGATGTATCCCAAAAGCGTATTTTAATTGTCGATGATATTTACACTACAGGGGCAACAATAGAATCTGTAGCAAAGGTTCTTAGGTCTTATAATCCTAGTAGACTTGATGGCTTGACACTAGCTAGCGGAAGCTTTTAAGTATATAGAAAAAGCGCCCACCTTATGGTGAACGCTTAATTGTAATATTAGCCTAGAACATCGATAAATGCTTTTACTACATCTGGATCGAAAAGGGAACCGGACGCACTAAAGAGTTCTTCTTTTGCTTTTGCTTTTGTTTTTGCCCAGAACTCTGTAGATGGATTAACAGTTGTATCGTAATAATCCGCAACAGCAATGATTCTGGCCCCTAGTGGGATATTTGCACCACGCAAATGTTTAGGGTAACCAGAGCCATCCCATTTCTCATGGTGGTACCGAATATAAGGCAAGATTTGTTGGCAACAAGGGTAGTTTTCAATCATATTGGCAC
>URQX01000127.1 GCA_900550175.1 uncultured Veillonella sp.
CAATGGCACAAGCCTATGTAAGACTTGCAGAATATATCCAAGAGGAAGGCTTATGAAAAAGGAAATAATTATTGTTACCATCTCCCTCGGTAATGATGGGGCTGAACGTATTTTAACAGAGTTAGCTCGTCAGTGGGTGCATGATGGTCACCATATTACGGTTATCCAAACAAGCCCTAATCGTTATGGTAATGAATATGCTTTAGAGGAAGGTATTGAACAAATTCAGATTCATACTACAAGCTCTAATAAAGTAATTCGCTTTATTCAGGAAATTAAAGAGCTGATCAAGATTTTGAAGACAAGACCTAACGCAACATGTCTATCTTTCTTGTCTGCATCAAGCTTTATACTGGCTATTAGTTCGTGGTTTGTAAAGAATCGCATCGTCTTTTCGGAGCGAAATAATCCACGTAAGGTGCCTATTGGTTGGCATCAACAAGCGTTGCGGAATTTTGCCTTTCGCTTTGCTGATGCGTTAGTATTCCAAACTGAGGATGCTCGTTCATATTTCCCTGAATCTGTACAAAAGCGTGGTGTTATCATTCCAAATCCTATTAATGGTAAACTGCCACCTCCAATTGAGGGAGAGCGAGAAAAGACGATCGTTACAGCTTGTCGCTTACATCCTCAAAAGAACTTACCGATGATGATTAATGCTTTTAGTATGCTAGCAGATGAGTTTCCAGAGTATAAACTTGTCATTTATGGTCAAGGCGTTTTAGAGGATGAATTACGAGCTCAAATTAAATCTTTTAATTTAGAGGATAGAATTTTATTGCCTGGCTTTGCTAGTAATATTTTAGAGAAGGTCGCACCTTGCTCTATGTATGTTTCATCATCTGACTTTGAAGGTATTTCAAACTCTATGCTTGAAGCATTAGGCATGGGCTTGCCTACAGTAGTTACAGACTGTCCAGTAGGTGGGGCTCGCATGGTCATAACAAGTGGAGAGAATGGTATTCTTGTGCCTGTAGGAGATACACAGTCTATGTATGAAGCTATGCGTAGCGTTCTAAAAGATCCTGCACTAGCAGCTAAACTTTCACAAGAAGCCATTAAGGTGCGTGATAAATTCCCATTATATAAAATTGCTAAACGTTGGTTAGATGTTTTATGAGTTGTAAGGAGGAGAACCATTGAAGTTAAATATTACGGCTATTGCTGACCGCATGATATGGTTCATAACTCTAATTTTTTTAGTGTTGTCGTTGACCATTTCCTTTGCCCTTGGCGATGCGAATTATGGTGCCTATGTATTATTTGTATGCCTATTTGGACTTATTATTTTTTATCTCATACGAGAGCAGGGAGTTATTAAATTTAGGCTTACCTGGATGCATGGTTATATGCTCCTCTTTATTGGGGCCTGTTATCTAAGTACTATTAATGCTATAGAGCCATCAGTGGCATTTAGCCGAAGCTTTGATATCGTCAAGATATTCTTTATGCTTATCATTCTATATATGTGCTATCAAGATAAAAAATCAGTAGACACATTATTAAAGATTGGCATGTGGACTGGTTATATAGTTTGTTTTTATACTGTATATTTCTATGGTTTAGATTATTTTATTACTGTTTTGTCTTCATCTGCTCGAATTGCTAATGATGCATTAAATGCAAATACAGTTGGGCTATTAGGGGCCAATGCTATCGTTATGACATTGTATTATATGTTGTACGATCGACCTCGGTGGTGGCATATCATTGCATTACCTACCTTGGGTATTCTAGCTGCCACAGGCAGTCGTAAAGCGCTAGTATTCGTTGTTGCTGGCATAGTATTGCTATTTATTTTTAAAAGTTTACGTAGTGCCAATGTAGTAAACTCTATTGTGAAAATTATTGGATCATTGTTAGCTCTAACGATAGTTGGTATTGCAGTCCTACAATTACCTATGTTTTCAGAGGTGCTGGACCGTATGTCGAGTATGGTGGACGCCTTTTCTGGTACAGGTGGTGATTCGTCTACCATTATTCGTATGGCCTTGGTTGATATTGGATGGGATTTATTTTATCAATCGCCTATAACTGGGGTTGGCGCAAATAATCCTTCGGTCTATACATATTTCCTATATGGCAAAGAGAATTATTACTTGCATAACAACTATATTGAATTATTAGCAGGTACAGGTGTAATCGGCTTATTAGCGTATTACTCAATGTACATATACATAGCATATAATTTAATTCGTTATCGAGACTTTCATAGTAATGAATATGTAATGGTACTAATTCTGTTCCTTTCTCAAATCGTTATGGATATGGGAATGGTTTCTTATGAAAGTAAGAGTACATATTTTTATATGATGATGTTTTATTTAGAGGTGCAATTGCTCCGGAAAGGACGTAAAAATGAAGCTCAGCAAGTTGTGTAAAGTTGGCATGTCCTTTTTAACAAAACCTTACTATCGCACGAGAGTATTGATTAAATTAGGTTATTATGACTCTTTATCGGATGAAGAGTTTTTAAAGAAAGTCTTTCCAAAATACATGGGCTATCCTCTAGATCTTGAGAACCCCAAAACTTTCAGCGAAAAGTTACAATGGCTAAAGGTTAATTATAGAGAGCCTATACAAACAGTAATGGTAGATAAGCATGAGGCTAAACATTTTATTGCTCAACGTGTAGGTGATCAATATATAATTCCCACACTTGCTATTTGGGATTCTGTAGAGGATATCGACTTTGATGCATTGCCTAATCAATTTGTTTTGAAATGCACACATGATAGTGGGGGCATCGTTATTTGTAAAGATAAGTCATCCCTTGATCGAGAGACCGCTAAAGCTAAATTAAGTGCATCATTACAACGGGATTATTCGCGTATAGCTAGAGAGTGGCCTTATAAAGATGTTCCTCGTCGGATTATAGCAGAGGAATATTTATCTGAGCTAGGGAACAATGAAATCTTAGATTATAAGATGTATTGTTTCCATGGTGAACCAAAGATAACTGTAGTTTGCTCTGACCGTTTTTCTAAAACGGGAACGCGTATGAACTTCTATGATATCAATTGGAAACCTATGGGGATTCATTTTGGGCATTATCCGCCGTTATCAACAGAGTTCCCAAGACCTGAAACATATGACGAGATGTTAAGACTGGCTATGGAACTAAGTAAAGACTGCCCGTTTTTACGTGTTGATTTCTATGAAATAAAGGGACGACTGTATATTGGAGAGTTAACGTTTTTCCCGGGGGCGGGATTAGAACAGTTTCGTCCTATTACAAAAGATTATGAATTGGGAGAGTGGTTACATCTTGAAACTGTACATCGGGGCTGATTTTGTCCCTACGGATATAAACAGAGAATTATTTGAAACTGGTAATATAGAAGCTTTAGTTGGTAAAGAATTGTTAGGCCTCTTTAATCAATCTGATTTAAATGTGTTTAATCTAGAGGTGCCCTTAACTGATGCATCTACTCCGATTGATAAATTTGGTAATAATTTAAAGTCGCCTACAAAAACAATTTACGGATATAAAGCTTTAGAGCCTATATTTTTAACACTGGCTAATAATCACTCCTTAGATCATGGTGTGGAAGGCTTAACTACTACATTGGAATTATTAAAAAAGCATGATATTAAAAATGCAGGTGCTGGTGCTAATGTAAAGGAAGCTAAAAAGCCATTTATCTTTGAAAAAGAAGGTATACGTATAGGATTTTACCTATGTGCAGAACATGAGTTTACCGGTGCTTCTTGTCATACAATGGGGGCTAATCCATTTGATGTATTAGAGAGCTTTGATGATGTAGAAGCCTTAAAGAAAACTTGTGATTATGTTATCGTCCTATATCATGGTGGGAAGGAGTTTTATCGCTATCCATCGCCAATGTTACAAAGATATTGCAGAAAATTTGTTGATAAAGGGGCAGACCTTGTAATTTGCCAACATAGTCATTGTATAGGTTCTCGTGAGGACTATGGTAAGGGGACTATTATTTATGGCCAAGGTAACTTTATCTTTAACTCCGAATCCTATATACATCATAAGGAGTTTGTAAAAGATTCCTTATTGATCAGTGTGGAGGCTACAAAGGATAGCTTTATTGTCGCTGAAGTGCCAATTCGTGGTACCGAAAGGGGCACCCGTTTGGCTACTGAAACAGAAGCCCTTGAAACATTGACGGAATATAAAAAGCGAAGTGAAAACATTAGAGATGCTCATTTTGTAGCTCAAGCATATAAGGATTTTGCTGATACTCATGTAAAGCGATATTTGCGTGAATTTTTAGGTAGATCTTTTATTATCCGTGCAATAAATGGATTATTTGGACGAAAATTAATGCAACTCATTTTAGGAAAAACAAGTTATTTAGCAATTCAAAATTACTTGGAATGTGAAGCTCACCATGAATTATTCTTGCGGGGCATTAAGAATATCAATAAAAAATAATGGATACAAAAATAGTAGCTGCTGCTAAATGGTCTGTTATAACAGAGGTTTTAGCAAAGCTTATTACACCACTAACAAATATAATATTGGCCCATATGCTAGCACCTAC
>URQX01000128.1 GCA_900550175.1 uncultured Veillonella sp.
GTAATATATGATATTCTTTTAATTCCTGTATATTTTAGTAGGAATATCTTGCTATCATTTAGATAAGAATGTATAATGATTATAGATTGTTATGCACATACTTGCTAAGTTGGCGAGAATTACGGCGGTATTCACGTTAGTGCGTACCGCCTTTTTATATGTGTCAGTATATACGTTTTACATATAACGATTGTACTCCTCTATATAGAGGATACATAATAAAAAGGAGTGAACATTTTGGCTGAATTACTTCAGATAAAAGATTTAAAGGTATCCGTTGAAGATAAACAAATCTTGAAAGGTATCAATTTAACAATTAATAAAGGTGAAATTCACGTTGTAATGGGGACAAATGGTGCTGGTAAGTCCACACTTGCTAATGCTATCATGGGTAACTCTACATATACTGTAGATAGCGGCTCCATTATTTTTGATGGTAAAGATATTACAGAAGATGCAGTAAACGATCGTGCAAAAGCTGGTATTTTTATGTCCTTCCAAAATCCAATTTCTATTCCTGGTATCACTGTAGAAAACTTCATCCGTACTGCGAAATCCACAATTACTGGTGAAAATGTACGTGCATTATCCTTCAAAAAAGAATTGAAAGAAAAAATGGATGAATTATCCTTTGATTTGTCCTATGCACAACGTTATGTAAATGAAGGCTTCTCTGGTGGTGAACGCAAGAAAAATGAAATTCTTCAAATGTCCATTTTGAATCCTAAATTGGCTATTCTTGATGAAACCGACTCCGGTCTTGACGTAGATGCAGTTCGTATCGTATCCGAAGGCGTACAACGTTTCCACAATGAAGATAATGCTGTATTGATTATCACTCACCACAACCAAATCTTGCAAAAATTAAAACCTGACTATGTTCATGTATTGATCAATGGTAAGATCGTTAAAACTGGTGATGCTTCTCTTGTACGTGAAATCGAAGAAAAAGGTTACGACGCATACAAAGCATTAGCATAGGAGGCACAATGGAAGAAAGAAAGAAAACCCAAGTCGCGGATATGGACCGTGGTGTCTATGATATTAAGAATGACTTTGAATATTCTTATATTTCTGATGCCGGTTTAACAGAAGATATTATCCGTGAAATTTGGTCTAATAAAAATGAACCTGAATGGATGCTTGACTTCCGTTTAAAATCTTTAGAAATCTACAATCGCATGGGGATTCCAAACTGGATTCCTGATATTTCTGGCTTAGATATGGCAAATATTCACACTTATGTTAAGCCTAAAGTAGATATGAAAGAAAATTGGGACGAAGTTCCAGAAGAAATTAAAAGCACTTTTGACCGCTTAGGTATTCCAGAAGCGGAAAAAACATCTCTCGCTGGTGTTGGTGCTCAATATGACTCTGAAGTTGTTTATCACAGTATTCAAGAAGATCTTGTTAAACAAGGTGTTATCTATACTGATATCGAAACAGCATTACATGAGCATGAAGAAATCGTAAAAAAATACTGGATGACATTGATTCCACCTACAGACCATAAATGGGCGGCTCTTCATGGTGCAGTTTGGTCTGGTGGTTCCTTCGTATACGTTCCAGCAGGCGTACAAGTAGAAATTCCATTGCAATCTTATTTCCGCTTGAATGCACCAGGTGCTGGTCAGTTCGAACATACTATGATCATTGTAGAAGAAGGTGCTAAATTGCACTTTATCGAAGGTTGTTCTGCTCCTAAGTATGACGTATCTAACCTTCATGCAGGCGCTGTTGAATTGTTCGTTAAAGACAATGCTACATTGCGTTACTCTACAATTGAAAACTGGTCCAAGAACATGTACAACCTTAACACAAAACGTTGTGTAGTAGGTAAAAATGGTACAATCGAATGGGTATCTGGCTCCTTTGGTTCCAAAGTTTCTTGCTTGTATCCAATGAGTATTCTTAACGGTGAAGGTGCACATGCTGAATTTACAGGTGTAACATTCGCTGGTGAAGGTCAATTCCTTGATACAGGTTGTAAAGTGGTACACAATGCACCATATACAACAAGTAATGTAAACTCTAAATCCATCTCTAAATCCGGTGGTGCTGCAATTTATCGTGGTCTTTTGAAGATCGGTCCTAAAGCTGAACATTCCAAAGCAACCGTTTCTTGCGAATCCTTGATGCTTGACGCTGAGTCTCAATCTGATACAATCCCAGCAATTATCGTAGAAAATGATAATGTGGATTTAGGTCATGAAGCGAAAATCGGTCGTATTTCCGATGAAGCAATTTTCTATCTTATGACTCGTGGTATCAGCGAAGAAGAAGCTCGTGCAATGCTTGTTCGTGGTTTCGTAGAGCCAATTTCTAAAGAATTACCACTTGAATATGCAGTAGAAATGAACAATCTAATTAATCTTGAATTAGAAGGTTCTATCGGTTAAGGAGGAATTATGAGCGAATTACTATTTAATGAACTCCCTAGACCGACATTCAGATGGTTACGCGTTAATCATACTGTAAGCTCTCTAGCTGGAGAAGATGCAGCGGTACAATCCATCGCTGTGGAAGCGAATAAAAATATACTTTCACCATTACCTGCTGGTACAGCATTGCTAGATGGTAATTATGAAGGTGCCAATAAAGAAGCTGTTCAAGTATTAGTGGAAAAAGCGGAAGGCTATGCTATCAATGTACCTGCTAAGGCGAAAGAAGTTGTAGGTATCCGCATTGATGCTAATGCTCGCGTAGCAAACCGTTTCCAATTTATCGTTGGTGAAGGTGCTGAATTAGAAGTACAATTCTATGTAACTGGTTCTGGTGATGCACTCACGAATGTAAGCTATTTAAACGAATACGATGTTAAAGAAACTGGTAAAGTTGTAGTGAAAAAGGTAAATCTTTTACCTGAACATGTACAACATATCGAGCATCGATATACTAAATTAGAAGATAAAGCAGATGTAGAATACATCAATATTGAAATTGGTGGTAGTGAAAACATCTTGAATTACTATCATGATTTAGTAGGTCAAGAATCTCGTGTGGTTCATGACATTGCTTATCTTGGTAATAAAGAGCAAAAATTTGATATCTCTATGGTTATGAGTCATGGTGGTAAAAAATCCTTCAGTGACATTCATACCTTAGGTGCTCTTAGTGGTAATTCTAAAAAATCCTTCCGCGGTACCCTTGATTTCCTTCATGGTGCAACTGCAGCTGAAGGTGCGGAAGAAGATACTTGCTTATTGTTGGACTCTACAGTAAAATCTATTTCTTTACCACTCTTATTGTGTAAAGAAGATAATGTAGTTGGTAACCATGCAGCAAGTGCAGGCCAAATTGATCATAATAAATTGTTCTATATCATGAGCCGTGGCTTTAGTGAAGTAGAAGCAAAACATATTATTGTTGAATCTATGATTCGACCTATTATTGATCGCATTGGTGATGAAACGATTGAAGAAGCAGCGTTAGCAGCTGTACGTAATAAAATTTAAAGAGGCGTTTTTATGAGACCAATTGCAGAAGCATACAAAGACTTTCCTATATTACATAAAGAGCATAATGGGCACCGCGTTATCTATTTAGATAGCGGTGCTACTGCACAAATTCCACAGTCCGTAATTGACCGTGTTGTGGAACATATGACACAACGTAATGGTAATCCACATCGTGGTTCTCATATTTTAGCTATTGAAGCATCTGAAGACTATGAAAATGCACGTGATCGCGTAGTTGAATTTATCAATGCTCGCGAACGTGAAGAAGTCGTGTTTACACGTAATAGTACGGAATCTATGAACTTGATTGCCCACAGCTATGGTCTTCATAATGTGAAGAAAGGCGACAAGATTGTCATTACTGTTGCTGAACATCATGCGAATCTTGTAACATGGCAATATGTGGCAGAACAAACAGGGGCAACCTTAGACTATATGTACCTTGATGAACATGGCCATTTAAAAGATGGAGAAATCGATAAAATTGATGAATCCACTAAAATTGTTGCCTTCGCACATGTTAGTAATGTACTTGGTATGGAGTTCCCTGTTAAAGAATTAACTGAAAAAGCACACTCCGTAGGTGCTATAGTAGTTCTAGATGGTGCTCAATCTACGCCTCATAAAAAAATTGACGTTCAAGAATTAGACTGCGATTTCTTCGTATTCTCTGGCCATAAAATGTGTGCATCCCAAGGTATTGGTGTACTCTATGGTAAACGTGAATTATTAGAAGCTATGCCTCCATTCTTATTGGGTGGGGACATGATTGAATATGTAAAAGAACAAACTGCTACATTCAATGAGCTTCCATATAAATTTGAAGCTGGTACTCCAAATGCTGATGGTGCTGTTTCCTTACATGCTGCTATTGATTATTTAGAATCTTTTGGCATGGATGCTATTGAGGCTTATGAAGAGGAACTAGTAGCGTATATTCTTCCTAAAATTGTTGCGTTGCCACATGTTCACGTGATTGGTTCCCAAAACCCTAAGGAAAAACATGGTGTAATCGCATTCACTGTAGATGATGTACATCCTCATG
>URQX01000129.1 GCA_900550175.1 uncultured Veillonella sp.
GAAGATACAGTAGAATCATAGGAGTACATATGTCAGACAGAGGATTATTAATCGTTATATCCGGGCCATCTGGCGCAGGTAAAGGTACGATTTGTGCGAATATTCGAAAGGAAATGCCTAATTTAGTTTATTCCGTTTCTATGACAACACGGGCACCACGTGTTGGTGAAGTGGAAGGGGTTAATTATTTCTTTCGCTCAAAAGAAGAGTTTGAATCTCTATTAAGTGAAGATGCATTTTTAGAATATGCAAAAGTTTATGATAATTACTACGGTACACCAAAACAACATGTAATGGATTTATTAGATGACGGTAAAAGTGTACTGTTAGAAATTGATATTCAAGGTGCTATGCAAGTAAAAGAGCGTTTTAGTGATGCTGTGTTTATTTATATAGTACCACCGTCTTTAACTGAGTTATCTGAGCGCTTACACAACCGCGGTACAGATGCGAAAGAAGTTATTGATAAACGGTTGTCATTAGCTTGTTCTGAATTGGCATTAGCTCATCGATATGACTATATAGTTGTAAATGATGATCTCGGAGAGGCATCCGAGAAGGTTGCTTCTATCTTACGAGCTGAATCCTGTAAGATTAGTCGTAATAAAGAGCAAATTCAATTTATTTATAAACAGTATCAAGAGTCTAAGGAGAAGTGATAGTATGATGGTAAAACCTCCATTGAAAAAATTGGAAAATCAAGTAGATAGTAAATATACTTTAGTAACATTAGCAGCTAAACGCGCTCGTGAATTAACAGATGGCGAACCATGCTTAGCTGAATCTACACATGCAACTGACAAGCCTGTATCCTTGGCTTTCTATGAAATTGCCGAAGGTGAAGTGACTTATAAACGCACTAAAGAAGGCATTAAATAAGAACAATAATTCCTTGTATCATTGATACAAGGAATTTTTAAAAGGAGAACAAAATGCGAGGAAAACATATCATTGTCGCTGTATCTGCAGGTATTGCTGCATATAAGGCAATTGAAGTAGTAAGCCGGCTTCGTAAAAAAGGTGCTGAAGTAAAGGTCGTTATGACTAAAAATTCTACTCATATAGCATCACCTCTGACTTTTGGTGAAATTAGTGGACATCCTGTAGCTATCGACATGTTTGAACAAGTTCATCAATGGGATGTAGAGCATATTACACTAGCTGCATGGGCAGATGCGTATGTAGTTGTACCAGCTACAGCAAATGTAATTGGAAAAATTTATGCCGGTATTGCAGATGATATGCTAACAACAACAATAATGGCTACTAAGGCACCAAAATATCTTTGCCCTGCCATGAATACAGAAATGTATAATAACCCTATTACACAGCGAAATTTAGAGGGGTTACGAGATTTGGGCTACCATATTATGGAACCTGCGGAAGGTTGGCTTGCTTGTGGAATTACCGGCGTAGGGCGTTTACCGGATCCTGAAGCCATTGTAAATTGGCTTGAATCACAGATTTGTAAATCCAATGAGCTTGAAGGTACTACAGTACTTGTTACAGCAGGTGGTACGCAAGAAAATATCGATCCTGTTCGTTATATTGGTAATCGTTCTAGCGGGAAGATGGGGTATGCTATTGCGGAACAAGCTGTTCGTATGGGAGCCAATGTGGTTTTGGTAAGTGCTCCTACATCGTTACCTGTCCCAAGTGGTGTAGAGTTTGTTCCTGTAGATTCTGCTTTATCTATGCAACATGCTGTTGAATCTCGATATGATGAGGTAGATGTTGTTATTATGGCGGCTGCTGTATCTGATTTCCGAGTGCTTCATAAGGCAGAACAAAAAATAAAAAAAATGGAGTCTATGACTTTAGAACTTGTTAAAAATCCAGATATTCTACAAGGTTTAGGTGCTAAAAAGAAACATCAAATTCTTGTAGGTTTTGCAGCGGAAACTGAGCATGTTATTAAATACGGTCAAGATAAAGTAATTAGAAAAAACTTAGATATGCTCGTAGCAAATGATGTTAGTAAATCTAATGCAGGTTTTAATGTAGATACGAATGAAGGATACTTCTTATATCCTCATAAAGAACCAAAAGAAATGCCTAATATGAAAAAAACTGAATTAGGTCATAATATTATGAATGAAGTTGTGGAATTAGTAAAAAATAAATAGCACTGGTATTTGATAGTACCCTTCATAAGGCAGAGCATGATTTAGCATTAGAAGAAGCTAAAGAGATACAATAATGACTTGCTTTATCACTGTAAATACACTATAATATTTCTGTAACTCATCAAGAGTAGTGGAGGGATAGGCCCTGTGAAGCTACAGCAACCATTCCAAGAGGAAAAGGTGCTAATTCCTATGACAAATGTCGTTAGATGGGAGGGTCTCTCATGAGTACATGAGAGGCTTTTTTTCGTATTAGGAGGATAAAATGGCTGAAAAACATATGTTTTTTACTTCTGAATCTGTTACTGAAGGCCATCCAGATAAAATAGCTGACCAAATTTCTGACGCTGTTTTGGATGCGATTATTGAAAAGGATCCAACTGCTCGTGTAGCTTGTGAAACTTTAGTTACTACTGGTCTAGTTCATGTAGTAGGTGAAATATCTACTAATATATATGTAGATATTCCTCGCATCGTACGTGATACAGTTCGTGAAATTGGTTATACACGTGCAAAATTTGGCTTTGACTGCGACACTTGCGGTGTACTTGTTTCTATTGATGAACAATCTGCTGATATTGCGATGGGCGTAGATGAAGCTCTTGAATCTAAAGATGGTAATGGTGAAGCACTAGATAAAATCGGTGCTGGTGACCAAGGTATGATGTTTGGTTATGCATCTAATGAAACACCTGAACTTATGCCAATGCCTATTTCTTTGGCTCATCGTTTATCCCGTCGTCTTACAGAAGTTCGTAAAGACGGCACGTTAACTTACCTTCGTCCAGATGGTAAAACTCAAGTGACTGTTGAATATGTTGAAGGTAAACCAAAACGTATTGATACAATTGTTATCTCTACGCAACATAGCCCTGAAGTTACGCAAGAACAAATTAAAGCTGATTTAAAACGCTTTGTTATCGACGCAGCATTGCCTTCTGAATTTGTTGATGAAAACACAAAATACTTCATCAATCCAACTGGCCGTTTCGTAATTGGTGGTCCTCATGGTGATGCTGGTTTAACTGGCCGTAAAATCATCGTAGATACTTATGGCGGTATGGCTCGTCATGGTGGCGGCGCTTTCTCTGGTAAGGATCCATCTAAGGTGGACCGCTCTGCAGCATATGCAGCTCGTTATGTAGCTAAAAACGTTGTTGCAGCAGGTCTTGCTGATAAATGTGAGGTACAAGTTGCTTACGCAATCGGCGTTGCTCATCCTGTATCTATCTTAGTTGATACCTTTGGTACAGGTCATGTTGAGGAAACTAAAATTCAAGAACTCGTTAAGAAACATTTCGACCTTCGTCCAGCAGGTATTATAGAAATGCTTGATTTGTTAAAACCGCATTATCGCAAAACTGCAGCATATGGTCACTTTGGTAGAACTGATGTTGATTTACCTTGGGAACGTACTGACAAAGCAGCAATTTTAAAAGCTGAAGCTGGCTTATAATACAAAAGGTCTTAGTAGAATTTCTACTGAGACCTTTTATAATAAATGAAAGGAAATAGTGTATGCGTGTCGCAAAAGTTATCATCAATAGACCTGCTAAACAACTTCATAAACCATTAAGCTACTTAATGCCTGAAAAGTTTGGGCATGTCTTACCTGGTACACGTGTACTTATTCCTTTAGGCAATAGTCGTGAAGAGGGAATTCTGATTGGTTATGAAGAATTATTAGATCCCCCTGAATTTAAATTGCGAAATATTGTTCAAGTATTAGATAATGAACCGTGGTTTACACCTGAAATGATGGACACTGCTCGTCGTTTAAATGAATATTATTTATTCTCCTATGGCGATGCATTGCGTCTATTTACGGTTAATAAAACCCTTAAATCCTATGAAGCACCAAAAGAAGAATGGCTTGTTGTTACGCCCGATTTCTCGGTAGAACAATTTAGTGAGCGAAAAAAGAAACAACGGGAATTGGCCAAATATTTACTTGAAGTGGGGGGCGCATCAAAAGCTTTATTATTAGCTAAAGGCTTTTCACGTATGGTCATTAAACAAGTAAGTGAAGCTAAGGGGATTACGATTGAATCTAGATTTAAAGCTACGAAGACTACCTTTGATGAACTGTTTACAGCAGAAGTCAATATACCACTAACTGATGCACAACAAGCGGTATATGAGCCTATTCAAGAGGCGATGAATTCACATCAACATAAAACCTTTTTGTTACATGGCGTAACGGGTAGCGGAAAAACTCAACTATATTTAAAAGCTACAGCAAAATGCATTAGTCAAGATAAGACTGCTATTATTCTAGTTCCAGAAATTATACTTACAGATCAAATTGTACGGCGCTTTGTAGAAACCTTTGGTGATGAAGTTGTAGTATTTCATAGTAA
>URQX01000130.1 GCA_900550175.1 uncultured Veillonella sp.
GAAAAATGTTAATACCCAAAGAATTATAAAGAACCATATACTCTTTCTATAAGGAGCAGAAAAAAACAATCCCTTCAAGTAAATTAAACACTGTCGCATTTACGTTCTCCACAACAATACCTACTCAAATTACTTAGATTGATAAAACACAGCTCGTGTCCCATCATCTACAAACACATATAGTCTATGATTTTCAGTAGAATTATATGTGTCCTTTACCACTCTTTTCGTTTCTTTTCGAGGTGCAAACCGTAACCACTCGATAAAACTCCGTTTTGGTAAATTTAGATATGGACTGCATCTTAAAGCGCCTATATTGTAAAAATACACTCAACACCATGGCTATACTAAAAACAATATATGTAATAGGAGCTATGTTAAATAGCACTACCACAATTACAAACAACACGCATAGTAGAACTGTTAATAGGCCATAAAATCCTTGGAACAAAACTCTCTCCTATTATAGACAACACATAAAACATCTTCAGCACTTAAAACATCTTTTTATACAATGCTTCTATATCTTTACGGCTCATTTCAGCTACTGTATTAGCTATATTGCCTGTAGCTACAACGTATACATTATCTACGAGCCATGGAATGTCTTTTTTCGTAAATCCTAATTCTGTAAGGTTTGTAGTAAGGTCTAGGTCATGTACGATTAGGCGTAATGCTTCGCCTAGTTCGGAACCATCTCCGTGGTTAAATATCCGAGCTAAGGCACCAAATTTATCAGGATTAGCACTCCATGTATATTCCACCGCAACAGGTTCAATAATAGCAAGGCCTACACCATGGGTAATATCTTTAAGGCCACTGGCTGGATGTTCCATACCATGTGCTAATGTTACACCAGCTGTGTTAATAACCATACCCCCAATTGTGCTAGCTAATGTAACGGACTCCCAAGCTTTTGTAAGTTGAGTTTCGTTGAGAACAGCTGGTTTGCCTTCCGCCGTTGCTTTCACATATTTATATAGTGGTACAAGGTATTGTGCTAATAAGGTTACAGCATAATGAGCTAATGCATCGGTGAAAGGTTGCGCCGTTTTAGATGTATAGGCCTCGATGTTGTGGCATAGTGCATCAAAGCCTACAGATGCCAATACATGAGGTGGCATTGTACCCATTACAGCAGGGTCTACAATAGAAACCTTTGGCACAATAGCATTGCAGCGTAAGGATTTCTTATCACCTGTTTCAGGATTAGTAAGAACACCAAAACCGTTGCCTTCAGAGCCGGTACCACATGTTGTAGGAATAACAATAAGAGGCAGCGCATTATCACTTGTTTTACGGTTGAAAATATAGTCGTTAATATCGCCTTCATTCACCGCCATAAAGGCAATTCCTTTGGCACAGTCCATGATGGAACCACCGCCGATAGCAATAACCATATCACAGTTTTCAGATTTAGCTAACGCAGCGCCGTCTAAGGCAGTTGTGGTCAATGGATTGGCATCCACTTGATCAAACAATACATGACCGATATGAGCTGCATCAAGCTTTTCTACCACCCGATCATATAAACCAGATTTTTTGGCACTAGTACGACCAGTTACAATAAGTGCTTTCTTACCATACGGTGCAACAAAATCAGCAACACTATCTACTTTATTCCAACCAAATTGGATATTTACAGGTAAAAAATAAGAGAATTCCATGTGATAACCTCTTTTCTTTGAAAACTAGTTCTTAGTGTTATTGTAAAGGATATTTAAAAGCATGTAAAACCTCATAGGGCTTTCACCAGAAAACAGGTATACTAATAATAAGAGGGGTATTTATATTTATATTTATAGAGGGAGAGAACATCTATGAAATTTGCCATTAAACATTTATGGTCTTCGCTGCGGGACCTTGCAACGCAGTCACCTATATTGCTGGCATTGATTGCTATATTTTCATGTACACCGTTGTATATTGAACAAGATTGGTTTGCCGAAATCGACATTAAGCTATACTCACTGTATTTCTTTATCGTTATATTACAAAGCTATATAACAAGGGCCCGAAAGTTTTCCGTTTTATATACCTTAGTAAGTATCGGAATCAGTGTTGGCCTTTATATGATTCACGAAAGCTACGGCTATGTGCGGGGTATTGAACTGGCTACGGAAAATATATCGTACCTATGGCTGTACTCCATGATTGCCTTGTATTTCACATCGCCTGGTGAACACTACATCGGTGAAATCATTAACCGCATCAAACGGATTGGCATTACCCTTGTTACGTCTACGCTATATAACATTGTTATCATCATGAGTTTATGGTTCTTCTTCATCATCGTGGACCAACCATTCAACTTTGAAGAAACCATTTTTAAGGTACTCGCATCCATTAATATATTCATTTGTCTATCTATGGTATGTTCTTACAAAGAGGATCCCGCAGGTCCTCCAGCGCCAAACTCATTTTTTACTGTTGTATTCGGCATCATCTTGCCTAAGGCGTCCATTATTACAGGCATTCTAGCTAATATCTATTTAGTCTTGATCCTGTTAGGGCTTCGAGAAGATACGCGTTTCTTCTATACCTACTATCCGTATGTAGCCATTTTCTACCTATTCTACTTGGCTAGCTTTAGATCTAGTGAAAGTAGCAGAACACAGCAAATCCTATGCTTCTTATTCATTACGCTAACTACACTGTGCTTAGTTCTTATCGGTAAACGTGTAATTAATGAACCAGTTCTCTGGCTCAATACGATTTACGTGAGTGCATTCAATCTAATCTTCTTAATACATAATGTATATTCTCTTGTGAAGGGGTTAAAACCTTCTGTACACACAACTGTTATGGCTCTTGCCTTAGGTACTGTTCTCTTGACGCCATTCATAGGCTATACAACGTATCGTGAATTTGTGACCTATACTAAAGTCGATGGCGAATGGCATGCAAGCCTACCAATAGCTGCTACCTTTGATCCTAACTTCACGGACTATGGCACACCATATGTCCCTGTAGATGATTTAAAACTGCCAGATACCAACCCAACAAACGGCAGACGCGTCGAGTATATCAATTTTGATGCTTTGTCTGCACCAAAGGTTATCTCTATTGCAGGATACGATAAATACATTGAAAACATCGAGTTAATTGTATACGAACAAGATCTTAAGGAATACGAAGTAGAGTCTGCCAACTTCGACTCCATCTCCTTCAAGTTCCTCAACAACGGCCTTGATTTAGAGGTGTCTCTACCAAATGGTGTGACAGAGGTGCATCATATTTATGATAAGTTCCTTACAGTCGATAAAACAGCCATCGATCCTATCATTATAGAAGGCACTGGATACAAGCTATTGATTACGTCGTACTTTATAAACCAATTCGATACACGTAAACTTAAATTTAATGTACTTTATAATTAAGCATATAATACAATGTAGTAATAATTACAACATCATATATAATATGACAAAAGCAGTACCCCACAGGGGTACTGCTCTTATTATTATCCAAGCTTTGTAAGGATATCTTCAGCAAAATCTTGGGCTGCTTTAAAATCGTCTTCATTTGGGTGTACTGCAGCTTGTTTGTGACGTGCATCGCGATCAGCAGATTGACCGTGGCTATGCCCTTTCGGGAACATCTTATACATCATTTCAATAACCTTAGGATCTACCTTGCCTTGGCAGATGAAGGTTCCTACAGGCTCTACGCCATCGGGTAAACAATTGGCTGCATTGATTAAACTTTCCTTTGCATGTGCCATTTGCGGTGGAACGCCAGCCGTGGCAAACAAGGCAATATGAGGATTATCTAATGTGCCGAGTACATCACGAGCTTCTTTATTTGCGGTCCCTTTATCCACCCAAAATCCTGCAAACACAAGATCATAGGATGCTATATCGGAAGGCAATTCTTTCATGGACACACATGGTGTACCTGCTGGCAATACGCTAATAATAGCCTCTGCCACTTGTTTCGTATTTCCCGTAAGGGATGAATATATAACAATAGACTTCATGTCTTACCTCCTATTTACTATATATCTATTATAGGCCATGTATGACATGCTTTTAATAAAATAAATCACAATCGTATGTAGAACGATATAGATCGATATAGAACAGAATTTTATATACTAATACGTACTATATTACTATTCTCAAAAGAGATACATCATTCAAAATCATCATATATGCTCTTTATATAGTACTTTCTAGCATTTATAACTATATCGATAAATTTAAGCATACCATATTTATAATTTTCTAAATGTCAATATTGAATGTATAGAATTTTTTCGCTATAATCGTAACATAATGTATAAGTTCAATAAGAAAACTACTATATATAGTAGTTTTCTTATTTTTCTGATTAGACTTAACTTAAAGATATTTTATATCTTTTGGTCTAATCTTATATATGTTTAATCAACATTTTTATAGATTTTACTACTCAAGGGGAACAGTAATGGAGATTATGATCAAGAAACGGGATGGCCATTTCGAGCC
>URQX01000131.1 GCA_900550175.1 uncultured Veillonella sp.
CCGCCAACACACAAGCGACTAATAAGGATTTCTTATTCAGTTTCATAAACCTCTCCTTTTACAAAGCAAACCATATAATCGTCAATATATGATTTTAAGAAATTGAACTGCCAAAGCATTCAAATAAATAAAATACCAATACATAAAAAATATATAAAAAACATTAATAAAAATTATACTATATAATCTTATATAAAGACAATAAATTATGAAAAATTCTTCATTCACTATTTATTTGGTATAATACAATTCATGAAAACAGCAACTATTATCGACTTGATTGTAGATTCTGATGTACATACACAGTCTATAAATCACATTATAAAACAACAGCATATTTCCCAACGTATGCGGCGGCGATTGCGAAATAACGGTATTATAACAGTCAATGGCAAACCAGCCTCTTGGAATACCCTTGTCCACGGTGGAGACCATCTTGTTATGAAGTTAACCCCTGAACAAGAGTTTAGTTTAAGTCCTATGGACCTGGATATCGTATACGAAGATGAGCATATTCTAGTCATCAATAAAGAAGCAGGTATTCTAATGCATCCTACCTCAACGGTACGAGATCATACCTTAGCAAATGGTGTTCTACATTACTACCAAGAAACAAATCAACATTATGACTTTCATCCTGTTCATCGATTAGATAAAGACACCTCTGGGATTGTTATCATTGCTAAAACCTCTGTAGTACAACATGCTTTTGATAAAAAGCGTACTCATTTCCATAAAAACTACGACGCTATTGTAGAAGGTCAATTACCTACTAATCACATAAGCGTACAATGGCCTATAGGACGTAAACCAGGTAGTATTATCGAGCGTTGCTGCACGAATGAAGGTAAATCTGCTCATACAGATATAACTGTCATTGAAAGTAATACCATTGTAAAGAATAAGATTGAGCAATGCTTTACCCATGTGCAATGTTTATTACATACGGGGCGCACTCATCAAATTCGGATCCATCTATCTCAACTAGGATATCCACTTGCTGGCGATGACCTGTATGGTGGGCATTTAGAATACATTCAGCGTCAAGCACTCCATGCGTCACGGGTTAGCTTTTACCATCCTATGACGAATGAGTGGCTAGAATTACAGGCCTCCATACCATCAGATATGGCGGCATTGCTCACCAACTAAACTTAGATATTACTACTAAGTTAATACTAATCCATAGAAATTAATCCACATGGGCCATAAAATTAGACGAAATTTATGCATAAGTTATACAAAAAATATTGGCCCTTTATAGTGTTTCTTGATATACTTAACTTGAATTGATATATGATTGCAATACACTAGTATTTCATCTAGCTCATATGTGCTAGAAAGACTAGCAGTCACAGTATTAATAACATGATATGACAGGCCCTATGGCCAAGGAGGACAACATGCCATTAGTTACTACTACAGAAATGTTCAAAAAAGCCTATGAAGGCGGCTATGCTGTTGGCGCTTTCAATGTAAACAACATGGAAATCGTACAAGGTATCGTAGATGCAGCCAAAGAGGAACAATCCCCTCTTATCTTGCAAGTATCTGCAGGTGCTCGTAAATATGCTAAACATATTTACCTTGTAAAACTCGTAGAAGCAGCTCTTGAAGACAGCAATTTACCTATCGCTCTTCACCTTGATCACGGCGATTCCTTCGAAATCTGTAAAGACTGTGTCGATGGTGGTTTCACATCCGTTATGATCGACGCATCTCACCATGACTTTGATGAAAACGTAAAAATCACTAAACAAGTTGTTGAATATGCTCACGCTCATGGCGTTGTAGTAGAAGCAGAATTAGGCCGTTTAGCTGGTGTTGAAGATGATGTAAACGTATCTGATGCAGATGCTCGCTTCACTGACCCAGAACAAGCTGCTGAATTCGTACATCTTACAGGCGTAGACTCCTTAGCAATTGCTATTGGTACTAGCCATGGCGCTTACAAATTCAAAGGCGACCCTTACCTTGATTTCGATCGTTTGAAAAAAGTTGGCGAATTGTTGCCTGACTTCCCTATCGTATTACATGGCGCATCCTCCGTATTGCCTGAATTCGTAGCAAAATGTAACGAATTTGGTGGCAATATTCCTGGTGCACAAGGCGTACCTGAAGAAATGCTTCGCAAAGCAGCTCAAATGGCAGTTTGCAAAATCAACATCGATACAGACCTTCGTCTTGCTATGACTGCATCCGTACGTGAATACTTGGCTCAAAACCCATCTGAATTTGACCCTCGTAAATACTTAGGACCTGCTCGTGATGCTATTAAAGGCATGGTAGCTCACAAAATTAAAAATGTATTGGGTTCTTCCAACAAACTATAATCAATGGCTAGTGGATTTTTAAAAGGAACCTTAATCTTAACCATTGCCGGTTTCGTAGTGAAAGCCATCGGTAGTATTAACTGGATTCTTCTATCCCGCATCTTGGGTGGTGAAGGCATCGGTATCTACCAGATGGCCTTTCCTATCTATTTGTTACTATTACAAATTTCGAGCGCAGGTGTGCCGATTGCCATCTCTATTTTGACAGCAGAACGATTAGCCTTACACGACTTTGGTGGTGCTAAGAGAGTATTCAATATATCTTTTACAATGTTAACCATTACAGGCTTTATCGCCAGCCTCGCCATGTACTTTGGTGCAGATTGGTTAATCTCTAGTGGTCTCATTGCTGAAAGCCGTGCCTACTACTCTATCATCGCGCTCGCTCCGGCAGTATTCTTTGTAACGTGGATTTCCTGCTTCCGCGGGTATATCCAAGGCTATGAAATGATGACGCCAACGGCGGTCAGCCAAATTGTAGAGCAACTGTTACGTGTTATCGTCATGCTCGGTGCTGCAGCGATCTTATTGCCTTACGGTTTACCAGCTGCTGCAGGTGGTGCTAGCTTAGGTGCTGGCGTAGGTGCCTTTGGTGCCTTCCTAGTCCTCTTGTACTACTACTATAAATTACCTAAGGCTAGTAGCACTGGTGAAAGCTATGATGGTCCTCGTGAATCAGCTAAAGAAATTTTGTCACGACTCTTAACATTGTCCATTCCAATTTCTTTAGCAAGTATCATGTTGCCATTGACAGCCAACCTCGATTTGCTCATCGTACCACGTCGACTCTTAGATGCGGGATTCCCGATGAACGAGGTAACAGAGTTGTTCGGTTACCTTACAGGTATGGCGGTACCGCTCATCAACTTGGCAACCATCATTACAGCGGCCCTTGCAACAAGCATTGTACCAGCTATCTCTCATGCCTATGCAAAACGCGATCATGAAGGTATTTATGACCGCACTGCAGGCTCTATGCGACTAACATTCATGGCAACTGTACCATTTACAGTGCTATTATATGTACTTGCTGCTCCAACAGTTACCTTGATTTATAATGCACCTAAGGCAGAATTAGCTACACAAATCACTGCGTTCTCGATCTTCTTCCTCGGTGTACACCAAGTAACAACAGGTATCTTACAAGGTCTCAACAAACCGCGTATTCCTGTAATTAATATGGGTATTGCATTAGTAATCAAAGTCATCCTGAACTGGACATTAACGGCCATCCCATGGCTCGGTATCGGCGGTGCCGCTTGGGCAACCGTTGCTGATATTGGCTTTGCAGCGTTACTCAACTTGATTTACATCAAAAAATACACAGGCTACTTCCTCGATATTTCCTTACTATGGAAAAACGTGGTCAGTGCCGGTGTCATGGGTATACTCATCTTCTTGAGTTACCACTACTTAACAGATACCTTACCTATGTGGGCTAACTTCATACTCACTGGTATCGAAGGCTTATTGCTCTACGTCATCATCATGGTTCTTCTAAAAGGACTTAATAAAAACGATGGCGCAAGTATGCCACTTATTGGTAGATTCTTTAGATAACGACTAAAAGAGGTTTAACACTCAGGTGTTAAACCTCTTTTTCACATATAAAAAGGTCTGACTATATTGTCAGACCTTTTAGTTTATGCTGTTATACCTATCATAGTTAGGATTTCCATAATAATTGGTATCGCTACTACAAATAGTATTGTACTAATCATGACAAGCCCTGTAGCAAATGGCAGATCAGATTTGGATTCATTGGCTACGATTGGTAATACTGCAATAACTGGCCCCGCAGATTGTACAACGAAGATAATGATTGCGATTGGCTCTAGGACGATACCTGCTCCATATTGTAGTGCCATAATGACACAAAACATAATAATTGGAGAAATAACAAATCGTCCTACGATACCACCAATGGAATCCTTATTGAGTCTCATACTTTTAAGACCTGCATCATGAAGTACAATACCAATGTAAATCAAAGATAATGGTGTTACCATATCACCTAAGTAATTTAATGTAGTATGCAAAATTGGTGCTAAAGGAATTTCAAAGAATAAGAATATCAATG
>URQX01000132.1 GCA_900550175.1 uncultured Veillonella sp.
TTTGGTGGATTTTCTTTATTAATATTACCTGTGGTATAGGTCTTCTATCCTTAGCGTCCCCTATGGCACAAGAAACCATTGGTATGACACCTGCAGCAGCCGCATCGCTTGTTGGTATCATCGGTATCTTCAATGGTGGCGGTCGCATTGTGTGGTCTACTATCTCCGACTACTTTGGCCGGGCACAAACTTACATACTATTCTTTATTATACAAATCATCGCATTTTATTTACTATCCCAAACAAATAGTGCCTTAACATTCCAAATTTTAATTCTTATCATTATCACCTGCTATGGCGGTGGCTTCTCCTGTATGCCAGCATATCTTGCGGATCTCTACGGTATACGCCAGCTTTCTACTATTCACGGCCGTATCCTAACCGCTTGGGGATTAGCAGGTATAGTTGGTCCTATGCTCGTGTCATACTTCCATGAGGCGGGATATGGTTATTCTACAGCTTTAGCATTCTTTGCTCTTCTATTCGTAGTAAATACAATTATTGCTATAATCTTAAAAATATACGGCAAACGAGCGTTACAAAACTGACACTCACTTCTGAATACGAAAAACAGCCCGACATAAAAGTCGGACCGTTTCTTCAATTTTTTAACTTAGAAGCGAAGTCTTGGCGACCAAACCATTTATGCCTCACTTTGATATAAATTATATCATATCTAAATTGGGAAAGAAATCTAAGGATTTCTTTCCCTGTTTTGTTGTTAAAAGAAATTATTAAATAATCCAAACATCTCCTTTATACATATTTCCTGTGTCCGCTAATTTTACATCAGTAATTAATTTACGTAACTGAGCTTTACTATATGCCCCATGATCTAGCGGGTATTGTATGGTGTTCACATACTTATGTTTTTCATCATAAGTAACAAACACCAACATACCTTGTTGATTATCTAATTCAAAATCTAGTAATAGTCCTGGTATTCCATCATTCCACACATAAGTATGGAATCCCTTTGTTATCATTTTAGCCCCAGGTGCACCAAACAACTCTGCAGACTTATTATCAATCTTATTTAATATATGTATCTCATCAACTGTACTAAATATACCTTTTTCAGATTCATAATTAGGTTCAATGCGAATTTGTTGATTTATATCTTTATCAATTGTAAAAGTTACTCCATCCAATTTTTCATTTATATTCTTTGCTTTTACAGCTGTTTTAGGCACCCTAAAGGAATATGTTTTATATGTCTCAACCTTGCTATAATTATCTAGATCTTGAAGCGAATAGATTGATGGCACTACATAATTAGCCATTATTGTATTAATATCATTAGATGTGACTAGCTTCGTTGCACGCGGATAAAGGATAACATTATACTCTTGATTTGGATGTTTGCTCAGCTCAAAGTTTAAACCAATAATTTCCATATCAACAGCCCCGCTCAGGGTTGTCTTTCTCAAAGAACTTTTACTTAAGCCGTCATAATTTACAACAACATCAGTTTTATCAGTAGTGTTTGGTGTTTTATTTTCAATAATACCTGCAGCAATCATAGGTGATTCAACTAAATAATGAGCATTTGAATTAGGAAAATCGATTATAGCCTCTTTCTGTATTGCGCTAAAGGGAAATGTAACCGATAGTCCACCATCATTATTATGTAAATTCACAATTGTATTACCGTCAAATTGACGACGCTTGATAGAGTATAAATCATTTTTAAAGGATTCAACTTCAGAATCATTAACAGCAGTACCAAACCCTTTAGATATTCCCTTTTTCGATACAATCGAGTCTATTATCTTTCGAGTTTCTACATCATAAGCATTCTTAATATTTTCAGTACTATATACCCCCTGTACATACACATCCTTATCAATACTTGGATCTGCACCGGGAATATTCACATCAACAGCATAACTAGATACACTAACAGCGCTCAACACCATAGCACTTAATAATAATCGTTTTAACATATACATCTCTCCATAAAATAGTAATATTAACTGTATTGTAACATAATAAGAAGCTATTGATGAAAATATTTACAAAACGAAAGAGGTTCCTATTGGTCACCTAGGTGACTATTAGGAACCTCTAATCTATTTACTTTTATTATGGACATCACTATATTGAACTTGAGGCCTCTAAATGGGTCCAGCCTTTGCTAGTCTTCTAGAGATTGGCGGTGAAAGAACGCATGAAAAAAGGCCCGACATAGAAGTCAGACCGTTTCTTCAATTTTACTTACTAGAAGCGAAGTCTGGCGTCCAAACCATTTATGCCTCACTTTGATATAAATTATATCATATCTAAACGGGGAAAGGAATCGTATGATTTCTTTCCCTATTTTACTTATAAAAAATAAGGATTAGATAAACAAAACATCCTCTTGATACATATTACCAGTATCAGATAATGTTGCATCTGTAATTAATTTTCGTAACTGCACCTTAGTATATGTACTATTATCTAAGGGATATTGGATTGAATTTTGGTACTTAAAACTGTAATCATAAGTAATAAACATCAATATACCCTGTCGATTATCTAATTCAAGATCTAGTAATAAACCTGGCATACCATCATTCCAAACAAAGGAATGACTACCTTTGGTAATCTTTGGGGATCCAGGAAATCCAAAGAACTCAGCAGTCTTATTATCTAGTTTATGTAACAGATCAATTTCGTCAAATGAACTAAATATACCCTTTCCCAAATTATTTGCAGGGTCAATCAAAATTTGTTGCCTTATATCTTTATCAACTGTGAAAGTTACACCATCTATTTTAACATTAGGGTTATTTTCTTCAACGGCTGTTTTAGGAACTCTAAAAGAATATTTCTTATAGTTTTCTACTCTGCTATAGTCATCTAAATCTCGAAGAGAATGAATTGAAGGCAATACATAATTAGCCATTATTGTATTAATATCATTTGATGTGACACTCTCCGTTACACGAGGATACAGAATAACATTATATGCTTGCTTAGGATGCTTACTCAACTCAAAATTTAAAGCAGTAATGTCCATATCTACAGCACCAGTAAGAGTTATTTTTCTCCAGTAACTTTTACTAAGACCATCATATTTAAAAACCATATCTGTTTTATCAGGAGAATATGGCATTTTATTTTCAATAATAGCAGTAACAATCATTGGGGACTGAAATAAATAACCTGCCGTTGCATCCGGAAAATCACTTAATGCCTCTTTTTGTACTGCACTAAATGGTAATGTTACTGATAGACCACCCTTTTTATTATGTAAATTCACTACTGTGTTACCATCAAACTTACGGCGTTCAATAGTATAAATCTCATTCTTTAAGGCTTCTACTGCATCGTCATCTACAACAACACCAAACTCTTGATTAAAACGCTCTTTAGAATAAGCGGAAAATGAATCTGCCTTCTTTTTTAATCTCTCATCATATGTAGACTCAATTTTATCAGTCGTATATACCGCCTGTACATATGCATCACGCGAAATACTCGGATCTGCACCGGGAATATTCACATCAACAGCATAACTAGAAACACTAATAGCGCTCAATACAATAGCACTTAATAATAATCGTTTTAACATATACCTCTCTCCACAAAATAGTAATTTTAACTGTATTGTAACATAATAAGAACACAATTATGAATACGATTACAAAACGAAAAAGGTTCCTATTGCTCACCTAGGTGACTATTAGGAACCTCTAATCTATTTACTTTTATTATTGACAACACTATATTAAACTTGAGGCCTCTAAATGGGTCCAGCCTTTGCTAATCAACTCGAGGATTGGCGGTGATCAATATGAGTACATTCAAAGTGTTATCGTTAATGATTTCCTTTGGCATACTTGTAGCAACCATTATCATGGCAGCAAAATGATTGACCTCTAGCTAAAAGCTAGCTTTCTAATTGGGGCATGAAAAAAGGCCCGACATAGAAGTCAGACCGTTTCTTCAAATTTTTACTTTAGAAGCGAAGTCTGGCGTCGAAACCATTTATGCCTCACTTTGATATAAATTATATCATATTAAAACAAGGAAAGAAATCTAATGGTTTCTTTCCTTGTTTTAGTTTGTAAGTAATAAATACCGATTTAATCTAATTCTACTTCTTCAAGAAAGACTTCCAAGGGCGTTCTATAATTTAGAAGCTTGCGTGGCAAATTATTACACCATTGAAGTGTTCGTTGAATTGCTTCCTCTGAAACGGTTTTTATTGGCATTCCTTTCGGTATACATCTACGAAGTAAACCATTGTGCCTTTCATTTGATCCACGCTCCCAAGCAGAATAAGGTCGAGCAAAATAAATAGACATAGATTAACATCTTTAAACGTATTTAACTATGCATGCAGTGTTTCTTTTACATTAGTAGCACGTGCTGAGGGACACCGTAAAGCCACATACAATCTGCTTTTACGCTCAAGTAAAG
>URQX01000133.1 GCA_900550175.1 uncultured Veillonella sp.
GTATTAGGAGGAAATCCAAATGGCATTGGGAGATTATTTAGACAAAGCAAAAAACTTATTCTTAGGCAAAAATGATGATGACTATGAATATGATGATTATGACTACGAAGATGATGAAGAATACGAAGCTGAACCTGCTCCAGTAGCTCCTGCAGCTCCAGTATCCGGTGCATCTGAGTTTCATCCACGCAAGGTAGGAGGCCAATCTACGATGACACAACGTCCAACAGCTATGAAAGTAGTTGTAATTGAACCAAAAGTATTTGAAGATTCTGAAAATATTACACATCAATTGCGCGACATGCGTCCTGTATTGATTAACTTTGAAAATACAGATCCTCATGAAGCAGCGCGTATTGTGGACTTCGTATCTGGTGCGACTTTTGCATTGGATGGCAAATTGGAAAAAGTAGGTAAAGATATTTTCATGTGTGTACCTGTAAACATTTCCATTGATTATTCTGATAATGAAAGCAACAAAACTGAGCAAAACGAATACGCTTGGGACAATAAATAATTTCTCTATAAATGGTGGTGACAACGATGTTAGGTAAAACCCTATGTATAGGCGTTGGCTCGATGGGTGGCGCTCTATTGCGCGGTGCATTACAGCATGGCGTGTTGAAAGCAAGTGATACACACATTCTAGTGCGTCGCGAAGAACAATGTAAGACTCTAACTGAGGAGCTCGGTGTAGTAGGTTTTACTACATTGCCTGATGTAAAAGAGTACAATACCATTTTGTTGGCCGTAAAACCACAAGTGTTACCATCTGTATTAGAGACGTTAAAAGAAGTACCTTATGGGACTGTTATGATTTCCGTTGCAGCAGGTATCACCTTAGATACTCTTGATGCAGCGATTCCGCAAGCTAACTGGTTTAGAGCTATGCCAAATACACCGGCTTCTATCGGTGCAGGTATGACGGCTCTTGCAGGGGATGATGTACATACTGACCTTGGTCGTGCTGTGCAAGCTTTGTTTGAGGCTGTCGGTGAAGTAGCGGTGGTGAGCGAAGCCGATTTAGACCGCTTAGGTGCACTATCTGGTGCAGGCCCTGGCTATATGTTTGTCATTCTTGATGCCTTAGCTGATGCGGGCGTTCGCATCGGATTGCCTCGTCAGTTAGCAATTAAGGCTGCGGCTCAAACGATGTACGGTGCTGGTAAGATGGCTCTTGAAAGTGGCAATCATCCAGCAGTACTACGAGATCAAGTAACAAGCCCAGGTGGCACGACCATTGCCGGTATTGGAGCCATGGAAAAAGGTGGACTTCGCAGTGCTCTCCAAGATGGCGTAGTAGCATGTCTTGCTCGGTCGAATGAATTGGGGAAATAATTTTGGCAGATACTAGTAAATTAATACGATATTTTGAAGCCAGTGGCAGTGGTGAGGAAGCTCGCCGCATGCTTGACTTGGCTGAGCAGGTTGTGAAAGGTCGTCCATATCGCGTGGCGGACTTTACGAGCCCTGCAGGTCTTGTCATTGCAGACGCAATCAAGGCTAACTACCCACAGCTTATCGTTAAGACAGACGGTGGCTATGAAGGGGCGGAACGCATCCGTATCGCCTTTGTAGATAGCGACTTTAACGGTACTGTGGACATGGGCATTCGTGCCCTTAAGGTGAATTGGGACCCACGGTTCCGATTACTTACTCATCGCGATGTACTAGGCTCCTTAATGGGCCTTGGCATTGATCGCTCTAAATTTGGGGACGTTATCGTCCAACAAGGGGGCGCTCAAATTTTGGTTGATGAAAGCGTAGCAGATTTCGTAATTCAAAACTTTACAAAAATCGCTATGGTTTCTGTATCTGTAGAGGCTATTGAGCTGTCGGATATTGCGCCAAAAGAAGAAAAAATTAAAGAAGTCCGTACTACAGTTGCTTCGTTGCGCTTAGATGCGGTAGCAAGTTCTGGCTTTAGTGTATCTCGTACCAAATTGGTAAGCGCTATTAATGCTGGATTATTGCAAGTGAACTGGCAACCTGCTAAGGGTGCATCCCAAGAAGTTAAAGAAGGGGATGTAATCTCTATGCGTGGTCGTGGCCGAATGAAGGTAGAAGCCATTACAGGTACATCTCGTAAGGGACGTATCGGCGTATATCTGAAACGATTTATGTAGGCAATTGAAAATCGGCTTGACCATCAAGCCGATTTTTTTATATATAGTAGGACAGCTATGGTATCTATAACATTTCAACCTACAACTGAAGATGTAATCCTATTTGTTGGTGGCGGAGAGGTTGCACAGCGACGGATGCAGCTATTTATTGATGAGCCTTGTCAAATTGTTGTGATCGCTCCTGTTGTGACGGATACGATTAGTCAATGGGCAAAGGATAATCGAATCACATGGTGTGACCGTGCTTTCACAATGGATGATGAACACCATATTATAACGAGCAGTTTGTTCTTTATCTGCACAGATAATGGTGAATTAAACGATACGTTATATGATATGGGGAAAAAACACCGCGTTTGGACAAACCGTAGTGATGATCCTACAGCATGTAGGTTTACTGTTCCTTCATCACTTGAACTAGGTGATTTACATATTGCTATTAGCGCCAATAATGTAGGACCACGAATTAATCGTCTGGTACGACAAGATATGATGAATCGTTATGGTCAGTTGCAAAAGGCAATGCCTAGACTTAAAATATTTAGAGAAGAAGTAAAGTTACTACTTCCTACCCCAGAGGCTCGACAGAAATTTTGGCGAGACCATCTGACTGTAGAAACTTTTGAAGCCATTCTCAAGGGAGAGTGGATGACTATAGAGGAGAAACTTGACCATGAAATTAGTGGTATTAGGTCTAAATCATAGAAGTGCCGCTGTTGCGGTGCGTGAACGTTTCTCGTTTGATAAGGACGAGGTCGCTTCAGCACTGAACCGCCTCTATGAATTCGACTGTGTAGCAGAATGTGTTATTTTGTCTACATGCAATAGAACTGAAATCTATGCGGCCTTAGAAGGTGTAGAGTTCCCTAAAGAATATATGTTGGCGGTGTTAAAGGATTTAAAAGGTGCCGACCACATCGATGAAGATGCATTCTTCTTCTATGAAGAACGAGATTGTATTGAACATCTATTCCGTGTATCTGCAAGCCTCGATTCTCTTGTGTTGGGGGAAGGACAAATCTTGAGCCAATTAAAAGGGGCTTATATCCATGCCTATAGTGCAGGTTGTACAGGCACGATTTTCAATATTTTGTTCCAACGTGCTATTAGTGTTGGTAAAAAGGTACGGACGAACACAGGTATTGCTAATACGCCAGTATCTGTGAGCTATACGGCTGTTAACCTTGCGGAGGACAGCCTAGATAAACCATTATCTGAAGCGACGGTGCTCATCTTAGGTGCTGGCACCATGAGTGAGTTGACCGCAACACACTTACAAGCAAAGGGCGTAAAAACGATTTTTGTATCCAATAGAACCTTTACCAAGGCAGAGGCTTTAGCAGAGCGATTTAATGGTAAAGCTGTTAAGCTCGATAACTTTGTAGATTACGCTAAAGATGCGGATATCCTCATCACATCTACAGGGGCGCCGCACTATATTATTACTGAACGAGAGGCTAAGAAAATTACCTCCCTTCGTAAAGGTGAGCCAATCGTTATGATTGATATTGCGGTACCACGCGATATCGATCCTGCTGTAGCAGATATTGATGGTATTTATTTATTCAATATCGACTCCCTTGAAAGTGTAGTAGAAGAGAATAAGGCGCAGCGCGAAGAGGAAGCTCGTCGTGCAGAGCCTATCATTCACGATGCTATTGAAGAACTATTAGACAAATTGAGCTATTTAACGGTGCGCCCTATGATGGCATTGCTCACGGAAAAAGCAGAGCGCATTCGCCGTCGTGAGTTACATCGTGCATTAGCGAAATTACCTGATATTTCAGATAAAGAGCGTCGTATTATGGACTCTATGAGTCGCATGATCATTCGCAAAATGTTGCGTGAACCGATGATTCACTTTAACGAAATCGCTGGTACAGAGGAAGAAGGTTTGTACTGGGATTTATTCAAAGATATGTTTAATCTTGAGAAAGAAGGCTAATGCCATGAGAGACCATATTCGAATCGGCACGCGAAAAAGTGCCCTTGCCCTATGGCAGGCTGAACATATTAGTGCAGAGTTACAACGTCTGTACCCAAATATTACAGTAGAGCTTGTTCACTTTAATACAAAGGGTGACCGCATCTTGGAAAAACCACTAGCTCAAGTTGGTGGTAAAGGTTTATTTACCGCTGAGTTAGAAGAGGCAATGCATAAAGGCGATATCGATATCGCTGTGCATAGCTTGAAAGATATGCCTACAGAGTTGCCAGAAGGGCTAACTCTTGGTGCTATCTCTGCTCGTGAAGTGCCTTACGATGC
>URQX01000134.1 GCA_900550175.1 uncultured Veillonella sp.
TCTTTTCTACTTGTGCTAATGCTTCATCTGTAGCATCTGGTAAAGCTTGTACGATGAAACCGCCTGCCACAACAGTATGATAATCTGGATCCACCAATACACCTAAGCTAATAGTAGAAGGTACTTGCTCAGAAGCATATAAATAATAAGCCAAATCTTCTGCTACTTCGCCACTTTGAATAGGACTTGTGGATGTATAGTCTTGTGCTAATTGTGTAAAACGAGTTACTTGCACTTCACCATTATGGCCTACAGCAGCACCTACATCGAGCTTACCAGCTCGTTTTAAAGGTACATCTACATGTGGCTCATCCACATAGCCACGAACTGTATTATCTGCAAAAGCATCTACGTGAACAACTCCTAACGGACCATCACCTTTGATACGAAGACTTACATTTTCATGGTTTTTAAAGTCCCCTGCCAACAAAATAGCACCCGTCATAGCACGACCTAAAGCAGCTGTTGCTACAGGCCATAAATCATGACGCACGCGAGCTGTTTCAACAGTATCTGTTGTTACCGCTAAAGACATACGGACCCCTTCGCGGGTCGTAAAACGTTTTATATAATCCATTCTATCATTCCTTATTATTAATTAAAGTTTAAAACGCACTTATAAGTGCTTATATAGTATATCATGTCATAGATTTACTTTTCAATAACAGAGAATATATGTTCGTCTAGCCTATTTTCAAGATAAAGGAACATATTTTCGATAATATAAAAACACTCAGCATCATAAGACACTGAGTGTTTACTATGTAATTATTAGAATTGATCGATAAGGTTAACCATTTCAATAGCGCCCATAGCACAATCGTAACCCTTATTACCAGCCTTAGTACCAGCACGTTCAATCGCTTGTTCAATATTTTCAGTAGTTACTACACCGAACATAACAGGAACACCAGTTTCCAAGGAAACATGAGCAATACCTTTTGCTACTTCATTACATACATAGTCATAATGAGTTGTAGCACCACGGATAACAGCCCCAACACAGATAACCGCATCGAAGCGACCAGATGAAGCAGCTTTTTTAGCAATCAATGGAATTTCATAAGCACCTGGTACCCAGATAACAGTGATATCCTCTTCTTTTACATCGTGACGCAATAAGCAATCTTCAGCACCACCAATTAATTTGGACGTAATAAACTCATTAAAACGAGAACCGATAATAGCAAATTTTTTACCGCTACCTAATAAATTACCTTCTTGAACCTTCATTATGTTGACCTCCTATATTCCTATAAAGGAAATTCTTATGTGACGAGCAATTTGTTAAATAGAACTAAATGATTAGTCTTCTAACATATGACCCATTTTTTCTTCTTTTGTCTTTAAGTACCCTGCATTAAATTTATTGGCTGCAATAATGAGCGGTACCCGGCTAGTTACATCAATACCCCAATGTTCTAAGCCATGACGTTTTTCTGGATTGTTTGTCAACAATCGAATGCTTTTAATACCTAAGAAACGAATAATTTGAGCTGCTAAGGAATATTCGCGCATATCTGCAGGGAAGCCTAATTGTTCATTAGCCTCTACAGTATCTAATCCTTGTTCTTGTAATGCGTACGCTTTGATTTTATTTGTTAAACCGATACCACGGCCTTCTTGGCGCATATAGACTACAACGCCTTTGCCTTCTTTTTCGATGGCACGTAACGCATGATCTAATTGTTCGCCACAATCGCAACGTTTAGAACCAAATACATCGCCTGTTAAACATTCAGAGTGAATACGTATAAGAACATCGTCACAGTTTTGTACATCACCTTTAACGATAGCTAAATGTTCTTTATGATCTAAATCATTTTTGAATACAAAGATATTAAAGTCACCAAATTTAGTAGGCAATTTAGAACAAGCACCGAGCTCTACCATATCTTCATGTTGTTTACGATACTCAATAAGTTCTGCTACAGATGCAATTTTAAGATTATATTCTTTAGCAAATTGTAATAGATCTGGCAAACGAGCCATATCGCCATCGTCTTTTGTGATTTCACAAATAACAGCTGCTTCTTGTAAGCCCGCTAAGCGACAAAGGTCGATAGATGCTTCTGTATGACCTTGGCGAACTAATACGCCACCCTCTTTATAAACAAGGGGGAATACGTGGCCTGGGCGACGGAAGTCTTCAGGTTTAGCATTTGGATCTAATAATTTTTGAATTGTATACGCACGTTCTGCTGGAGATACGCCTGTTGTAGTATCTACGTGGTCAACAGTAACGGTAAAAGCAGTTTCATGATTGTCTGTATTTTTAGCAACCATTGCTGGAATACCAAGCTTTTCTAATGCTTCACGACGCATTGGTGTACATACAATACCTCGCGCGTATTTAACCATAAAGTTAATATTTTCTTGTGTAGCAAACTCTGCAGCGATGATAAGATCGCCTTCGTTTTCACGGCTTTCATCATCAACAATAATAACAGGTTTGCCAGCTTTAAGGTCTTGTAAGACCTCTTCAATAGAATGTAATTGTTCGCTCATAGGAACGCTCCTTACTCTTTATATAAATCCATTCTCTACTAAGAGGGATTGCATAGATTTCTTAGGTTTATCTTCGGTAGGTTCACTACCGAGATTCATAAAATGACGAATATATCGACCAGCGATATCCGTTTCTAAATTAACCTCTGTACCAATATGAGCAGAACCTAAAATAGTTTCGCCCAAGGTATGAGGAATGATAGATACGGAAAAACTGCTGTCCGTTCGTCGCATAATTGTGAGGCTAATACCATCGATGGTAATAGAGCCCTTATAGATGACGTAATCCATGACGGATTTTGGAGCCTCTACGGTAAAAATAATAGCATTATCCGTTTGTTCACGATCAATGATGCGGCCTGTCCCATCTACGTGACCAGCCACAATGTGACCTCCAAATCTACCATTAGCGAGCATAGCCCGTTCTAAATTGACAGGTTGATGAACTTTCAAATTAGTGAAAGTAGTCATCTTAATCGATTCAGGCATTACATCAGCTGTAAATACACCATTACCAATTGTGGTCGCCGTCAAGCACACACCGTTAACAGCAACGGAGTCACCGATTTTTAAATCGCTAAAAATCTTATCCCCCCGTATTGTAATAGCTAAGGATTTAGGGCCTTTTTTAATGCTTTCTACACGTCCGATTTCTTCAACGATCCCCGTGAACATAAGCACCCCTCCTTCCTTGACGATATGCTTCAATACGAATGTTATTATCTAATACAGTTGTTTTTGTGAAAGTTAACTGCGGAGAAGATTCTAAGCTTTCAAAGCCACGTCCACCTACAGCAGTTGTAGCCTCTGTTCCTCCGATAATAGTATTACCAATATAGGTAACTACCTTATCAAAGTTCATGGTCTCTACAAAAGAGCTGATAATAGCAGAACCACCTTCAACTAACACTGAAGTATAACCAAAATCTCCCAACTTAGTAAGAATATCATCAATAGATAATTTCTTAATATCTATGACGATATCTGTACTTTTACTTTTACGAGTAGATACTGATTCAACAACAGTAACAAAAGCCCCTACTTGTTCTAGCGCCTGTATCCGTTCTTTAGGACAACCTTTAGATACAAATATATGAACCTTGCGAGTATCTACTTCAAATACACGACTTGTGGTAGGCGTTCTACCAAGACTGTCCAATATGATGACATCTGGTTGATGAACTGGGATAGGCTCATTAAGAATGTTTCTATCCGATATAGCATCTGTTAATTCATCATCACTGAGTCGACAGTTTAACTGAGGATTATCTGCTAAGATTGTACCGATACCAACGAGCATAGCATCATGAGTAGCACGTAATACATGTCCATCACGACGAGAGGATTCATTTGTAATCCATTGGGATTGACCTGTATATGTTGCAATCTTGCCATCTAAGGACATTGCACTTTTTATAGTTACAAAAGGTTGCCCCGTTTGTATATAGGTAAAAAAGTGTTCATTTAGCTCAGCACATTCATCATTACAAACAGGAACTACAACTTCAATCCCCGCCTCTTTAAGGATCTCAATACCTTTACCAGCAACAAGTGGATTAGGATCTGTACTGCCAATAACGACCTTAGCTATACCAGCCTCTATAATTCGAAGTACACAAGGTGGTGTTTTACCATAATGAGAACAAGGCTCTAATGTTACATATAAAGTAGCACCCTTAGCATTCTCACCTGCCTGATTCAGTGCATGCACCTCTGCATGAGCAGTGCCAGCTTTGTGATGATAGCCTTCACCGATTATTGTATTGTCTTTCACCACTACAGCACCCACCAAAGGATTTGGTGAAGTATGTCCTGTGGCTAATTTTGCCAGTGCAATGGCGCGTTTCATATAAGCTACGTCATCCA
>URQX01000135.1 GCA_900550175.1 uncultured Veillonella sp.
ATAAAGAATAGGAGGTTCTTATTATGTTAGATACTATATTAGACTCTCCTTTAAGCCCATGGCTACAACTCGATACGGATGCAACGGATCATATTGTAATTTCTAGTCGTATTCGATTGGCTAGGAACTTTGATTGTATATTGTTTACAAATCGTAATGACCTGTCATCTTTAGAAAAAGTAAATACTATTTCTAGAGGTTTGCTTCAACCTTTAAAAGAAGCAGATGGACATCAATACTCCAATATCAATCTTGAGCAATTAAGTGAGCGTGAACGCGCCATATTAGTTGAAAAACATATGATGAGTCCTGCATTAGAGGAGAAACTTCCATATCGCAATTTAGTAGTATCTGATGATGCATCTATTGTGATTATGGTGAATGAAGAAGATCACTTGCGGATTCAATCTATGGTTTCTGGATTGCGATTACATGAAGCTTATGAACATGCGCTAAAAATTGATAAGGCTATAGAAGCAAAATATCCATATGCTTTTGATGAGCGTTTTGGTTATTTAACAGCTTGTCCTACAAATGTAGGTACAGGATTACGAGCATCTGTAATGCTACATTTACCAGCATTGAGCATATCTGGACGCATTACACGCCTTATTCGTAGCATTATTCAATTGGGCTACTCTGTACGTGGATTATATGGAGAGGGTTCTGAAGCTTTAGGGAATATATATCAAATCTCAAATCAACGTACTATGGGGGTCAGTGAAGAGGATACTATCGAGCAATTGAAGAAGATTGTAGAAGGCATTATTGCGGAGGAGCGAAAATCTAGACAGTCCTTATTACATAATGATAAAGAAGGTTTAGAAGATGTACTTTGGCGCTCTTATGGCGTTTTACAATATGCCCGTCGTGTAGATGGCAAAGAAGCATTAACAAAGCTTAGTGATATCCAATTAGGTGTTGATTTAGAGATTTTACCTCCATGGGGCAAGGATTCATTTAATGAGCTGATTGCCATAACTAGACCTAATTTCCTTTCAAAATATGCAAGGAATGAAAATCTAACTGATATCGAGCGTGATAGCTATCGTGCGAAGATAATTCGTCAGAAGCTTTCACATTGACTATAAATTTGTTTGTTTAGTTAATAGCTATTCCAATGGTATACTCTACCATTGTTTACATATATTTGAAGAGAAATAATTACAATTTACATAGATAGGTGAGGTGATATTATGATGCAACGATTTACAGATGATGCACAGCGTGTTCTTTCCTTTGCTCAAGAAGCAGCATTGGAACTGGGACATGACTATGTAGGAACTGAACATGTACTCATCGGCCTTACAAAGGTTAAAAATGGTGTTGCTGCAAAGGCCTTAGAAGCGCTTGGTATCGTTACAGAAGATATTTTTGAATCTGTAGAAGAACAAGTGGGGCGCGGCAATAAAAAAGTAACATCCATATATATGACCCCTCGCGTTAAGTATGTACTTGAGCTAGCTGTTCAAATAGCTAATCGTATGAAGCATAATTATGTTGGCACTGAGCATATTCTCTTAGGATTACTTAGCGACGGTGGTGGTGTTGCGGTTGGTATTTTACGGGCTATGAATATTCGTACTGATGATATAGTAGAAGCGATTCGTCATATTCTTGGCTCTAGTACAAATGATGATCATAGTGGTCAAGATAGCTCTAATAATAATAGTGATTTAGGTGATTTAGCTGATTTCGGTACGGACCTAAATGAGTCGGCAAAACAAGGTAAAATTGACCCTGTTATTGGCCGTGATACAGAAATTCAACGAGTTATCCAAATTCTTAGTCGTAGAACTAAAAATAATCCCGTTCTCATTGGTGAACCTGGTGTAGGTAAGACGGCCATTGCTGAAGGCTTGGCGCAACGTATCGTCAACGGTAATGTGCCAGAAATTTTGCGTAATAAACGCATTATCTCCCTTAGCATTAGCTCTATGTTAGCTGGTGCAAAATACCGTGGCGAATTTGAAGAGCGTTTGAAAAAAGCCATCGATGAAGTACAAGAACATGATGATATGATTATCTTCATTGATGAAATTCACACATTAGTAGGAGCGGGTGCCACAGAAGGTGCTATGGATGCGGCAAATATCTTGAAACCAGCCTTGGCACGCGGTGGCTTCCAAGTTATTGGCGCTACGACACTTGATGAATATAAAAAGCATATTGAAAAAGATGCTGCCTTAGAGCGTCGTTTCCAACCTGTTCAAGTAGGGGAACCTAATGAAGAGGATGCTCTTGAAATCTTGAGAGGCTTACGAGATCGTTATGAGGCCTTCCATAAGGCTAAAATTACAGATGAAGCATTAAAAGCTGCTGTTACTTTATCTAGTAGATATATTACAGATCGATTTTTGCCGGATAAAGCTATCGATGTGGTTGATGAGGCTGCATCTAAGGTTCGTATGAAGGTATTTTCGGCGGCACCAGATGTTAAAGCTTTAGAAGACAGACTCAATACGGTTAAGAAGGAAAAAGAAGCGGCTGTCACATCACAAGATTTTGAAAAGGCAGCTAAGCTTCGTGATGAAGAGCAAGCTCTAGTTAAAGAGATTGATGATAAAAAATCTGTAGCTAAAGAAGAAAGTGATCAAAAACTAATAGTTACAGAAGAAGATATTGCAGCAGTAGTAGCTCAGTGGACGGGGATTCCTGTGGCTAAAATTGGAGAAGAAGAATCAGAAACCTTGCTTCATTTAGAAGATGAGTTACATAAACGTGTCATCGGTCAAGATGATGCTGTTACAGCTGTAGCGAAAGCTGTGCGCCGTGCAAGGGCTGGATTAAAGGATCCAAAACGCCCTATTGGTTCATTCTTATTCCTTGGACCAACAGGGGTTGGTAAAACTGAATTAGCAAGAGCACTTGCATCCTCCTTGTTCGGCGATGAATCTGCCATGATTCGACTTGATATGTCTGAATATATGGAGAAGCATACTGTTTCTCGTCTAGTTGGGGCTCCTCCAGGATACGTAGGGTATGAAGAGGGCGGCCAACTCACAGATGCAGTTCGACGTAAACCATATAGCGTTATTTTACTCGATGAAGTAGAAAAGGCTCATGCAGATTTTTTTAATATCTTATTACAAGTACTTGATGATGGTCGACTTACAGATAGTCAAGGTAGAACTGTAGACTTTAGAAATACGGTTATTATCATGACTAGTAACTTAGGTGCTAAAGCATTACATAAGAACTCAACAGAACTAGGCTTCTTGGCACCGAAAAAAGCAGAATCTCATGCACAAAATACTAAAGTCATAGATTTTAAAGAGGCTAAGAAGTCTGTTCTGGATGCAGTAAAACGTCACTTCAGACCAGAGTTTTTAAATCGCATTGATGAGATGATTGTATTCCATCCATTAACTGAAGAGGACTTAACAAAAATTGTAACAATTTTGATGAGTGATGTAATAAAACGTCTTGGAGAACGTGATTTACAATTAGAAATTACACCTGAGGCTATGAAATTGCTCGTTAAAGAAGGCTCCGATTTTACTATGGGTGCTCGTCCTTTAAAACGCGCTATTCAACGCTTAATTGAGGACCCCGTATCTGATCTCATTTTGAAAGGAGAGGCGATAGCAGGCAAGACTATTAAAGCAGATGCAAAGGATAACGATATTGTTGTAACTGTTTAATATAAATACAAAATATATAGTTAATGACTACCTTTCATATAAATTATATGGCTTAAATGGTATACTATAAAATAGTGATAGTTAACCATGTAGTAAAATTATGCATAAAAGGTCATGAATGGTTATCATTCATGACCTTTTTTATCTTATATAAAAGTTTTGAGGTATTATGGCAAAAGCAAAATCAGTATTCTTCTGTCAGAATTGTGGGGCTGAGTCATCTAAGTGGATGGGGCGTTGTCCACAATGTGGAGAATGGAATACATTAGTTGAAGAGATTATTAAAGAAACTAAACATAGCCGCACACCTTCACGAGGTGTGGGAAACCAAACAACAAAACCAACTGCTTTACCGGATATTGAAATTTCATCTATTGCTCGTGTATCTACTACCTTTGGTGAAATCGACCGCGTATTAGGTGGCGGTATAGTACCTGGTGCATTAATGCTCTTAGGTGGTGATCCAGGTATTGGTAAATCTACGTTATTATTACAAGTTTCTCAAAAGGTAGCCGATACGGTAGGTACTGTACTATATGCATCTGGTGAAGAATCTCAATTACAGCTTAAGCTTCGGGCAGAACGACTTCATATCAATAGTGAACGACTACAAG
>URQX01000136.1 GCA_900550175.1 uncultured Veillonella sp.
TTGGCACGATGAATGTATCGATAAGGGATACCATAGGCAGCATAATATTGGCCATTGAAACTGGTATAGCCAAGCTAAATAGTCGTTTGACTACAGAACTATTACTTTCACCGATAGCATTGGAATTCTGCTGCGCCAACATTTGCGTCCGCACACGACGTTGCCGATAGTAAAAGTAAATCAATACGAGCAATCCAGCTAATACACCGGGGAATGTAGCAAAGGTTGCACCACCTGCCGCCAAATGTAGGCCGCTATCAATGAAGTAATAGGCTAAGCCCACCATAGAGGATACGCGGAATATTTGTTCAAAGACTTGACTAGTCCCTGTAGGTACCATGTACTGGAAGCCTTGGAAGTAACCTCTAAAACAGCTCAAAATCGTAACGATAAAGATAGCTGGTGATAGCAGTTGAATCGCAAGTAAAGCACGAGGATCAGTAATGATATGCGTATCTATGAGCCATTGTGCACTGCCGTATAAAGCCAGACTGAACACTAGGCCTAACATAGTTAATACCTTTAACGATACGGAAAATACCTGTTGTACGCCCCGCATATCATCATTAGCCAGCTTTTCCGCAATCATAATAGATATGGCCACAGGAATGCCTGCAGCAGAAATACTAACGATAATTTGATAAATCGGATAGGCCATCATATATAGACCAATCCCCTCGCCACCGAGAACACGTGCAATAAGGACTTTACTGAAAGCACCGATAACCTTAACGATAATTCCAGCTAAGGTTAAAATCATAGCCCCCTTTAAAAATCGATTCATAGGCCCTCCTTAGACGATGATTTTTGGCTCAAAGCCTTCATCACCGCTTCCGTAATGGTCAAAATAGAACCTTTCATACCATTGAGGCTCACATATAGTGTAGCCGGCTTAGTATCTGCAAATTTCATCTTCTTCCAGAGATCTTCCCGTACAGCCCCCATATCCCAGTCAGCCATCTTGGAATCGTCATGCCAATGAATGGTAAGCTGTTGATCTCTACGGACGATACTTTTAATACCCAGTAATCGCGCTTGTTCTTTAATTTGAGCAATGCGCAATAATCGGTCTACCGGATCTGTTGGAGTACCGAATCGATCGATGAGTTCATCGGTCATATCATCAAGCTGTTCTTTGGATTTAATATGTAACAACCGTTGATATACGGAGATCTTACGAGCGCTATCCTTGATATACGCATCGTCGATAAAGGCATCTACCTCTAAATCGATAGCTGGATCGATGGATACTTCCCGTTCAACTTCTTTATTTTGAGCCTTCGCAATGGCTTCTTCTAACATACTTACGTACATACCAAAGCCGACGGATGCGATATTACCATGTTGCTGCGAGCCTAATAAATTGCCAGCGCCGCGAATTTCTAAGTCGCGCATCGCCAATTTAAAGCCAGCACCGAGTTCAGTGAATTCTTCAATAGCTTTTAAGCGCTTTTCTGCCGCTTCAGAGAGCATTTTATCAGGACGATACATAAAGTATGCATAAGCCCGTCTACGAGAACGCCCTACACGGCCACGCATTTGATATAGCTGAGATAAACCTAAGCGGTCCGAATCATAAATGATGATGGTATTGGCATTAGGAATATCTAGGCCTGTTTCAATGATACTGGTGGACAATAATACATCGTAATGGCCTTCATAGAAATCAGTCATGATTTCCTCAATTTGACGGCCTGTCATCTGTCCATGGGCAATGGCATAGCGCAAGTCAGGTAATGCTTCTGCTAGCAACTCACCCATATGATTAATCGATGCTACACGGTTATATACAAAGTAAACCTGCCCACCACGTGCCAATTCGCGCTTAATCGCATCGGCCACAAGGTTCATATCATATTCCACCACATAGGTTTGAACAGGTAGGCGTTCTTCTGGAGGCGTGTTGATAACGGACATTTCTCGAACACCAACGAGAGACATGTGTAATGTTCGAGGAATTGGGGTTGCACTCAAGGTGAGCACATCAATATTGTTGGCCCACTCTTTCCATTTTTCCTTTTGAGCCACCCCAAAGCGTTGTTCCTCATCTACTACAAGCATGCCTAAATCTTTGAAGACAACCTTCTTATTTAGCAAGGAATGTGTGCCGATAAGAACATCAATAGACCCATCCTCAACGCCTTTAAGAACTTGCTTTTTCTCGGCAGTACTGCGGAAACGATTGAGCACATCTACCCTGACTCCAAATGGAGCAAATCGGTTCCAGAAGGTTTGGAAATGTTGCTGTGCCAAGACAGTGGTTGGCACAAGAACCGCTACCTGTTTACCACTCATAACAGCCTTAAAGATGGCACGCATGGCCACTTCTGTTTTACCAAAACCTACGTCACCTGCTAGCAAGCGGTCCATAGGAACTGGTTTTTCCATAGATGCCTTTATTTCTGCTGTTGCTTGTAATTGATCTTCCGTTTCTTCATAAGGGAATGCATCTTCAAATTCTTGCTGCCATGGTTGGTCAGGCAAAAATGCGAAACCTTCCGTTATTTCGCGTTGTGCATAAAGCTCCACAAGCTTATCTGCTAAATCATCAATGGACTTCTTAGCCTTTGTAACAACCTTAGCCCAGTCACGGCCACCCATCTTATGAATGCGAGGCACATCACCTTCATTGCCAATGTACTTTTGTAACTGATCTAAATTGTTTGCAGGTAAGAATAATTTATCCGTTCCCGCATAAGCAATCTCAATATAGTCCCGATGAATACCTTCTGTTTCTATCGTTTTAAGGCCAATATACTTACCAATACCGTGCATACTATGAACAACATAGTCACCAGGTGTTAAATCGGTGAAATAATTAATTTCTTGACCTTTTTTAGGTTTATTGCGAAGCTTACGTTTTTGCTGTCCGTAAATATTACCTTCTACAACAACTACTAAATGGCTATTAGGCAATTCAAAACCATCGGTCAATAAGCCTTGTAAGATAACAACCGTATTAGGCTTTGCAATCCATTCCTCACTATGAAGAAAATCAATATTTTCCCCTTCAAGGGCCCGTTCAATGCCTTCTCTTCGTTGTTGGTTATTTAGTACCAATACAACTTGATGATTTAAACGATGCCATTGCTTAATCTCATCTGTTAATAGAGGAATTTGACGTTCAAAGCTCGTCATCGTCTTGCCCTGAATACCAATTGGGGTAAATCCGGCTAAACCGATAGAGCGTTGTTGCATAAATGTGAAAGCTACTTGATTTGTAGCCTCTACAGTTCGTTGCAATTCACTCCAATCACAATGATTTTTACGATGTGTAGGGTCTTCCTTAAGAAATTTTTTTAACGCTTCCTGAATACGACCTGGCTCATCATAAATGAGAGTGCCATCTTTCACATAGGATAATAAAGTGCAATCTGCATCACTTTTACCAAGGAAGAAAGGTGTTACCGTATAAGAATCGATTTGTTCAATAGAACGTTGGTTTTCTACAGAGAAGAATCGCAAAGTATCAATTTCATCACCAAAGAACTCAATACGTATAGGATGCTCACTATTAACAGGATATATATCTAAAATATCCCCGCGCACGGCAAAATGACCACGTTGTTCCACCTGGTCTACGCGTTCATATCCAATTGTTACGAGCTGCTCTAGAGCTATATCGCGTTCAATCGTACCATTCAAAGAAAAATGTAACGACTGCCCTTTTAAATATTGTGGCGACACCACATACTGTGTAACCTCTTCAGCATTCGCAATGACTACGGCAGGTTCTTGCCATGCTAGCAATGCTAAAGCGCGCATTTGAGCGCCTTGGTCTTCAAGGCTACGAGCAATAGTTGTAAAGTCCACATGATCTGTTATAGGAAATGATTGGACAGGAATATTAGGCCAGAAAAAGGCTAAATCTCGTTCCCACATTTCTTTATGGTCCTTATCATGGACTACGATAACTACAGGCTTGGTAAGGCCCGTAGTAAAAGCTTGGTTTAAGAGGAAACTCTTTTGAGATCCACTAAGACCATATATGACTGACTTTCCTTTCCGCTGAAATGCGTTTAGCCCATCCACAAAGGATGGGTTCTGTGAAAGCAGCTTAGTTAATGTATTATCCATACTGCACCATATAGTATTCATGATTATTTAAATAAATAGTTCTAACTCATTTATTATAACATTTTTGGGCAAAAAAAATAGCACCTCTAAAGGTGCAATAA
>URQX01000137.1 GCA_900550175.1 uncultured Veillonella sp.
CCATCGTTTCTTTTGTCATACCATAACCGGTACCAAATAATACTAACACAGGGCGCCCCTCATTTTCAAGATGTTCACGCATCCGTGCATAGGAAATTGTATTATCGTAAGTGCGGGCATCTGTAGTAGCTACAATTGGTTTCATACCTTCTATGTCTTCAATCATTCGCACCGCTACAGCAATTGAGTTCACTAGTTCCACTCCTGTGAAAGCATCCTTGCGATCAGGATTATAGGTGGATCCAAATCCAGATTTCCAATGTTCCATAATAGTACGCACTAACTCGCGTTGGGCAGGTATATTGTGAATCACAAAATATTTAGATACATCATAGGTAATAGATGCTCGTGCAATATCGTGAATATCATAATTTGTAATGGCCGTTGTAATGACCTCTTTATGCTTGTTCATAATTGGATAATGAACAAGTCCGATATATAAATTAGCCAAAGCCGTATATCTCCACACCAATAAAAAATACAAAATGAAATTAATCAATTAAAAGCGGTACAAAATAGGCTTCAGTACCGGCAATCTCTTCAGGAGAAAAACGACAACCTACTGCAGAGGCTTGGTCACCAAGCATAAAACAAGATAATGTTAAACAACCTTCTTTAGCTCCACTATCAACAGTATGAGTAAAGCGTTTTTGATTAATAAATTCCTGATACATAACCTTTTTACTGTCCCGACAAACTATATCATCATAGTTGTCTACCAATTTCTCCATGTATAGTTCAGCTTGATTACCACGCTTTTGAACAACCTGAATATTTCGTCCTTCACGTCCCCAAATTTCCTTTTGAATATAAAGCCCTTCATCAAGGGCTGAAAAATCACTTTCAAAATAGGACGGCGTCAAATAGCGTTCAATAATATCTCGCTCAGGGGCAGTAAAAAATTGATTTGTTAAGTATAGAGCATACACTAAGGACATAAACGATTTATTCTGCAGAATAATCGCCTCTGGTGGATTAAATAGATTGAAACGGTACTCATTATACAAATCTAAAAACATTTCACCTAATGGCTCTCCCTCTTCTGTGATCTCATCAATCAACAATTCCATTGGATGCAAACGATATAGATTAGCCGCATGACTACCATCAGATAACAGAATACCATCATCATCAATGACCATATCGTAAAAGGATAAAAATCGTACATCTGCATCTGGACATGCTGATTTCATGGCACGTAAGAGAAACTGTGTAGTACCATAGTCCTCTAAATAATCATGAAAGCACCCAAAAACAAAAGGCTCCGTTTCATTATCAATCATCATATTCTGATGTTTATTAGTCACACTATATTTTTTACGAGACGTTCCTTCATATACGCGTTTCAAAAAACGTTTAAGTTCATTATTAGCGTCTGCATTAGGATCTATTTTATCGAAATATCGTGCAGCTACACCATTAGCATAATAGCTTTCAATTAAAAAGCACGGTGTATCCGCATTAATCTCTACCATGCGCAATTGCCCTCTATCATCAAGGACAAAGTCAAATCGAGATAACCATGTAGGTAAGCCCAATGGATTCCCACGATGTAAATAGGGAATCAAATTTTCTGGCATATCCATATTGAGTGCAAACTCATCAGGTGCCTGTTGAAATACCTTAGCGGCTTTACAAAATATTTGAAATAACATGCGTGACGCATGTCGAATTTCATCATAAAATTCGGCGGCAAAGGATTGTGCAGTAAGAGCCGGATACCGATCATCATAGCCCTCATAATCTATAAAGGGCAAAATATTTGTATCAAGTTCATCTATATACGATTTCATAGTATCGCCCTCCATTAGGAACTGCTAGAACGTACACCTGCACTACCAAAGCCAGATTTTTGACCTATAGAAGATGCTTTTTGACTTCTACGCTTCTCATAGTCTAGATAAGTACGTCGCCCCAAAGAAGTACGCACATTTGAACCTGATGCTGTATATACATTAGGCTCCTCATACGGTTTTAATGGAGCTGCCACACGATAGGTCATGGTCCGTCCATCCATACGGGCTGTAGGTGGATTAAATCCATGGAAAATATAGTAGCCAGCCGCAATACTAGGTAAAAGTCCAGCCAAACCGGCATCCCATACTAAATTTCCAGTATTATCACGGTGAAATGTAACAGACCGATTGTCATCATATAAAGCCGTTTCCTTACCATCTCCATGATTTAATAAAGAATAGCGATTACCTTGATTATCCTTCAATCGTACTTCCCCTTCATTTGCTTCGGGATAGATTTTATCACATACAGCATAAGCGATGTCATTCCAGTATGAAGACACACCAACGATACCCGCCACAGCGGCAAAGGCACCCGTTATGTATATAGTTTTCTTACTTGGCTTATACATAGGACACTCCCTTAGTGCACAGCACCACTAACAACGAGAGCAAGACCTACAAAGATGCCAAAGACGAGGATACCCGCTGCCGTATTACCACGCATAATCTCTTCAGATAAATTATATTTTCGATGCCATAAATTAATAAACATATAGCCAGTTACAAATAAGATAATACCTAGAATAGCATATACGATACTTGCCACTACACCATGCAATAAAGATGTATCAGCTGTAGTCACTGCAGGAGACATGATAACAGCGCGCAAAATTTCACCAATGCCGATAAAGGACCCTGCTGAAAGCCAAGCCACCGCACAATTGCCTCGTTTAATTTCTTCACTAAATTTACCTGGTACAAAGAAATCAATAACAGTATTGGCTGTTAACATTAGGAAAATCCCAAAGCAAGCATAAAAAATCGTCAATAGTACATCAGGAATATAAATCATAATTAACCTCCTAAGATTGTCCCTTTATTTTCATAGTTAACGGTTAGATGGACTAGCCGCATTATGATTATATACATTATAGAATTTATCACGTCCCCCACTATCCTTTTGGCGAACCATATAGGCATAGGAATCAAGTACATGGGACTTTCGCATTGTTCCATTAATAATATCTAGATCCTCTTGTGTTAACTTTCCTTGCTCACACACCTTAACTCGGGTTTGACCTTCCGTATTTGTAATAATATAGGCGGACTTAGCATCATAGAACACAATGATTTCATGACCCTCTTGTAGGTCATCACCTTCATTTCTAATGTCTCCGTCCAAAGCTTCGATTAAATCTAAGGCTGTACTCACAGGATCTAAACTAGAAGTATATACATACTCATTATCTGAATCCGCCTTAGTATAATAGACGGATGTATCATGCATATGCTCCTTTGCGGTGTATGGGAATCCGAATGTGGCACGTACGTCATGCCAGGAAATATCACCCTCCCAGCTAATAAGGCACATAAAAAATAATGCACCGACCCCTATAGCACTAGCAACTCCTTCAATGCGTTTTTTCAGACGTTGATTGCGTTTCTTTTTACTGATAGCATTAGCTTCCACATCATTACAGAGACGAATCTTCATCAAAGGGACACGTGCCCCTTCGGCAAACATCTTCTCACCTTTGAACCAATTCTCTTCAAAGAATACACTAGCCCCACCTTCACAAGGCAGTTGGTATTCCTTATAGCCAGCTCGGTCACCTACAGACGCACCACTATCACCATCTACGGCTACAACCTTTTCTAAACCAATTTGATGTAATGTAAAGCCTTTCGGTGCACGTTTGCGATAGGATGTTCTAGATACAGTGCACCATTCATTATCATTGTACTCAATGGTAACCCATATTTTATCTGTTCCCTCAACAGCCTCTAGGCCATATTCATGCCAATAATCACCAGGAGACTTTTGCATAGACGGCTTAGCCTTATAGGCTTGTTCCTGATCTGCTTTTGGAATAATCTCGTTATATTTAATTTTTTCAGTTATTACATACCGACTGCCCTGAACCTCAAGGACATCGTAACAATTAAACTCCATAAACAACCTCGTTAGAGTAGCAATACCTATTTACGCATCTAAACTACTCTCTCTCCTAAACGGGATTTAATGAAATTAAGCTTTAAAGTAGCCTACACGTTCATGAATCGTTTCATTTTCAA
>URQX01000138.1 GCA_900550175.1 uncultured Veillonella sp.
CTTAATAAAATAGAAAAATGGCCGTTGCCCAGAAGGAAATCCCATTGAGCAACGTGCCATTCACAAATCTTAATCTATGTTTTGTGGCTCCAACACATCTTCATGATGGGGTTGTGCACCTTCTAAGTGGTCAACTGGTTCTTCAATTTCTTGAATCAATTGTGCACGAATTTTGTACAAGGCCATGATTGTTTCATCTTGGATAGCAGCAATCATGTTTTGGAACATATCAAAGGCTTCAAATTTATATTCCACCAATGGATTTTTTTGGCCATATGCACGAAGGCCGATACCTTCACGCAACATATCCATATTATCCAAATGTTCCATCCATTTGTTATCAACAACGCGCAACATAATAGCCTTTTCAAGTTGGCCAAACATAGCATCACCAAGCATATCAACGCGATCTTGATACTCAGCATGAGCAATTTCAAGCAAACGTTCCAATAATTCTTGACGACTATATTCTTCCATATCTTGAGGAGTCATAATATCTTCGGTTAAGAAATATTGACTCAAGTGCTTGTAGAGACCTTCGTAATCCCATTCTTCTGGATATAATTTTTCATCTGCATAAGCATCTACAGAATCAGTAACAAGTTTATCAATCATTTCATTGATTGTGTCACGTAAGGATTCATTACGTAAAATACGACGACGTTGTTCGTATAATACTTCACGTTGTTGATTCATAACATCATCATACTCGAGTACATATTTACGAATATTATAGTTATGATCTTCTACTTTCTTTTGAGCACGTTCAATAGATTTAGTAATCAAAGAATGCTCGATAGGTTCATCCTCTTCCATGCCAAGTTTATCCATGATGCCTGTAATATTATCAGCACCAAAGATACGCATTAAATCATCTTCTAAGGATAAGAAGAATTGGGAGGAACCTGGGTCACCTTGACGACCAGCACGACCACGCAACTGATTATCGATACGGCGACTTTCATGACGTTCAGTACCTAAGATGGCCAAACCACCTAATTCAGGTACACCTTCACCTAATGTAATATCAGTACCACGACCAGCCATGTTTGTAGCAATTGTTACCATGCCCATTTGACCAGCATCGGCAACAATTTCGGCTTCTTTTTCATGATGTTTTGCATTCAATACTTTATGTGGTACGCCTGCACGTAATAACATATCTGAAAGCTCTTCAGATTGTGTAATAGATGTAGTACCAATCAAGATAGGCTGACCAGTTTGATGACGTTCTACAGCATTACGTACTACGGCACGATATTTAGCTGCCTTAGTTTTAAAGATTTGATCTGGCAAATCTACACGGGCTAATGGTTTATTTGGAGGAATAGGTAATACTTCCAAACCGTAAATATCGATGAATTCTTTTTCCTCAGTCTTAGCTGTACCAGTCATACCAGCAAGCTTTTTATACATACGGAAATAGTTTTGGAATGTAACGGAAGCCAATGTTTGACTTTCACGTTCAACCTTCAAACCTTCTTTAGCTTCGATAGCTTGATGTAAGCCATCAGAATAACGACGACCAAACATCAAACGGCCTGTAAATTCATCGACGATAACAACTTCACCATCTTTAACTACGTAATCTGTATCGCGATGCATCATAGCATAAGCACGTAGAGATGCACCAAGTAGATGGTTTAACTCGATGTTTTCAGCGTCATACAAATTTTCAACACCAAGCATTTTTTCGACTTTTGCGATACCAGAATCGGTAGGTGCAATAGTCTTTTGTTTTTCATCAATTGTATAGTCTTCATCTTTTACAAGATGAGGAACAATTTTAGCTAACTTGTAGTAATTATCTGTGGAACGTTGACCAGGACCAGAAATAATTAGTGGAGTTCTCGCTTCATCGATAAGGATGGAGTCAACTTCATCGACAATTGCATAATTCAATGGGCGTTGTACCATTTGTGATACATCGGATACCATGTTATCGCGCAAATAGTCAAAACCAAACTCATTATTTGTACCATATGTAATGTCGCATGCATATGCTTCTTTACGTTGGTTAAAATCGAGATTAGCTACAATAAGACCTGTAGAAAGGCCTAAGAAGTTATATAAACGACCCATTTGTTCACTATCGCGAGTAGCCAAATAATCATTTACTGTAACAACATGTACACCTTCACCTGTCAATGCATTTAGATATACTGGCAATGTAGCAACTAATGTTTTACCTTCGCCAGTACGCATTTCTGCGATATTACCTCTATGAAGGCAAATACCACCGATTAACTGAACATCAAAATGGCGCATGCCTAACACGCGTTTAGATGCTTCTCGAACTACAGCAAATGCTTCTGGCAAAATGTCGTCTAACGTTTCCCCTTTTTGCAAACGACGTTTAAACTCATCTGTTTTTGCTACTAAGTTAGCATCACTTAATTTAACATAATTCGGTTCAATTTCATTAATATGATCAGCAATAGTACGCATTTTTTTGATTTCTTTTGCGTTATTATTGCCTAATAGCCTTTGTAAAAAGCTTAACAAACAAATCACTCCTCTATAGGACATCTTACATTATTTTATCTAATTTATTATAACGAAAATGCCTTGAATAGTCAAAGAATTCAAGGCATTTCACGATTATTTATAGCATTTTATAAAAAAGGTGGATGACTCAAAATGGTCATCCACCTTGGTATAATAATCGGCTGATTTAAAAGTAGAAAGGAGTTAGGATTATTGTCAGCCGATATTATAGGTTATTGTAATTCTGGCTCAATCAAACCATAGAATCCATCATGTCTGCGATATACTACGTTCATCGATTCTGTTTCAGCATTGAAGAACATAAAGAAGTCATGACCAATAAGATTCATTTGCAAGATAGCTTCTTCTACATCCATAGGACGTACAGCAAAGTGTTTGCGTTTTACAACTTCGATCGTTTCCTCTTCTACAGGAGTTGGCAAAGATTCTGGATGGAAAGCCTCTTGTTTTTTGAAACGTTTTGCCAAACGAGTTTTATGTTTATGAATTTGACGTACAATCTTGTCTATTACTAAATCAATAGCTGCATACATATCATCGTTTGTTTCTACACCGCGAAGAACAATTTTATCAACGAAGCATGTAAGTTCAACAGTAGATTTATCTTTAACAACGGATAAAACCGCTTGTGCATCTAACTCATCATCGAAGTAACGAGTTAATTTGCTCAATCTTTTTTCGATGTATGCTCTTAGAGCATCTGTCACTTCAATGTTTTTACCTCTGATTGCTACTTTCATAAGTCAACACCCTTTCTAAAAATCATCCACGAGATACGAGTGTGTAGTATTTTTTTACTTATCTCTCGTGTTATATTTAGTATTTCTACATCCACCTATAAAACTCCTCTTTTTTTAGAAAAATTTTTATATTTTTTGCAGAAATATAAATATTATTCACTGTAACAATCAAAAAACTCCGATATCATGCGATACCGGAGTTTTGTTATATGTTGCTTTTATGTATTTTTTGGTATGTGATTACGCTTTTACAACGTTAGCAGCTTGAGGGCCACGGTTACCATCAACGATATCAAACTCTACATTTTGACCTTCTGTTAAAGATTTGAAGCCTTCGTCTTGGATCGCAGAGTAATGTACAAATACATCGCTACCGTCTTCACGTTCAATAAAACCATAACCTTTTTCTGCGCTGAACCATTTTACTTTACCTAACATGGTAACATCCTCCTAAAAATATATATATTGTCTTACTGTCTTGCACTACACTTGTATCATAACACAGCATGTATAAAATATCAAACAATAATATCAACACTTTTAATGAATATACAAATATATCCTACCCATAACTTCACGCAAAAAAACAAATAAAAACCCTTTATTTATCTATATTATAAATATTTACGAACAGCATATAAAATTATTACATAATTTTATAATCATAAAAATATATGA
>URQX01000139.1 GCA_900550175.1 uncultured Veillonella sp.
ACTTTTACAATTAGTTTTTATAATCGCTATAATCTTCAATATCAATAGATGTTGTAGGAGGCATAACTTGGGCACCTAATTCATCTACCGTAGATTTCCAATTTGTAGTTGCTTCTGAAACAGCCTTGATATAAGCTTCATCAGCAGCTTGTACAGATGAAATTAATTGGGCTTCGTTGTTAACATCTAAAACGCGTCGACGTACACTGCTAAGCATATAACCAAAAGACTCATCTGTTTGAACGAGCATAGAAATTTCTTGAATCAATGTTTGACCCGTAGTGCTACAAAAGTATGCATACCACATATATGCTAATTCAGCATCAGGGAACATCCAGTAAATATCATCAGTTGGTGCTTCTGTAGTAATATCTACATCTACATGATCCGCATAGCGTTTAAATGTAAGAAAATAAGCGCCACTTTCAACAAGAGCATTACGGCCTAATTCAGAAACACGACTGTCGATACAGTAAATACCATCTTGGCCTAAGGCTACATCAGTTTGACCGCCTGGTAACAGAATAGAACGTAAAGACAAGCCATAATTTAATACGGTAAACACTGGCAATTGAGCGAACACACCATGAGGCAACGGGATATAATTAATCGTTTTCCATTCCTCCCCTACGCGTTCACGCAAGCCAACACGCATCTTTTTAATATCGTACTTACCATATACAATTTCGTAAGCCCCTAATGGAGTCCATTCACGAATGGCTTCCACACGCTTTTGATTCAAGAAGAATTGCAATGCCATATTATTCAAGCCCAATTGGTTTTGTGCCATTGTAGCAGGCAAGAATAATTGTGCTGTTCCTTCTGGAACAAGATTATGTAGTCCATTAGCCACTTCTTCTACAATATCTTCAGATGATTGGAACATGCCAACCGTACCTGTAAAGATATGATCAAAATAGCTGCGATGAGGCCATTGATTAATAATTTGAGCCATCGGATACAAACGTGTCAAAATGCTATAGCACACTGGAGATGCCGTATAAAGCACAACTTTTTTATCTTCATAGGATTGAAGAATCTCTTCAATCATGCCTGCATATTCTTCTACATACGCATATAGAACAAGTTCCCCTGTTTTGCTATGAGCTTCGATGCTTTCACGGACAGGAGTTTCCCAAATTGTGCCTACATCGAGACCCTCTAAAATACCTGTATCACTAATGAAGTCAAATAATTCCACTCTAAAAGATGGACCATATAGAGCTTGGAATGTATTCAAATCATATGGAACAGGACCAAAAGACTCTACTGTAGATTTTTCTGCTAACGCATATAAATCATCTGCCGTTACGCCCCACTCACGGGAGCTAGCATTACTAGAAATCAATTGATCTAGTACTTTAAAACGCATTAACTCATTTACAATATCAATTCCTTCAATGCCATGAGTAGCACAAAGGGCAATAAATTCTTCGTTATTTACTTTCATATTAAACCTTTCCCGCCGAAGGGCATACATGATTTAAAAAACATTCTTCACATAAAGGCTTACGAGCCTTACATAATTTACGGCCATGGTAAATTAACCAGTGATGGGCAGCAGCCCAATCCTCTTTAGGGATAGCCTTTTGCAATTTCTTCTCCATCTCTTCTGGTGTTTTAGCAATCCCCAATTTTAATCGGTTAGACACACGGAATACATGGGTATCTACAGCAATCGCTGGCGTGCCAAACAATACAGACACAACCACATTAGCCGTTTTACGACCCACGCCAGGTAATTCTACCAGTTGATCAAATTCGCGTGGTACCTCACCATGGTATTGTTCTACCAAGATTTGACAGGTAGCAATTAAATTTTTCGCTTTAGACTTATAAAGACCGCAGTCTTTAATAAGGGTTTCTAGTTTTGTAACCCCTATTTCAAGCATTTTAGCAGGATGATTTAATTCAGGAAACAATCGTTTCGTAACGATATTAACCCTTTCATCCGTACATTGTGCAGATAATACAACTGCCACTAATAATTCAAATTCATTTGTATACTCAAGGGCAGGTTTTGCATCAAAATAATGCTCTTGCAATAATTTCAATTGCTCTGCCTTTATTGCTTTTGTTACACGCATACAACTCTCCTTTCTCACTTGTGAAAGTACAGACGCGTACAACTTATATCTTACCATACGTATTCGTTTAGTTCTATGTTATAATAAATCATGTTATTCTAATATAGAATACAGGAGGTCAATATGAGTAATATCAACGATACATTAAAACGTATAAATGAACTAGCAGCAAAGAAAAAATCTGGACAACAACTCACACCTGAGGAATTAGCAGAAAAAAAAGAACTTTATGAGATTTACTTAAGCTTCATTCGAGGCCAAATCACAGATACATTGGACCGTGTTGAATTCGTTGATCCTGAAACAGGTGAACGAACAGCGCCTAAACGAGCTCTAGAAAATCTTGCGAAAGAAGCTGACAAAGACATAAAAGAACATAAAGATATTCACTAATATATAAAAATATACATTAATATAAAAAACGTACGCATAAATGATACATCAAATATGCGTACATTTTTCTATTAACCACAAAAAGTCCGCTTGATATACCAAGCGGACTTTAGTATTAGTGAAACTTATGTATTATAATTTACCGAGGCGTTTCATAGCATTATAGATTTTTTCAGCTAGTCCTGTCATTTGGAATTTAGGAATACCACAAGCAGCTACGCGAATACCATTAGCTAAAGCGATAACATAGATATGTTCTTTTTTCAACTCTTCACAGATAGCATTAGCAGAATCCGTAGGTATCGTAATAAAGAAACCACCGCGATATGGCAACATAGGAAGACCAACTTGTGCTGCTTCTTGTTTAAATATATCAGCACGATCGCGAATCAATTGATAATAGCAATTACGTTCATCTTCATAAGCTTTAAACTTAGTTGGATCAGCTACAATATTTGCCATTGTACGCATTGCAGGGCGGCAAATATTAGACCATGTAGCACGGCTTGTAGATTTGTTAATTTCTAAGAATTCATCAGCAATTTCTTCATCATCAGAAATACCAATCAAGGCACCTACACGTTGCCCATACATAGTGAAGCCTTTAGACAAGCTATAGCAAACACATGTAAGGATTTCTTTTGGCAGATGACTGAATTTACTAAAGAATGCACGAACCTCTTCTTTTTCACCAGAATAATCAAGGTATGCTACATCAATGCCAATGATTACATTATTGCGACCAATAGCGACAAGCTCTTTTAAGAAGTTAAGAATAGATTCCCAATCTTTGTCCTCTATAGAATAACCTGTTGGGTTGTTACCAGGTGTATTAAACAAAATTACCACATTTGTTTGTTTACCAGCCAATTCATTTACACGATTTTGGAACGCTTCATGGTTAAAGTTATTATGTTCATCAAATAAAGCATAGGTAACAAGTGTACGACCTACATCACTGCAAATTACGCGATAAGCACCCCAGTACCAATCAGCAGTCAAGACTTCATCACCAGGTTCTGTGTAGTTGTAAACTAAGTGATGAATACCACCAGTACCACCGGTTGTAGCAATACTACGGATATGACCTTCTGGGCGAGATTGTCCAAAGCATTCTTTCTCTGCTGCAGCAAGGAACTCAGGTATGCCAGCAATCGGTGCATAACCAATATGTTCTGAATCTGGAAGACTTAAATATTCATCTTTAACGGTTTTGAGGAATACTAATTTACCTTCTTCATCATGAATGGCACCTAATGTACCATTAACAACGTTCTCACGACCATTTTCTTTAGCATCAGCTTGGGCTTGGCCAGCAGTTACAAAGATTACAT
>URQX01000140.1 GCA_900550175.1 uncultured Veillonella sp.
CGAATATAAGGCAAGATTTGTTGGCAACAAGGGTAGTTTTCAATCATATTGGCACCACTTGCAGCATGTTGTTTATACTTAGACATTTCTTGTTTATTGAGATATGGAGATTTTTGAATTAATGCATTTGGTACCATTAATAGCCCTACGTCATGAAGTAAAGCTGCATGGCGAATTTGCTCAATTTCATTTAATGGTAGACCCATTTTAGCAGCGATACTAACTGCATAGTTTGAAACCTGGATAGAATGCGTGTACAGATGATAGCTTTTCATTTGTATCATTTGCAAGAGCTGAGCACTAATGGCTTCTAAACTGTCCTTCTCCAGTTCGTACAACCCAGATGGTTGCATTAATGATAACATAAACATAATAAACCCCTTTAACTAACATGTAGAACATATGGTACAACCCCTCGTACTTATGTTCATATCGTACAACTTTAGGCCGTTCTTATTTAATAGTATACAAATTATACACCATAAATAATATTTTGTGTATGATACGTATGTTCTGTTATATATATTGTATTCATATTTAGCATACAAAAAATAATTGACATTTTGGAAATGTACTAAATATAGTACTTAAAAATATCAATTTTATAAATATTAAAATAATATGAAGAATAATTTAGTTTTTCTATGACAATTTTCTATACATACGAAAAAAGGGTTGCAAAATTTATTCTCATACAAATGAGAAATAAACGTTATTATGTTCGATACAGTAATAGAATTTGTATATTTTAGAAAACTATATATCTTTATAAATCTAGACATGAACTATGTTATTCTTTATAATACGTCTATACGGGTCTGTGGTTGAAAGTCGATGCCAGTCGCAGGCAAAACGATCCACATAAGCAACCCAAGGGGTTGTGAGCATGGTGCGGCTTAGGTGTAAGTCCTGCCGGTAAAACCGAGAGGAGTAGTAGTGGGGAGTCTCGGACTTATGAGCGAACCTTCCAGCAGGCGAGTGTGGGGGCAAAGACCAGGTCAGCCGTATACGGGCACATGAGGCTTTTCTCATGTGCTTTTTTCTTTTTATACATCTGTATATTAAAAAATCTATAGAAAACCACTACCTATGGGAAAGTTTTTATACATTGATGTTATAATTATACAGTGAGTGTATAAAAATAAAATACAAATATAGTAATTTGTTGATGTTTAAGATGTTTCTATACAAAATTGTTGACATAATTATACTAAGTGATATACTAGTGTAATAAAATAGTTAGTTTAGTGAATGAGGATGATTTGATGTTAAATAGTAAACTAAAGAAATTAATCATTGGTGGTTGTATGTTAGTCATGGCCGGTACGGTTATTGGCGGATGTGGCTCTTCTTCTCAAACAACTTCTAACAAACTAATAGTTGGCACTAATGCTACATTTGTTCCATTTGAGTTTAAAGATGAGAAAACTCAAGATTATACTGGTTTTGATATTGAACTTATTCGTGCAATTGGTAAACGTCTTAATAAGGATGTGGAACTTAAGAATGTTGCCTTTGATGCTTTGATTCCAGCATTAAATACACATGATATTGATGTAGCAGCATCTGGTATGACAATTACAAAAGCTAGAAGTGAAAAGGTGTTATTCTCTTCTCCATATTATGAAAATGCACTTGCTGTAGTATATAAAGAAGGTGCTAATATCACATCCCTTGATGATCTTAAAGGTAAAAAGATTGCTGCTCAATTAGGTACAACTGGCGCTGATTTAGCTCATAAAATTGAAGGTACTACTGTAAAAGAGTTTGACCACAGTAATGAAGCTTTGTTAGAATTACAAAATGGCGGTGCTGATGCAACTGTAATTGACTTGCCGGTGGCTCAATATTATAGTACTAAACATCCAGACCAACATATTAAATTTATGGCATATCCAAATACAAAAGAATATTTGGGCTTAGCAATCAATAAAGACAACAAAGACTTGCAAGAACAAATTAATAAAGCAATTGCCGATATGAAGGCAGATGGTGAATTTAATACATTATATAAAAAATGGTTTAATGTAGATGCACCTGCTGATATGCCAGTAGTGTTAGAATTTAAATAATAGGAGAGATTATGAGTTTTAATTGGGGGTTAATTGCGGATAATTTACCGCTTTTATTACAAGGTGCACTTGTAACCGTAGAAATTACAGCTATGTCCGTAGGCTGTGGTTTCTTTATTGGTCTATTAGTAGCCTTAGCAAATTTATCTAAATTTACAGTAGTTAGATTATTAGCGAAATGTTATGTAGATATCATTCGTGGTACACCATTATTGGTACAAATCTTCTTGATTTATTTTGCTTTGCCAATGATTACAGGTCAACGTATTGATCCATTTATTGCTGCTGTTACAGCTTGTAGTATTAACTCTGGTGCATATGTATCTGAAATCTTCCGTGCTGGTATTCAATCTATCGATAAAGGCCAAATGGAAGCAGGTCGATCTCTTGGTTTAACTTGGGGTCAAACTATGCGCTACATCATCATGCCACAAGCTTTTAAAGCAATTATCCCGCCGTTGGGTAATGAATTTATCGCTATGTTGAAAGACTCCTCCTTGGTTTCTGTAATTGGTTTCGAGGAATTGACACGTCGTGGTCAATTGATTATTGCAAAAACATATGCATCCTTTGAAATCTGGGGTACAGTTGCTGTTATTTATCTTATTATGACAGTAACGATTTCACAATTGGTTGGTTACCTTGAAAGGAAATATAGCATTAAATGATTAAATTAGAAAATGTACATAAATCCTTTGGTAAAAATGAAGTATTAAAGGGCATTGATTTACGCATAGAAAAAGGTCAAGTTGTTGTTATAATTGGTCCATCTGGTTCTGGTAAAAGTACGGTGTTGCGTACTATGAATTATCTAGAAGCGCCTACGTCTGGCAAGGTAATTGTAGATGGTATGGATCTATCCGATAAGTCTAAACTCAATGAAGTTCGTGCTGAAGTGGGGATGGTATTCCAAAACTTTAATCTTTTCCCACATATGACGGTAATGGAGAACCTTACATTAGCTCAAACTAAGGTACGTAAAACATCTAGTGATGAAGCTAAGAAAATTGGACAAGCTTTACTTGATCGTGTAGGGTTAGGGGATAAGGCTAATGCATATCCTGATTCCCTATCTGGTGGACAAAAGCAACGTGTTGCTATTGCCCGTGCTCTAGCGATGAAACCAAAAGTTATGCTATTTGATGAACCTACATCTGCACTTGATCCTGAAATGGTTCGTGAAGTTCTAGATGTAATGAAATCCCTAGCAGAAGAAGGAATGACGATGGTTATCGTTACTCATGAAATGAGTTTTGCCAAAGAAGTAGCTGACCGCGTATTATTTGTTGACGGTGGATTAATCTTGGAAGACGATACTCCTGAAAAGGTATTTGATACTCCAACAAATGACAGAACAAAATTGTTCTTATCGAAAATTTTATAATAATCTTTTCTAACATGAAAGGAAGTAAATTCTGGAGTTCAGAGTTTGCTTCCTTTTTTATTATTTTTAAAGGTAACTAAATTTGTAGATATTAAATTACATGATATATACATTGGTTTATATCTATTAATATATTTGATAACTTACTTTAGACACATCTGTTTAAGCCTTGCAAATAAGCACTTTTGAACACTTCTTAATCTGTAAAATACGATTATTGCTATAAATATTTGTGATATATAAATGTTTTATAC
>URQX01000141.1 GCA_900550175.1 uncultured Veillonella sp.
GGATAGGAAGCCGCTGATTGCTTAAAGGCACACCTGAGGGTGTGTCTTTTTTTGTGTAAAGTTATATATATAACGTATACTTTATAGATTATAAAATATTTCTTAAAGGTAAAGAGATTTTCTTGATAATACAAGGTATGTATGATATTCTCATTATATGCTTAAGTGGATTGGAGTGATTAGTTTCTATGTATAAATATGGCACGAGCTGTATTAAAAAATTATTATATTTCTTTGCAATATGTATTGCAATTTTAGCTATCTCATTTGGCATTATGTGGGGGCTGTCTACTGATTATAAGATTTATGGGGTACCTGTACTAAACTATCACCAAGTGAATGATGAAAAGCACTCTGCTTTGACTCTTCATGTTGATCAGTTTAGAGAGCAGATGGAGTATTTACATAATCAAGGGTATAACACGATTACATTGGCTCAATTATATGATTATTTGGAAAATGGTACTGAATTACCAAATAAGCCAATTGTTATCACCTTTGATGATGGCTATGTAGATAACTATAAAAATGTATTGCCTATTTTAAAGGAATACAATATGAAGGCTACCTTGTTTATGATTAGTGATGCAGCTAATACGCCTGGTTTTGTTTCTACAGAACAAATGCACCAAATGGAAGTGGGCGGATTTGATATTCAAGGTCATACAAACCATCACAAAATTTTAACCAAGATTGACCCTACTGAATTACCAGATGCTCTTCTTGGTGGGAAGACCTCTTTAGAGGGAATTTTGGGCGAGCCTATTGATTATCTTGCTTATCCTGGTGGGTTTAATGATATGCTGGTTCAATATGTAACTAAGCAGTCTGGTTATAAAATGGCTTTCACAGTACAACCAGGCACAGTACAGCCAGGTGATAATCTATATGCTTTAAATCGATTGGCTATATTCCAAGGTGATACACCATATCTATCATTCTGGTTACGTCTACATTGTGCGCCATTTATTCATTATACATGGTCATTACGTGATTTTTTACGCGATAATGGATGGCCTACATTAGCATCTATTATTCCGTTATTCTAGGAGGAACTATGTCTTACGAAGTTGTAGCAAGACCTTTACGCGTTGCTATTTTAACAGTTTCTGATACTCGCACCTTTGAAACTGATAAAGGCGGTAATAAAGTACAAGAATTTTTAGAACAAGCAGAACATGTTGTGGCAGATCGTAAAATTGTTATTGATGATTATAATGAAATCCGAAATGCAATGATACCATGGTGTAATGATGAATCTATTGATGTTATCATCTCTACAGGTGGTACGGGAATTGCTAAGCGGGATGTAACAATTGAAGCGGCGAATAGTCTCTATGAGAAACATATCCCTGGTTTTGGCGAAATTTTTAGATATTTGTCTTATACAGAGGATATTGGTACTAAGGCGATGGCATCTCGGGCAGAAGCGGGGGTCAATAATAATACCTTGATGTTCTCTGTTCCAGGCTCTGTAGGTGCTGTTACTTTGGCAATGGGTAAACTCATCATTCCTGAAATGGCACATCTCGTACGAGAAATCACAAAATAATCTATAAAGACTGCTCATTTATGGGCAGTCTTTTTTGATAATAGAATTCATAATGCTATTTGGGGGATATAAAAATATTCAGATAATGCCTTATTAATGGGCATAAAATTTATATATGCTAATTCTCAATATATAAAACAATACCATTGCAGTATTGTTTTATTTCGATTATACTAGATTTAGTAATACGTTTGTCCGAGTGCACGAGAAAGGAGACCTTATGAAGTTAAATCAGGCCACGGATTATGCATTTCGCATGGTCTTACATATGGCGCTCTTACCTTCGGGAACGAAGCTAACGGGTTCTGTATTGGCTGAGCAAGAATTGATTCCAGAACGATTTTTGCTCAAGATTATGCGTAGTCTCATTGCAGCTGGGATTATGAAATCCTTTCGTGGTGTAGATGGTGGGTTTGCCCTCAATCGAGACCCTCAAGAGATTTCATTGCTCGATGTAATTAGAGCGGTAGAAGGGGATGCGTATTTACAACGGTGTTTATATGATGTAGGTTCTTGCTCTAAGTCTTGTATGGGGCATTGTGCTATCAATGAAGCGATGGGAACAATTCAGGACCAATTAATTAATCAGTTGGAGCAGGTTAACTTTAAAACTCTTGCCCAACGTGAACAGTTGATTGAGTCTGAAGCATTGCCATATTCACAAGCGCAATGATACAAGGTTTTTAGTAAAAGCTCATCAAGTGATGTAGGTATTTTATTCTAAGGAGGAAAACACATGTTTGAAGCTGTAGATTTAGCTCGATTACAATTTGCGCTAACATCTATCTATCACTGGTTGTTTGTGCCGTTCACACTAGGCATGACAGTGACTGTAGCTATCTTAGAGTGGACATATGTGTCTACTGGTAAAGAAGTATACAAAAAAATGGCAAAATTCTGGGGCAAATTGTTCCTAATTAACTTTGCTATGGGTGTGGTAACTGGTATTGTTCAGGAATTCCATTTCGGGATGAACTGGGCAGAATATTCTCGTTTTATGGGTGACATTTTCGGCGCTCCATTGGCCCTTGAAGCATTAATGGCATTTTTCTTGGAATCTACATTTATGGGTGTATGGATCTTCGGTTGGGACCGCTTGAATAAAACTGTTCATGCCGTTGTAGCTACGTTGGTGGCATTAGGTACAAACCTATCCGCATTCTGGATTCTCGTAGCAAACTCCTTCATGCAACATCCTGTTGGTTATGTAATCCGCAATGGCCGTGCAGAAATGGACAATTTCTTAACAATTGTTCAAAACGGTTATGTACCAGGTCAATTCTTCCATATCGTGTTGAATGGTTTATTAACAGCAGGCGTAATCATCATGGCTATCAGTGCATGGCACTTATTGCGCAACAATGCGACAGACTTCTATCGTCGTTCCGCTAAATGGGGCATGGTTATTGCTCTTGTATTCGGTACTTTAGGCGCTTTGGCAGGCCATCATCAAGGTCAATACATTACAAAAGTACAACCTATGAAAATGGCTGCTATGGAAGCATTGTGGGAAACACAAGATCCAGCTCCATTCTCTTTGGTAGCTAACATTGATACTAAAGCTCAAAAGAACACTGGTGCACTTGAAATCCCTGGTGGTTTGTCCTTCTTGACTCAAAACTCCTTTACTTCTGGTAAAGTAGAAGGTATCAAAGATCTTCAAGCTAAATCCGAGGCTCAATATGGTCCTGGTAACTATATTCCAGATGTTCCAGCAATCTTCTGGACATTCCGTATTATGGTTGCAGCAGGTTCCATTATGTTACTTGTTGCATTCGTAGGTCTTATCCTTAATGCAAAAGACAAATTAGTTGGTAATCGCACATTCTTAAAAATTATGTTCTGGACATTGCCATTGCCATTCATTGCTCATTCCACAGGTTGGTTTGTAGCAGAAGCAGGTCGTCAACCATGGCTTGTGAATGGCTTGCAATTAACTGCAGACGGTGCTTCTAAATCCGTTACAGCTCCAGAAATTATGACTACTATCATCGGCTTCACAGTTGTGTATATCGTAGCAGCTATTGCGGCTATCTACCTTGCTGTAGAACACATCAAAAAAGGTCCAGATGGCAACCCATCTCACGATGTAGTTGAAAAAGAGGAGGCGAGATTATGGAATTAATTTTTAATAACCTTGAAGTGGTATGGTTTAT
>URQX01000142.1 GCA_900550175.1 uncultured Veillonella sp.
TTTACGCAAACGAAGCGGCTCTTGTTCAAGAGCCGTCAACTTTTTTATCGCTTCATTCTTTAAGAATTGAAATTGTTTAAACTTCACGTTTTTTCCACCGTGCACCTTGAGGGGAATCCTCAATGGTAATACCGATTTCAGCCAAACGATCGCGGATGCAATCAGCTAATGCCCATTGTTTTTGTTCGCGGCACGCTTGACGTACAGACAAGATAACTTGCATTAATTCTTCGTATTCAGCAGCATTAGCACCTGTGTTACCTTCCCATGCTTTTTCAAGAATGCCAATAACCTCTGTCATGAACTTGAAGATACGTTTTACTTCAGTGATTGCTTCTTGGCACACAACACCTTCACGGCCGGTCACAGCTTGGTAATAGATGTTGATTTCTTTTGCAAGACCGAACATGCTAGATGTAGCTAACGCAGTATTGAAGTCATCGCTCATAGCTGCTTCGAATTCTTCTTCATATTCTTTAGCTTTTTCTAATAAGCGTTGTGCTTCATCACATGGACCTGGTTCACATTTTTCAAGGTATAATAGATTTTCAATAGCAGTGCTTAAACGTTCTAAGGATTTATTTGCTTCTTCTAAACGTTCATCAGAGAAATCTAATGGACTACGATAATGTGTGCTCAACAAGAAGTAGCGCAATGCGTCTGGACTGTATTGTTCTAAAATATCTTTTACCAAGAAGAAGTTATTCAAGGATTTAGACATTTTTTCAGAATTAATAGTGATGAAACCATTGTGTAACCAATAGCGTACAGATGGATGTTGACCAGAGCAGCCTTCAGATTGAGCAATTTCGTTTTCGTGATGAGGGAAGATCAAATCACTACCACCACCATGGAAGTCAAATTCTGTACCTAAGTACTTTTGGCTCATGGCAGAACATTCAATATGCCAGCCAGGACGACCGTTACCCCAAGGGCTTTCCCAATATGGTTCGCCTGGTTTTGCTGCTTTCCATAATGCAAAATCCATAGGATTTTTCTTACGCCCATCAACTTCGATACGAGCACCAGCTTCCATATCATCTAATGTACGACCAGATAACTCGCCATAATGTTCAAATTTATCAACGCTATAATATACATCGCCATCGAGTTCATAAGCATAGCCTTTTTCAATCAATGTAGAAATCATAGCAATAATGTCTTCGATATGTGTAGAAACACGAGGATAAATATCAGCACGTTGTACACCAAGGGCATCCATTACTTCAAAATAGCTATCGATATAACGGTTTGCAATAGTATCCCAAGATACACCTTCACCATTAGATGTATTGATGATTTTGTCATCTACATCAGTAAAGTTTTGTACATATGTTACTTTATAGCCTACATGTTTCATGTATCGACGAATTACGTCCCATGTTACGAATGGACGTGCATTGCCAATGTGAGGATGGTTATATGGTGTAACACCACATACGTACATCTTTGCCTCACCTGGTGTTACAGGGTTGAACACCTCTTTTTGGCGCGTCATAGTATTATAAACAGTAATTTCTCTCATCGTTACCGATGCCTCCATCTTCGTAAAATAAAAAAGACCCCTCATCTCATACAGAGACGATGGTCCGCGGTTCCACTCTGTTAGGTACCAATGTAGTACCCACTCATCGCATAACGGCGCGTCACCGGACAAACCTACCTATAATCGGAGTGTCAGCTCGTGAATGCATTTCGTCTACCTATCCTTGAACCCTCCCACCATCGGTTCTCGCTAAAAAGTTAGTTGTAGAGTACTTCTTTCAGTCTTAGCTTTTACTATTAAATCTATATTTAGATATAGAGATATTGTATCAATTATCCTATAGAATGTCAATGAGAACAAGAAAATCCTCATCTTTCAATATATCCAATTAGCCTATTAAACATGCATATTTTGGATATAGAATTTAAAAGATGAGGATGAGGAATTAACCATTAAGCATTTTCCAATTTTTCTTGATCATCATGTTTACGGCAAATACCTGCGAAGATAGAGCCTGTAAAGTTATGAATGATGGAGAACACTGCACCTGCTACAGCAGCTTGAGGTGTGAAGTGTTTAAGTGCTAAAGATACGGATAATGCGGAGTTTTGCATTGCTACTTCAATTTGCATAGCACGACGAGAAGAAATATCGATGCTAAGGGCCTTACAAATGAAGTAAGTTACTATGTAGCCACTCACATTTTGTACCAAGCAAGCTACGAAGATGATGAAACCAGTTTCAGCAATTTGTTTTTGGTTTACTGCAGTTACAGCGGCCAAGATTAACAATACTGCAATAGCCGCAATTGTAGGACATACAGATTTAACAGGTTCAATCTTAGAACCGATGAAGTAATTCAATACGATACCTAAGATGATTGGTACCAATACAATTTTTACGATAGAAATAAACATCGGCATAAATTGAATTTCAATGGAAGATGTAGCGCCTGCATACAATACAACGAATAAAGGTGTTAATACTGGAGCCAATAATGTAGAAACAGTCGTTGCAGATACAGATAACGGAACATTACCATTCGCAAGGAATGTCATAACATTAGAAGCAGTACCACCAGGACATGCACCTAACAAGATGAATCCGATACCAATTTCTGGTGGGAAATTGAAGATTAGGGCTACCAAGAAACCAGCCAGTGGCATCCATAAGAATTGAATTACAGATACGAGGATAACTTTCATCGGTTGCTTAAATACATCAAGGAACACTTGAGCTGTTAATGTTAACCCCATGGCAAACATTACAAATTGTAGCATGTACGCAATGTACGGCGTCATCCAAGAAAATACAGTTGGTAATAAATACGCTAACACTGCCATCAATAGCACGATCCAGGAAAGATAGCTATTGAATAAGTGATTAAGAGAACGAATAATACTCATAAAAGCACTCACTTTCATAATAAATAAAAATAAAAGACGCCGACTATTATAGCATTTCTATAGAATAATCTCAATATACATAAAAAAGCTCTCATAACCATAGCTATGAGAGCTTTTAAATTAGCTTATATTACTATTTTGTTAAAGCACTTACATTATCTAAGCGATGTAAGCATTTTTCTTTACCAAGCAATGTAACTATATTGTTCAAATCTGGACCATGCATTTGACCTGTTAAGGCAACACGGATTGGCATGAATACGAATTTACCCTTCAAAGCAGTTTCTTTCATAACCGCTTTAATTGTTGCTTTTACAACATCAGGCGTAATTTCATCAAGTTCAGCCAATGCATTGCGGAATGCGCCGAGAACTGTTGGTGCTGTTTCTTCATTCAATACAGCACGTAATTCCTCTTCGTGACCTTCTTCAAGGAATACAGTTTCACCCATGAACATGCCTACATGATCTTTAATTTGGGCACCATAGCTAATATGGTCGCGGAATGTGGAGCATAACAATGTCAACCAATCAATATCCGCTTGATTCAAGCTATCTGGAGCCAAACCAACCTCTTTTAAATGAGGTAAGCAAAGATGGAATAACTCTTCATCACTCAAGTTTTTCATGTAGTGGAAGTTAATATGGTTCAATTTATCAATATCAAATACAGCTGGGTTCTTCGCTACGCGATCCATGGAGAAGGCTTGAATCAATTCGTCTTGTGTGAAGAACTCTTCTTCCCCTTCTGGAGCCCAACCAAGAAGAGCCAAGAAGTTTACAAGTGCTTCTGGTAAATAGCCCAATTGTTTGTA
>URQX01000143.1 GCA_900550175.1 uncultured Veillonella sp.
AAATTCACATAGAAAAGCCGCTCAACCCGTGAGCGGCTCTTTTTTAGTATATCATATTACACTCGTATTGAAAGCCAAAATATTCTAAAAAATCATTAAATTTTACCAGAATATTTTGCCCTATACAATATCTCTACCATATAGATTAATAACAAACTTAGTTAATAAAGCATTTCAATACATAGCGAAGCAACATACATTCAATATTTATTTAATAAGATTTTTGCGTTCTTTACTACCTTTAGGTTTTACCTTTAACTTGATAGCCTTACCAGTTTCATCATAAGTAGCTTCAATGATTTTGTCACTTTCCAAGCCGCCTCCATCAGAGTCGATTTGATTTACAAAGTAGAGGAATTTTTGGCTTTTCGGTCCCCAGCCCATACCGGCTTTTGTAATGAATCCTGTATAAGTATCTTTCAATTCAGGATTGGATTGACCTTCTTTTTTAAAGGTTTCAATAACAGTTGCCATCATATCTGGATTTAGATTGTCAATGGAGTAGAATGTTTGAGCAATATCGTTCTTGCCAGGACCGACTACGTCAACAGGCGCGCCATCAGACCAAGTTTGCTTTTCAAAATCATATTGGTAACGTAACAACTCAGTAGTCCCTGGTTTTACTACGTCAATCTTAAAGGCCTTTTGATCAAAAGTCATATCTCCAGAGACTTGAATTGGGGCAGTTTTTAATTCGCCTCGTTCTTTCAACTTATTAATAGCAGTTTTCCATGTATCTGCTTTAGATATTTTATCTGTAAGAGCCACATCATTGGAACGATCCTGTGCCAACGCCTCTTGTTGCGCCTTTTCAAATCGAGCCTGTTTATCCTCTTTAGACTCACCACAGCCAGCTACAACGAATAAGCTCATAGATAATACACCGGCCATCAAGCAACGAGACCACAATTTCTTATTCATAATTATCTCCTTAACATACAAAAATAATTTACTCATAACATACAAATAGATAATAAATAAACGACTTATTTAAACAGCTTATTCTCCTAAATATTCTTTATATAATTTAGGATACGCTTCCTTAAAGTCCATTGGTCGATAAATTTTCCCGAATACCAATGCATCGGGACTCCCCTTCTCATTAGGATCCCGTTCATTGACATAGACAACTTCCTCAAAAGGCTCATCAAGACCATAACGGAATGGATATTTCCCATGACGAGCTATATAGATATCAGAACGTGTCGTCATAGGACCTACATATACATCATTCCCAATAGATGTGGTTACTTCACCATGTTGCACATTGCCAACCTTACCTTCGCCATATTGAACATACCAAATGGCATACGTTGTTTCTGTCGGATTCAAAATGGACTTCATATCATATTGAGAAACGGTAAAGGTTTTACTTTCACCTTTCGGCGTAACTAGTGTATGAGAACCCTCTTTCAAATCAATCTCCTTAACGGTGTGCGCATCCACAGTATAGCTTGTACCATCCAATGTGAAAGTAACACTAGCATCGGTAGGATTATCTACATAGGTAGTGCCTTTATAAATAATTTCATCTAATACGGATTTAAAAGCTTGATATCTACCGCAACCTGTAATGAGCAACAAAGACATTAATAACGTAAAAATACCAAATAATTTTACGAACCGTTTCATTGGCGCTCCTTATATACAAATCAGTTTTTACTTTACAAATCATAATTATAGAGAAACATGTACTGCCATTAAGACGGCATACTTCATACTATAAAGAGAGTCTCTCGTAAAACGAGAGGCTCTCTTATAAAAGCGATATTATTTTTTCTTACCGTCCAAATCATCTGGTTTAATACGGTTATAAGAATCAATGTAACTATTATATTGTTGAATCATACGATTAAGGTTACGATCTTGGTATTTATCGTTAGGATCAACCATTACTTGACGAATAGCACCAACAGTATCATTGAAGTTACGAACTAAAGAGTCTTTATGGGAGTCTTTTGAATCTATACCATTAAGCAACCCTTGAATTTCGCCAATTTCTTTTTCGATAGCAGCTTTATCAGGGTTAGTGTACGTAGCTTGTACTTTTTCAACTAATTCTGTCAAACGAAGAGTTGCGTCCATAACGGCAGCATAGTTTTTATAACCATCTTTCTTCATTTGTTCCATTTTCTTTTTATTTTTCTCTTTGTTTGCTGCATTGATAGCTTCACCTAGCTTATCATAAGCAGCCTTGAATTTTTCTACACCTGCTACGTATTTAGCTGCTAGCTCATTACCTTTAGCCTTGCCATCGTTGAGATAGGCTTTAGAATCAGTATAGGATTGAAGTTCTTTATAAACAGGTACTAACTCATCCAATACAGCTAATACATTGTCGCGCTCCTTATCAACTTCTTTGTATGTATTGCCTTCTTCTTTACTTTTCTGTAAACCTTTTTGTAAGCTTTCAAATCTAGGCTGAGCACTAATAGCATGCTCATCATAACCAGCTTTCAACTTAGCAAGGTTTTCAGCATGTTGTTGGCCCCAAGTTACGTTGTTTCCATTAAATTCATTTGTTGCTTTAATCAGTTCATCAAATGCCTTATTTAGTTTTTCATCAGACTTAGAATCTGTAGCAGAAGCTACTGCAGAAGATACTTTATCAGCTGCTTTATCACTGCCGCAACCAGAAACGAACAAACCTGTTGTCAAAGCACCTACACACAATAAGGTGGAAATTAACTTACGTTTAGAACTCATAATCATTCTCCTATACAAACACAATAGTATAATCATCTTTTATTATATCAACTTATAAAACTACTTCCTATGAGCCCAATATGAACTTTTTTGTACATTTATACTAAAAATGCAAATGTAGTCAATTTTAACACTAAAATATGCCAATCCTGCAAATCGTTGCTAGTGTGCTTGACTAAGAAATTCAAAATAATATATCTTTCTTTATAATATGGTATTTTTTATTTTTATGCAGCCACATGAGAGAGAATTCTTTGATATAGATAGTTCATATGCTGCTTTAATTATCGTCAAAGGAGAGAAACTATGGACGACATTTTATCATTATTAACCTTTATTTTCTTCTACACCATTTTTAGTTGTATTTTTACGTTCTTCTTAATTTTAATGGTTCGTGCCATTATGCGTCGTTCTTTACGTCGTGAACAAACTACAGAAAAGGTACTGCGTAATACATTTAATGCAGTAAAAACAATGTATTTTGTTATTTTCCTACTCTTTAGTGGTATCCCAGGTGCGATTATGTACTGGTTAAAATTCCGTACACCTATGATGGAAGAAGTTCGTCAAAACATGATTCAACGCGGTTATGATGTAAGCGATTTAAAATAAAATCAATCAAAAAACAGAGCCCTCAAAGGAGCTCTGTTTTTTTACTCTTACATACTTGTTAACTATTCGATTATTTAGCGTCGAATTGTTCTGGATTTGTACTGTTATAAGTATCAATATAACCATTAAAGGATTGAATCATGCCATCAAGGTTATTATCGCTTGGATCAGCTAGTACTTGACGTACGGAACCGACTACGGAATTGTAACGATCAGCCAGAACTTGGCCACGATCATTATTCACACTCTTGAGCAATGCTTCGATTTCTGAAAGCTCTTTTTCTACAGCTGCTTTATCAGCTTTTTGAGGAGCTTTTTCAAGGTTTTCTACAAGGTTACTCAAGCGAA
>URQX01000144.1 GCA_900550175.1 uncultured Veillonella sp.
CTATTGTTGGGCAAGCTTGGTTCTTTGGGACCTTAATTAATAATTTTATATTTTCTGAAAATACCTTATATGATGAGAAATATATCATTATCTACTTAGGAATTGCTATTATAGTGAGATTACTAGCACATTACGTGCAAGAAGCTATAGCAAATCGATTGGGTAGTGCAGTAAAAGCAAGTTTTAGAGAACGAGCTTTAGCACATATGTTTAAGCTTGGTGTTCAACATAAAGAACGCCACGGCGATGTGATCCATATGCTTACTGATGGGTTAGAGCAAGTAGATGCTTATGTAGCTCGTTATATTCCTCAAATTCTATATGCTATTATGATTCCTCTTATTATGGGGATTGCTATTGTAGATACATTACCTATTATTGGTATCATTCTAATTGTCACAGTACCATTAATTCCATTCTTTATGATCTTAATTGGTAAGCAAGCAGATCGTCTTAATAAAGAACAGTGGGAGCGTATGAGCTTCTTATCTGGTCATTTTCTTGATGTATTGCAAGGTATTACAACATTAAAACTTTTTGGCCGTGCCAAGGATCAAATTAAGGTTATTGGTCGTTTATCTGAGGAGTTTAAAGACTCTACATTACGAGTATTGCGTGTGGCATTCTTATCTGCGCTAGTTCTTGAGCTTGTAAGCACTATTAGTACGGCATTGATTGCGGTATACCTGGGTTTAACATTATTGGATGGTGAAATCCCATTCTTTTCAGCCTTCTTTATCTTGTTATTAGCGCCAGAGTTCTATACGCCATTTAGACAATTGGGGGCTGCTTTCCATACGGGGATGGCAGGTAAGACCTCGATTTTAAAATATGAAGAGTTTATGAATCGCCAGCCATCGCTACCTGTTGGAGGTCAATCCCAGCTTCACGGAGATATACAAGCTATTGAAATCAAGGATTTAACCTTTACCTATAAAGATAGTGAAAATGGTGTACAACATATTTCTTTAGAGGCTAAACGAAACTCTCCGATTATGCTTGTTGGTGAAAGTGGGGCAGGAAAATCTACAATTGCCCATATTATTGGGGGATTTTTAACTGCTCCTAAAGGTACCGTTACCATAGATGGTCTTGATCTATGTGATATCGATATTGAGTGGTGGCGTCAACAAATTACTTATGTATCTCAACATCCTCATATTATGAAAGGGACCTTGCGTGACGTATTATCCTTTGGAATGAATGTAAGTGATGAAGAAATCATAGAGGCTTGTAAAGAAGTACAGCTACTAGATGTAATTAGTAGACAACAAGAGGGCCTTGATGCGGTTATCGGAGAGGGGGGCTTAGGTCTTAGTGGCGGTGAACGTCAACGAGTTGCCCTTGCACGTGCGTTCTTGCGAAAGGGGCAAGTGCTAATTCTAGATGAGGTAACGGCACATCTTGATGTAAAAACAGAAGCTATTATAAGTAGCGCTATTCAGCGTTTAATGGAAGATAAAATCGTCATAATTATAGGACATCGTCTACAAACGATGCATTGGGCTTCTACACTATACGTATTGAAAACTGGCCGCATTATTCAACAAGGTTCTTATGAGGAGCTCATTGCAGTAGATGGCTATTTTAAAGAACTTGTTAATTCTGGCTTGGGTGAGTTTTCTTCTGCCATTGAAGAACAGTTGAAAACAAAGCAATCATTTTGTGTTCAAGATAGACATGAGCCAGATCATTTGATGGCTGTAGCTAATAAAGAGGCTTACGTAATAGGAAGCGATACAATACATAAGACTGAAGCTTTAACTTCTAATATGGGGCTAGAAGGTTGGCGTTTATTATTTGCTGTATTAAGTCCTGCAAAGTGGTCTTTGGTATTAGCTTTGATTTTTACATTCTTAACGGTATTCATGAATGTGGGCTTATTAACTGTATCTGCCTGGCTATTGGCCTCAGCAGCATTGCAACCGGGGCTTACCTATTTGAGCTTAGCCATCGTTGGAGTTCGATTCTTTGGTGTAAGTCGTGCTGTATGTCGTTATTTTGAGCGCTATACCTCTCATCGGATGGCATTCCAAGGACTATATGGTTTGCGTGTATGGTTCTATGCTCATCTGGAACCATTGGCACCGGCTATTCTTAAACGCTTTGGTGCAGGTGATATGTTAGGCCGTATAATGGGGGATATAGAGGTATTACAATTCTTCTACTTACGTACACTAATTCCTCCTGTAGCAGCCATTGCTCTAACTGTTTTAGTTGCCTATGGTGTATCTACGATTGATAGTAGTATAGTTACACCTATAGTTTTGTCAGCCTTAGTATTAGGTTTGATGTTGCCTTTTGTTGTATATGCGCATAATAAACAATCACTGATGGCGATTGGACCTCAACAAGGGGAGTATAAATCACTATTAAGTGATACTATGGATAGCCTAGAAGATGTCGTTAGCTATGGCAATGAAAATCTAGTATATCATCGTATTCAACATATGATGCATACTGTGGATGCTAATAAGAGGATTATTGAGCGTGGTATGAACTTAGGAAATACCTTGTTCTTAGGTGGTGTACAAATTACAGTTGTTATCGTTGCCATATTGGCGGATAATGCTTTGACAGGCGCTTGGGCTAGCGTTATGGTAGCTGTTGCTGCCATTGGTACACAAGCATGGTTTGAGGCCTTACAACCTATGATTGCAGCTGTTCATCATGGTGCTGAAAGTAAGGTGGCTACAAGTCGTCTCATGGCACTCGCCAATGAGCCGATGTCTGTGGTAGAACCAATATTACCAAAACCATTCAATGCTAATCGAGAAATCACATTTACCGATGTATCCTTTGGTTATACTAAAGAGCGTCGTATTTATGAACACCTAAGATTAGAAATTAAAAAAGGTCAATCGGTTGCCATTGTTGGCGCTAGTGGCTCTGGTAAGACTACATTATTTAATATGCTTGAGCGTTTATATGATTATGGTGGTTCTATCCATGTAGGTGACGTAGAATTAAAGGATATTTCTATCGATACATGGCGTAATGCATTAGGCACTATTACGCAAGATACGTATATCTTCCATGCATCCTTTGAGGATAATATTCGACTAGCAAGACCGGATGCTTCCGCAGCTGATCTAGAGCGTGCTATCGATCGTGCTTCATTGCGCTCTGTAGTGGATAGATTGCCAGCTGGTCTTAATACGATAGTTGGTAGTGGTGGTCATGGTTTAAGTGGTGGTGAACGTCAAAGAGTTGCGTTAGCTCGATTATTCTTGCGGAATCCACAAATTGTTTTATTGGATGAACCATTAGAAGGTTTAGACCAAGTAACAAGAAAAGCTCTACATCGTGATTTGATGGAATATGTAAAGGATAAAACATGCTTATACATTACACATCAGTTGGAAGGATTAGAGCAAATGGACCGTATCTTATTTATGGATAAAGGTCAAATTATAGAAGATGGAACTTATGAAGAGTTAATTGCACTTCGTGGTCATTTCTACGAATATTGTTACCTATCTATGGCAAGTATTCAATAAAAACAAATATGAGCTAAATTATCTATTATAACTATTAACTTTATAATAGATTAAATACTAAACTACAGTAATAAAGCCCCTTTTGCTATGTAAAAGGGGCTTTATGTATACCTATATTTAATAGTATATGTAGTAGTCTT
>URQX01000145.1 GCA_900550175.1 uncultured Veillonella sp.
CCCAACGGAAATCTTCTTCGTTTTTAGCAAAGTATAGGTTGTGGGCGATAATATCTGCTTCGTAGTTTGCACGATGGCGGAATGCAGGCTCGCCGTTTACATCGCCTAATGCATAGATGCCATCCACAGATGTTTCAAGGAATTCGTTTGTTTTGATCCAGCCTTTTGGCAAAGTTTCGATACCAGTATTTTCTAGGTGCAATTCTTCCACGGCAGGACGGATACCGGCAGCTACGAGGATTTCTTCAACCTTAGTTTCTGTGATTTCGCCAGTAGTACGATTTTTTGTTACTACTACCTTAAGGCCGTCCTCTTGACGGATTTCAACAGTATCTTGGTTTAAGATTACATTAATACCACGAGCTCGGTAGTTCTGAAGAAGGTGTTCGGACATCTCTGCGTCTTCTTTAGGTACAAGGCGTACATTATGTTGAATGATGGTAACTTCAGTACCAGCTACAGCAAATACGTGACCGAATTCTACGCCGATAGGGCCTGCACCGAGTACTGCAAGGGATTTGTATGGCTGTTTAGGAAATTTATCGCCAAAGAGGCTTTCACTAGAAAGGAAGCCCGCCTCTTTTAGACCAGGTACATTCGGAATGTTGCTATAGCCACCAGTACCGAGAATGATAGTTGGGGCCGTAATTTCTACAGTACCAGAACTATCGTTGAGATGAATGTTCATAACCTTATCGGATACAAAGCTAGCTGCGCCACGATATACATCTACATTTTCAAAAGCATTGTAATAATCATAAATGCCTGCAGACTTGTCAATCATATGCCATGTACGTTTAGCTACAGTGTCCCAATCCATAGTTGCATCGCCAACATTGACGCCTATTTTTTTGAACTCTTCTACCTCTTGAATGGCATTAGCTGCTGTAACCATAACCTTCGTAGGAATACAACCGCGAGTTAGGCATGTACCACCAAATTTACCTTTTTCTATGATGGCCACTTTAAGGCCTTTTTTTTGCGCAGCGTCAGCTACGATGGTTGCGCCGCCTGTACCCACTACAATAATATCGTATTGTTTCATGTTGATTCCTTTCTATTTATATCAATTAATAGTTATTATCATTAACTCTATTATAACACCATATTGAAGAAAATCAATGTAGTTATGGGTTATTTAAATAGATACTTATGATCAATATAAATACTTAGGGTTACCTTAAATACTTATGGTTACAATAAATATCTATATTGATTCTTATAGTTTGTTCTTTATATTATACACTGAATAGTAATAAGAGTAGTATAGTAAGATTGCTTTTAAATTAATATCATACATAAAAAAGCGGCCCCGAAGGACCGCCTTTAGATGTTAGTTCCAGTTTTCGTGATAGCCACGTTTTGCATAATCTGCAGTAGCTGTGAAGAGAATATCTGTACTGGAGTTAAGTGCTGTTTCAGTGGAGTCTTGTAAAACACCAATGATGAAACCTACACCAACAACTTGCATTGCAATATCATTGGAAATACCAAATAAAGAACAAGCAAGAGGGATTAGAAGTAGAGAACCACCAGCAACGCCAGAAGCGCCACAAGCACCGATAGTAGCAATAACAGATAAAAGGATTGCTGTAGGAATATCTACAATGATACCAAGTGTATGAGCAGCAGCTAATGTCATGATTGTAATCGTGATCGCTGCACCACCCATGTTGATTGTAGCACCCAATGGAATGGATACGGAATACATATCAGGGTTAAGTTTTAAACGTTTTGCTAAATCAAGGTTAACAGGAATGTTTGCTGCAGAGCTACGAGTAAAGAATGCATAGATAGCAGATTCACGCAAACATTTGAATACCAATGGATATGGATTGCGACGAAGGTATACAAAAGATAAAAGCGGGTTTACTACTAATGCTACGAAAATCATAGAACCAAGTAGTAATACGAGCAATTGGAAATAACCAATTAAAGCTTCAATACCATTAGTTGCAATAGAGTCAGCTACAAGACCCATGATACCAAGAGGAGCAAAGCGAATGATCCAACCTACTACAGTTGTAATAGCTTGAGCGATAGACTCCATTACTTCTTTAGTATTCATTGGTGCATGGCGTAACGCACCACCGATGATAAGTGCCCAACCTAAAATGCCGATATAGTTAGCCGTCATTAAGGCTTTCACAGGGTTATCAACAATATTTTTTAAAAGTGTTTTCATTACCTCTACGATACCTTGTGGTGGAGCTGCATCAGCTGCACTAGCTGCAAGATGTAATGTAGTAGGGAACATAAAGCTTACGACTACAGCAAGCGCTGCAGAAAGGAATGTACCTAATAAATACAACGTAATTACAGAGCCCATACCTGTTTTTTGACCAGAACGGTGTTTACTGATGGCTGCAATTACAAGGAAGAATACGAGGATTGGTGCAATCCCTTTTAAAGCACCAACAAATAGAACGCCTAATAAAGAGAGTTCATTTGCCAATTCTGGCACGTATAGAGCTGTCAAAATACCAATTATCAAACCTATGATAATTTGTTGGATTAGACTGACTCTATTGATTGATTTTACAAATCGATTCATAGTACACTCCAATACTTAATAAAAACTAATAAAAGACCATGGAAAAGATATCTTTTCGTCATGGACATATGTCATTATACAACGAACACAGGATGGTGGCAATAGATAATATCATAGCCATTTATATATAGTTAAATTAGATCTACTGTGATTGATAACGATGTTTATTTTGTAATATACTAATTTTAACAGTAGTGAATATATGGTTTTAACTAAATATGTGCTTATTACATAATTACTATATATAGTATATATAATAGGATTCTTTTGATAGAGGGCATAGTATGATATACTATGCGAGTAAAGAGTTTGACTATAGTTCTTGATTAGTGAAAGGACCATAATGAATACGAAAGAATTTAAAACATATGCAGATAAAGAAGAATTTGTGCAAGGTGTATTCTCTAATATTGCTAAGAATTATGATTTGATGAATACAGTCTTGAGTTTTGGACAGGATTATTTCTGGCGCAAATTTTCTGTAAAAGCAATGAATATAGGTCCAAATCAACGTATACTTGATGTAGCTTGTGGCACTTGTGTGTTTACAAAAGAAGCATTGCGTCAAGAACCAACGTTAAAAGTAGAGGCTTTGGACTTTAATAGCGAAATGCTTGATCAAGGGCGTGTACGCATTGAAGATGCTGGTTTAATAGATCAAGTTAATCTTGTTCAGGGTGATGCAATGGCATTACCGTATGCAGATAATACATTTGATGCGGCTATGAGCGGTTTTGCAATGCGTAATGTACCAGATATTAAACAAGTATTGTCTGAAATGCAACGTGTAGTAAAACCAGGTGGGAAAGTAGTTGTGTTAGAACTCGCGAAACCTAGCATGATTGGTTTTAAACAGTTATACAATTTTTATTTCTCTTATATATTACCTATTATAGGTAAATTGAGTAAGGATAACTCTTCTTATGCATGGTTACCAGAATCCTTACGTAGATATCCTCATCAAAGTGAGATTCTAGAAATTTGGAAATCTTTAGGATATGAAAATGCCACCTATCATGAATTGACAGGCGGCATTG
>URQX01000146.1 GCA_900550175.1 uncultured Veillonella sp.
TCTATATATCGAGCATCTTCAGTTGTTAATATTTGCATCTTATGCTCCTTCAAGTATAACCGTGCTCATTGCATATTCTCTGCAATGGCTAATGGACACATGTATATCTGTATAACCTACAGTTTCATAGATATCTTTGAAAGTATCTTGTAGCCGAATTAAGGGCGCCCCCAATTCATTGTGACCTATTTCTATATCTTGCCACGATCCATGACGCATCCCCGTACCTAAGGCTTTAATAAAAGCCTCTTTAGCGGCATATATACCAGCATACGACTCGTAACGCCCCTTCTTACGGCTTTCACAGTAATCAATCTCATGAGGTGTATACACACGTTCACGAAATGATTGAGATTTCTCTATAGCTTGACGAATGCGGTCAATTTCAATAATATCATTCCCTAATTTCATAATAGCTCCTAAATTACCTTAACATTTATATTATACACTCTTAAAGTGGATAAAAACATAGATAAAATCTAGGCATTTGCAGAGAATGGCAATGTAGCTAGGCTATAAATTTCTACCTTACCTTTACGATTAACCGCCACGTACATCTGACCATTACGGTAATCCATATCCTCTACTTCCATTCCTGAAGTATAAGGGCTTATATTCTTTACTACTCCTTCATCATCGACGAAAACGAAGGTCGTTAAGGTTGTAAAAATAGTATTACCATTAGCAGCGTAGGCACCATTATTATTTAAATCGGTATGCTCTGCATCAATCTTATAAGTTTTTATTTTATTAAAACTAGAATCATAGTAGTTAATAGTACGATGAGAATTTGTTAAAGGCACAATCGATACATATTCGTTGCGCTCTTTATCAAAGGCAAAATTGAATACCTTTTCATTCAATTTAATAGGTGCTTCAACAATCATACTATTAGCTTCAATAGGTGTAACGATATAACCATCTACGACAGCATTAGTCGTATAGTACCGATTATTATTCGGATTATAGGTCAACGTATTCATATGGCCCAATAAACGTTTGTGACTATACTCATACTTAGCAACTACTTGCAGAGTTGTGGGATTTATTTCATATATAATTTGTTTTGTATTATCTGAATTTATACAAGCAAGAACAAATACATCCTTTTTGGAGTTATAACAAAAGCCTTGGCACTGATTAACAGAACTATCTAGGGGAATTTCAGCTAATCGTGTTAATGGTAATGGCATTTGAACTGCAGTTACAGGTTGCGCTAATTTTGGTATATCAAAAATATTAGCAATATAATCAATTATTCCTTGATCCATACTATCACCTCAAGTGAACAAAGTGTATACAAGTGTATATTAATTCGGAATTATAAACATATAAAAAATAGGCGGTAAGACAAAAGTCTTACCGCCTAAAATTGGTGCCGGAGGTGGGACTTGAACCCACACGGTGTTACCCGCTTGATTTTGAGTCAAGTGCGTCTGCCATTCCGCCACTCCGGCGTCTCGGAACATTTGTTATTATACAGATATCCCAAAACAATGTCAACACATTTTTTATATTTTATCTAAAATATTTTTAACCGATTCCATACCGATATCACATTGCTGCTTCCACGTAAGTGCTACCCCTGTTATAAAGCCCTTACGAGCGTACTCCACATCGGTAGGAACACTTTCAGCACCATAATCAAGCTCGCCTGCTAGCCAATAATAATCTTGACCTCGTGAGTTAATACGAGCATCGATAATATTGCTATAAGTTTGTAAACCTTGACTAACCATTTTAAAATGGTTCCAATCACAACTCCCACGCAATGGAAAGTTTACATTTAATAAACCATCAAATTGACCTTTAATATAAATCCTTTCAATTAATTCATGTATAAAAGGATGCATTTCATCCCCTCGTTCAGAAGTATACCGTTCAACAGATAATGCTAAGCCTGGAATGCCGTAAAAGCAACTTTCCATAGCCGCGGACACTGTACCAGAATAAAGTACATCTGAGCCCAAATTAAAGCCATGATTAATACCTGAAATCACAAGATCAGGCATATCATCACTCAATAAATAGCTAAGACCAAACTTCATGCAATCAGAAGGAGTTCCCGTAAGAGCATAAAGGCGAGGACTTTCATCCTCGCCATTGTACGCATCTAATTTTAAAGGAATCTCAGTCGTCAATGCATGGGATTTCGCACTTTGTTCATTTGCAGGTGCTACAACGGTAATTCGATAATATTGACTTAAGTACGATGCAAGATGGCGTAAACCATCTGCTAAAATACCATCGTCATTACACATTAAAATATGCATAGTCACTCCTATAGATTCTATTTTTTATTCTTATTCATATTACCCATACGTGTTAATTTAACGTCATGTAAACCAACAGCTCTTGTATGTACTGTATGAGACCATACCTTGTTATGACGGCGGAACCACCCCAATATATTTACAGGGATCCATGAGTATACAAATAATGGATATAGTAAATAGTAGAACCAAATCTTTGGTGGTACCTTAATTTTCAACAACACGATTAATGGGAATAAATACTGGCCAACACCGATGATAGTCCATACAGACATAGGTAAAATTTGATACAAAATATTTGTATAGATCGGTGTATATGCATTGATATAAGACAGTACTAAGTATACGGTGGTCAACAATAGGAAATATGGTTGACTCACTTGGAATATACCATCCAAAATCATAATATTGCCAGTTTTAATGCCTGTAGCAAATAACTTTGGAATATATCGGCCTGCACAGTCAAATTGACCTTGCGCCCAACGTAAACGTTGCTTACAAGATGCCATCATGGTCGTAACCTTTTCATCATAAACGATAGCATCATGAGCCCAACATGTACGAATACCATGAGTTAATAATTTCATGGAGAATTCCATATCCTCAGTTAAGCTATTACAATCCCAACCATATTCACGGATGATAGATGTACGTATACACATACCAGTACCGCCTAAGGCTGTAGATAAACCAATACGGTATTTTGCCAAATGCCACATGTGATTAACCATCCAAAAGGCGATAGAGAATGTACCTGCCACCCATGAATCTGTAGGATTTTTAGAGTTTAAGTAACCTTGAATAACAGATTCACCTTTTTCAAGATGATCATTCATTTCTAACATGAATTGTGGATGTACTAAATTATCAGCGTCAAAGATAAGAAATGCATCATATTTACGATCCATTTGTTCCACGCGATCAAACATCCACCCCATTGCATAGCCTTTACCTACTTCTTCTTTATTGAATCGTTCATGTACATTAGCACCGGCAGCTCTTGCTACCTCAGCAGTCTTATCTGTACAGTTATCAGCTACAACAAAGATATCGTACAGCTCATCTGGATAATCTAGACTTCGTAAATTCTTTACTAATTCACCGACTACAGCTTCCTCATTATGAGCACACACAACAATAGCAAAGGAATTTTTTGGGGTATAGTTTTTATGTACTCTAGACCGCCACATACCGATTACGGCGAGTACAAAATAATAAACCGTATAAATTACGATTATTACCTGCATAGGAATCAAAATCAGATCCAGTAGGTAATTCATACTATTATCCTCCACACACTTATTTACGCACT
>URQX01000147.1 GCA_900550175.1 uncultured Veillonella sp.
TTATCAAGCAATGCTACACTAGCACGGCCTGTACGAATAGATGCGAATTCATGTTTTAAAGCCTCAATAGACTTATTCATGCGGTCTTCTGCTTGTTGTAACAATTCTTTAATTTCCATTTGAATTATTCTCCTCGAACAATGGTACCAATTTCTTCACCTTTAGCGGCTTTAGTAATGTTACCAGGAATGTCCATGCTAAATACAATAATAGGGATATTATTATCTTTACATAAAGTAGTGGATGTTGCATCCATAACCTTTAATTCTTTAGTGATGATATCATTATATGTTAATTCATCAAATTTAACGGCATTCGGATTCGTCTTAGGATCGGAATCATATACACCGTCAGCAAACTTCTTCGCCATCAAAATTGCATCTGCTTCAATTTCAGCAGCTCTCAATGCAGCTGTTGTATCTGTAGAGAAATATGGTTTGCCTAGACCAGCACCGAAGATTACGATACGTTTTTTCTCTAAGTGACGAATTGCACGACGACGAATATAAGGTTCTGCAATTTCTTGCATTTCGATAGCAGTTTGAACGCGAGTATCTACGCCTGCTTGTTCTAATGCATCTTGCAATGCTAAGGAGTTCATTACTGTTGCTAGCATACCCATATAGTCAGCTGTAGCACGATCCATACCTTGGTTACTTCCAGCTAAGCCTCTCCACAAGTTACCGCCACCAACAACAATTGCGATTTCTAAATCAGTGGATTTTGATAAAGCAGCAATTTCTTTTGCAAATTCTTCAACAACATCAGGGTTAATACCAAAACCTTGTTCACCCGCTAATGCTTCACCACTTAACTTCAAAACAATACGTCTAAAGTTTCTCTTTGCCATGTGTTTACTCCTCTATTGCAAAATAAGAGAACACTGTACGGTGTTCTCTTATTATTTCTTAATTATTTACCAACAGATGCCATTACTTCAGCTACGAAGTCATCTTGGCGTTTTTCAATGCCTTCGCCCAAACCGTAGCGAACAAAACGACGTACGTTGATGTTTTCACCGATTTTTGCAATATTTTCATTAATGATATCTGTAACAGTTTTGTCACCATCTTTAATGAATACTTGTTCTAATAGGCAGTTTTCTTTATAGAATTTTTCAATACGACCAGCAACCATTTTTTCCAAAACAGCTTCAGGTTTTGGTTTACGGCCAGCTTTTACGTCTTCTTCAGCTTCTACTTTAGCTTGTTCCAACAATACTTGTTTTTCGTGTTCGATTACTTCAGCAGGAACTTCTTCACGGTTCAAGTATGTAGGGTTTACAGCTGCGATTTGCATAGCGATATCGCGTGCCAAGTTTTGGAAATCATCAGTTTTAGCAACGAAGTCAGTTTCGCAGTTAACTTCTACCAATACACCGATACGGCCACCAGCGTGGATGTAAGATTGTACTACACCTTCAGCTGCGATACGACCAGCTTTTTTAGCTGCAGCAGCCAAACCTTTTTCACGAAGAAGGTCAACCGCTTTTTCGATATTACCGTCAGTTTCAACCAATGCTTTTTTAGCGTCCATCATACCTGCGCCAGTCATGTCGCGCAATTCTTTTACCAAAGCAGCAGTAATTGCCATTATTTTGTTCCTCCTAGTACTAATTAAGGTAAGGATATAGTCCTTACCCTAATTATATATGTTATAGATTTATCTTTCAAATGCTAATCAGAAATGATTAAGTAGCTTAACAGAATTATTCTGCAGCTTCAGCACCGTCTAAAGATTCGCCTTGACGACCTTCAAGAACAGCGTCTGCCATTTTACCAGCCAATAATTTTACAGCGCGGATAGCGTCATCATTTGCTGGGATTGGGAATTCAACTTCATCAGGGTCGCAGTTAGTGTCAACTGTTGCAACAACTGGAATACCCAATTTTTTAGCTTCTGCAATAGCGATCTTTTCTTTTTTAGGATCAACTACGAAAAGAGCACCTGGCATTTTAGGCATATCTTTGATACCGCCAAGGTATTTTTCCAATTTTTCCATTTCATGACGAAGACCGATAACTTCTTTTTTAGGCAATACTTCGAAAGTACCATCTTCTGCCATAGCTTCCAATTGTTTTAAACGTTTAATACGAGTTTCAATTGTTTTGAAGTTAGTCAACATACCGCCCAACCAACGTTCGTTAACGAAGAACATGTTAGCGCGGATAGCTTCTTCTTTAATAGCTTCTTGAGCTTGTTTTTTAGTACCTACGAACAAGATCACTTCGCCTTGGGAAGCAACTTCACGTAAGAAATTGTAAGCTTCTTCTACTTTTTTAACTGTTTTAGACAAGTCAATGATATAAATACCATTGCGTTCAGTGAAGATGAATTTCGCCATTTTAGGGTTCCATCTTCTAGTCTGATGACCAAAGTGTACACCAGCCTCTAATAATTGTTTCATTGATACAACTGCCATTGTGGCACCTCCTGTTAATTAACCTCCGCCGCTTCATCCTTCGGGTCACCCAAAATTAGGCACAGTACCGAAGTCCACCGACGTGCATATTTTTCATACTTGGTAATTTTACCAAAAAATTATACTAAAAGCAAGCAAGGAGTGAGGATTTATTCAGAATTCCTCACTCCTTATATTTGATTATAATATTGCTTTTTAAAAGTTAATACTTTTTACATGTAATACCGTTAAAGAAAACAGATATTACAAAGACAATATAATAATGTAACAATTATTATAATAACTAGTTATTTCGAATAGCCTCAATCATTTGTGCTCGATCATCAGCACAAAACACAGCAGAACCAGCAACTAGAATTGTAGCACCTGCTCGTTTAATAGGTACACAAGTAATATCATTAATACCACCATCAACTTCAATAACTGCAGTTGTGTTATCCACTTCTTCTAATAGCATTTTAGCTTGTTTAACTTTTTTAATAGCATTTGGAATAAAGGATTGACCACCAAAGCCAGGATTTACGGACATAATTAAAATCATATCAAGATCAGCTGCTACATCCTCCAATAAAGATACTGGTGTACCTGGATTAAGTGATACCCCTGCTTTCATACCACATTGTTTAATATGTTGGATCAAACGATGCATATGAGGTACTGTTTCTTGATGGAATGTAAAATACTCTACACCAATCTTTGCAAACTCTTCTACGTAATCACCAGGATTTGTAACCATTAAATGAACATCAAATGGAAGTTGTGTATAAGGACGGATTGCTTTTACTATAGGTGCACCAAAAGTTAAGTTTGGTACGAAATGACCATCCATAATATCAATATGCAATAAGTCCGCTCCTGCTAATTCAATGGATTTTATTTCTTCGCTTAATGTTGCAAAGTTTGCCGAGAGCATAGATGGTGCTATTTTAATCATTTTAAAACCTCTTTCGTTGACTTTCTATGTCATTACGTATAGACATATATGCATCATATCGTCCTTGATGAATATGGCCAGCCTCTAAAGCATCTTTTATGCCACAAATAGGTTCATGTTCATGATAACAAGGATTAAATTTACATGTATCAACATAAT
>URQX01000148.1 GCA_900550175.1 uncultured Veillonella sp.
AACGCCGAAAGTACTTGGCTGGAGACGGCCTGGGAGGATAGGAAGCCGCTGATTGACTAAAAGAAAAAGGTCTACCTAAAGGTAGGCCTTTTTCTTTTTGCTAGTCTTCGACTAGCTAAGCCTACTAGAGCCGTCTTCAGCCAAGGTTGTACAAGTATTATCTATGGATAATAATCTATGGGACGGAGCTGGGAAAAGTAGGGCAGTAGAAGATGGAGGAGTGAAACGACGACAGATTCACTGCATCACTTTCTTCCGAACGTAAGATTTACCGAGCTGCGAAGCAGAGAAGGGAAATCCACAGTGAGGAAGCAAGTAGGGCCACCGTACAGTAATTAGACCTAAGCGACGCATACGTCCATTGCATCAGGTTCGACGAAGCCCTTAAGGTATATATTTTAATTTAGATCATAGTCTTAACTACTGCCATGGGCGAGTGTGATAGGAAGTCGCGCCTAATGGTAGGAGGCAAACTATATCTATACGGTAACGCGGCACAATGTGCCAATGTTACCGAAGCGTACATTAGTTGAGTAGCTCCAAATACATGTAAACCTATCCTCTCAGGGTACCTGGTGAGCAGGGCAAGTTAAAAGTAATAAGGACTAAACGACGACAGATTCACTGCATCGTTTTCTTCCGAACGTAAGATTTACCGAGCTGCAAAGCAGAGAAGGGAAATATTGTTTATATCTATCTTTAAATATTTATCCCTAAATCACCACTATATTATTCAATGGATAGTTACCTCTTAATTATCTAATATCTACCATATAGCCCTAATTTTACTCTGTTTACTACTATAGCTATACATAATAGTTTATGTTTTACGATTTTCTTAAATCATGATATAAGATAGTCTTTAATCTAATTATCTTATTAACTATTATTATATAATTAATATTTCTTTACTTATAAATTCCAATAATCACTATCTACTACATATTCTATTCATGCATAGTTTTATCTAAAATTTACATATAAGGCTATAAATATAGGTAAATACTGCTTTTATACCTATCTTTCTAAGTTTTAATTATGTACCAAAATTTACTCGTTTCATTTATATCTCATTTAATTTTCACTATGTTTTCACATATAATCTATATACTAGCAATAGTTGATTGAGATCAACTAAGGAATGGAGGTCTACTGCAAATAACTTTTACCTGTCCCTTTTACAAATAATACAAACAACACAACACAAAACAATACAACACATAAAACAACACTTAAATACACAACAATACTCTCCCTGTGTATAAACAAAACAATACATATACAAAACTCTCTAATTATATATACCATCTCCCGTATATATAAAGGTAAAAGTTAGGTAGACATAAGAGCCCTTCGTAAAGGGCTCTTTTTCCTTTTAATTCACTATTATTTCATTATTTTGCTTTGCTTTCTTTCTTGACATAGCCTCTAATTTTTGTTAAACTAATCAAGTATCAAGCAATGCTTGATTAACATAGGGGTATAGCTCAATTGGTAGAGTAGCGGTCTCCAAAACCGTTGGTTGTGGGTTCAAGTCCTACTGCCCCTGCCAAATTATGGGTGCGGTCTTCGGACCGCATGTCCATGAAATTACTCAAAAAATATTAAAAAAATGCTTGCATAGATGTAAACATTATGTTAATATAAATGAGTACCAAGTACATGACTCAGTAGCTCAGCTGGATAGAGCGTTTGACTACGAATCAAAAGGCCAGGGGTTCGAATCCCTTCTGGGTCACCAAATGAAAGCATCACAGTAATGTGATGCTTTTTTATTTGCTCAAAATGAGTATCCTAATAAAAAGCCTCTACACATAATCGTGTAGAGGCTTTTTATTTAACTTCTTTACATCTAACTGTACTTTAAATGTAACTGTACTCTTATTTTAACTGCCCTGCTGCTACAGCAAGATCTCTCCAGTAGATAGCTTGCATATAACCATATGTATCTGGTTTTAAGGTGATTAATTTAGCTTTAGGTCGTTTTTCTTCACGTAATACTCTACCTGTACGGGCATCAATAATATTACGTTGTTCTTGGACCCACTGAATGGTGTCAGTATCTTGATCAAAGTAATAATGATTTATATACTCCGTCATATAATATTGAGCACCTTGATGACTATATGTGCGAGCTATAATTTCAAATTTATTACCTTCACCAGCTATAACATTAACGCGTTGTTCGGCGTAATAATTTTGACCATTCATACGATATAGATAGGCGTATCCTCGAGCATTTTCTAAATCAGCAATATTAACTGCTTGAGAGGGGAGGATACTTAAAATAGTGAAAGCTGTTGCAATTAATAAACTACGCTTCATTTATACTCCTTATTACTTTGCATGTGGCTGATCGGATTCAGCTACAACATGGACAACTAATTCTTGATCAGAAGGAATCTGAGCCATTACTATAGGCATTGGTACATTCATTGCCGCCGCGATACCTTTAATCTGGCGCATTGCAACGGGTACTACAGTACCATCTTCTTGTACGTTTCTTTCTAATGCTTCAATCTCCGTAACTGTTAAGCTTGCTTTTGTCGCAAAGTCCTCGATGGACACACCGTTAGATTCGCGATATTCCTTAATGAAATCTCCGATATACATAGATTCCTCCTATTAATTGATACTATTATATTGTAATTAAAAATATAATATAAGGCAATAGATGAATAAAAGATGAACTAATAAATTTACAAAAATAATTTGACTTAATACGATAGTGGTGTTAATATTAACTCATAGAAAACATCATATTTGGGAATAGGTGCTGAAAAGCATAATAGAGAAGCTGGTTAAATGCCAGCACGGTCCCGCCACTGTATGGTCGAGCGAGTCTAAATTAAGTCACTGGGAAACTGGGAAGGCTAGATAAGCGATGACGCCGAGTCAGGAGAACTGCCTATTCAACATTCACCATTTGACCTACGAGAGATAGGGAGGAGAAGTTAGTAGCTCCTTTTTACGTACCCGTAAAAAGGATTTTTTAGTTCTATACGATTTATATCATATATGATATAGATTGTATTCATAAGACCTTAATGTCGATTGCATGGTCGTGGTGAATAATACCTTTTGGTATTACCAGCATGACATGTGTTATGACTGTTAATATATTTTATGGTAAATGTAGGGCATGCATTTATTCATCATCATCCTAAAAAAGAGGCTGACCCAGGGTTCTAGTAGTTCGGATTCTGGGTCAGTCTCTTTTTATTTTTAGAGGATACATGAAATTTAAGTTAATTCTAAAAAAAATGATTGACGTTAAATTCTATACATGATATTATTATTTCAGTTGAGACGCGGGAGTGGCGGAATTGGCAGACGCACCAGACTTAGGATCTGGCGCCTTACGGCGTGGGGGTTCAAGTCCCTTCTCCCGCACCAACTTTATTGCACCTTTAGAGGTGCTATTTTTTTTGCCCAAAAATGTTATAATAAATGGGTTAGAATTATTAATTTAAATAATTATAGTAATACTATATGGTGCAGTATGGATAAT
>URQX01000149.1 GCA_900550175.1 uncultured Veillonella sp.
GTAGCTTACGAAAATGCTGATATGGGGATTTACTTTATTGCCGATCCAGACGGGTATTGGACAGAAATCATTCCAGCAGGTAAATACTAATGGAATATATGTTAACTCGTTTAGAGTGGCTAGTTGGTCCTGATAAAATTCAAACCTTAAAGAATACATCGGTGGCTCTATTTGGTGTTGGCGGTGTTGGTGGTGGTGCCCTTGAGGCACTAGTTCGAGCTGGTGTGGGACGCATCGTTTTAATTGATGGGGACTCAATTGCACCTAGTAACTTAAACCGCCAAATGATTACGACTCACGACACAATTGGAGCCCGTAAGGTAGAGGTCGCAAAAGCGCGAGCTCTTTTCATTAATCCCGATGTAGTGATAGAAACTCATGATATTATGTATACTGAGGAAAACTATCCTGGATTTATTCAAAGTTTGAACGTTGATTATGTGATTGATGCCATCGATATGGTAACGGCGAAACTTAATATTATTGAGGTTTGTCAACGTGAAAGTATCCCTGTTATTTCTTGTATGGGCGGCGGTAATCGCTTTTACCCTGAAAAACTTATGATTGCTGATATCAATAAGTCTCATACATGTCCTCTTGCGCGCGTTATGCGCCGGGAGCTGAAAAAACGGGGCATCAAAAAACAATTAGTTTTATTTTCTACAGAAAAACCGACAAAACCACAGTTCCGCGGCGAAGCAACAAGCCCTGGTACATGTAGTTTTGTGCCACCAGTGGCAGGTTTTATATTAGCAGCACATGTGTTGCGTACAATTTTGGAGGTACCTGAACAATGAAAAAAGCAAAAATCCATATGGCTGACGGCGGCGATATCGTAATTGAATTATTTGATAAAGAAGCTCCTGGCACAGTACAAAATTTTATTGATTTGATCAACAAAGGTTTCTATAATGGCCTTCGTTTCCACCGTGTAATCCCTGGCTTCGTAGCTCAAGGCGGTTGCCCTAATGGCAATGGTACAGGTGGTCCTGGCTACACAATTAAAGATGAATTGATTGGCAACCCACATAAACATGAACGTGGTGCATTGTCTATGGCTCACCGTGGTCCTAATACTGGCGGTAGCCAATTCTTTATCGTATACGAACCACAACCTCACTTGGATGGTGTACACACTGTATTTGGTAAAGTAATTGAAGGTATGGATGTAGTTGATGGTATCCACCAAGGTGCCATCATGGAAACTGTTGAAGTAATCGAAGGTTAATCTCATGAATGATGTATCTATTAAACATCCGGAATGGCTATATATTGATGTAGACGGAAAGACATCATATGGGTATGACCAAGAGTGGTTCACTGATGAGTGGCAACGCTTGTCAGGTTGTGGTCCTACATCGGCATCACAAGTTTTGGGCTATTCGCTATTTAGGGATGGCTTATTAGATTTAGAAACCACATCCGATCAAAGGCTTGCTTTAGAACGGATGAACTTAGTTTGGAAATATGTAAAGCCGCGCTTCGGTGGTGGTGTTTATAAAACGCAATGGATGGAACGAGGCCTTGTTCGTTTATTGGAAGACGAAGGTTTGTCATATGATGTACATATGTTAAATGTATCTCCTTTCTGTGCTTCTCGTGTAGAGGTGGAGGCAGCAGCTCAGTTTATTCATGATGCATTGGCACAAGATGTGCCTGTGGCGTTTTTGAATCGTCATAAGGGCAAGGAAAAGGCTCTTTATACATGGCATTGGGTTCCGATTCATAAGATTTTTATGGATGGCGATGATATTCGCTGTGGCATCTTTGATGAAGGTGAAATCCGTGATTTTTCATTAGCAAATTGGATGAAAGATACCATTTTAGGTGGCGGTTTCTGTTATATTAGCCGTAAAGGTTAAGTAATAGAGTAATTAAAGTAATATACATACGCATCGCAATCATCTGCGGTGCGTATTGTAGTATAAAAGTAGGAGGTACTACATGAGTCAATGGATTACAGAGGAACAAACTCCTCATTTACGTCTTAGCGCTGAAGCGGAAGAAGTATTATACTCTGGTGAATCTGAGTTCCAAAAAATTGAAGTATTTAAATCTAAAGAGTACGGTACAATGCTCGCATTAGATGGTGTATTCCAAACGTCCGAACGTGAAGAGTTTATATATCATGAAATGATGAGTCATGTTCCATTGTTTTTACATCCAAATCCTGAACGTGTATTAATCATCGGTGGTGGTGATGGTGGCGTAGCTAGAGAATGTGTACGTCATGATTGTGTAAAAGAAGTAACAATGGTTGAAATCGATGGCAAAGTTGTAGAGTTAGCTAAACAATACTTACCAACTATTGCTAAGGCTATGATTGAAAACCATCCTAAATTAACTGTAAAAATTGGTGATGGCATCGGATTTATGGCAGAAGCAGAAGATTACTATGATGTAATTATAGTAGACTGCTCTGATCCAATTGGTCCAGGTGAAGGTCTATTCACTGAAGAGTTCTATAAGAATACCTTGAAAGCTCTTAAAAAAGACGGCTTGTTTGTACAACAAACAGAATCTCCTATGTTGCATCAACCGCTCGTAGAGAAAGTATTTGGGTATGTAAATAATCACTTCCCAATTGCACGTTTATATACTGCATTTATTCCAATTTACCCAGCAGGCATGCATTGCTTCACGTTGGGTTCCAAAACATATGATCCATTAACATGGACTCCAAATCGTGAACAAAACTTTGAAACTAAGTACTATAATGCAGAAATTCAAAAGGCTGCCTTTGCTTTGCCAAATTTTGTAAAAAACTATTTGCCAACTAAGTAAATAATATGTATAATAGGGGAGCACCGTTCGTAAGGGATGACTTATGAATGTGCTTCCTTATTTTTCTGAGGAGAAAGAGTTTATATTAGGGATAACACACTTTTTTAGTTTGATTGTAAAAGTTAAATGAAATTAAAAAAAGGTGTTGACACAAATCTCTAGAACATATATAATTCTCTTTGTTACGAAGACAACGTCTTCGATACCTACAAGGTGGTGGGTATGGTGAAGCGGTTAACACGGCGGATTGTGGCTCCGTTACGCGTGGGTTCGATCCCCACTACTCACCCCATAACCTACACATCATAATCACTGTAGGGGTGTCGCCAAGTGGTAAGGCAACGGACTTTGACTCCGTTATGCGCTGGTTCGATCCCAGCCACCCCTGCCAACATGACTCACTAGCTCAGTTGGCAGAGCACCTGACTTTTAATCAGGGTGTCCCGCGTTCGAGTCGCGGGTGAGTCACCAAATTAAAACTCACAAACTTCGGTTTGTGAGTTTTCTATCTCTATTCTTAGAGAATTTGGTTATGATTGTATGTATAAAATCAGTTAAAAATAAATTGAAAAAACTTTGAAAAAAGAGGTTGACGATTTAAGACTTGGCTGATATACTTATACAAGTCGTTAGGGCAACAAACTAACGAAACAGATCTTTGAAAACTGAACAATGATAGGTAATCAATCATATGATTGAACATAT
>URQX01000150.1 GCA_900550175.1 uncultured Veillonella sp.
ATATATTGCGCAAAGTTGTTGTAAGGAGGCTATATTCCGTGAAGAATCGTATAAACAGTTTATGGACACTCTTCCAAGAGCGCCGTTTGAGTCGACGCACATTTATGAAATCCTGTGTAGCACTCACCGCTATTCTTGGTTTGCCACCAACGATGTTGGATACCGTAGTTAAGGCAGCTGAGACAACTGAATTACCTACGGTAATTTGGCTACATGGTCATGAATGTACTGGTTGTAGTGAATCATTCATTCGTTCATCTTCTCCGTTTACATCTGATGTAATTTTAAACATGATTTCTCTTGAGTATAATGATACTTTGGCGGCTGCATCTGGTGCGCCATTAGAGGAGCATTTAGAGAAGATCATCAAAGAAAAAGCGGGCAAATACATCTTAGCTGTTGAAGGCGGTGTACCACTTGATGAAGATGGTGTTTACTGTACAGTAGGTGGTCGCACATTTAAAGAATCCTTATTAGAAGCTGCTAAAGGTGCAGCAGCAATCATTGAGTATGGTTCCTGCGCAGCTTGGGGCGGTATTCAAGCGGCTAAACCAAATCCAACAAATACAGTATCTGTATCTTCCGTTGTATCTGGTAAACCTATTATCAAAGTTCCTGGCTGTCCCCCAATTCCAGAGGTTATGACTGGTGTAATCATGCATTATGCATTATTTGGTCAAATTCCACCTCTTGATTCGCAAGGCCGTCCTAAACAATTTTATGGCAATCGTATTCACGACACATGCTACCGCCGTGCCTTCTTTGACTCTGGTCTCTTCGTTGAAAAATTCGACGATGATGCATCTAAATCTGGTTGGTGCTTGTATAAAGTAGGTTGTCGTGGACCTCAAACATATAATTCTTGTGGTAACTTACGTTGGTGGAATGGTTTGTCTTATCCAATTCAATCCGGTCACGGCTGTATTGGTTGCTCTGAAAAGGGCTTCTGGGATAATGACGTATTCTATAAACGTTTACCAGATATTCCATTGGCTAATACCATCACAACTGCTGATACAATTGGTACAGTAGCGGCTGTTGGTGCCACTGCAGCAGTTATCGTTCATGGTGCTGCAACTCTTACGCGTAATAAAATTCTTGATATTCAAGAAGAAAAACGCTTAAAAGAACAAGGCTTATGGGATGAAAAGAAACATAATAATGGAGGAGGTCACTAATGAAACGCGTAGTAGTAGATCCGATTTCCCGTATTGAAGGTCATTTACGGGTAGAAATAAAAGTTGATGAAGCGAGTGGTAAAGTAGAGGATGCGTTGTCTTCTGGTACTGCTTGGCGTGGTATCGAACTTGTTGCTAAAGATCGCGACCCTCGTGACCTTTGGGCTTTCGTACAACGTATTTGTGGCGTATGTACTACAACACATGCTTTGGCAGCATTACGTGCTGTAGAGGATGCACTTGGTATTACTATTCCTAAAAATGCTAATTACATTCGTAATATCATGCATAGCTCTTTAGATGTACATGACCATATTGTACATTTCTATCACTTACATGCTCTTGACTGGGTTAGTCCTGTAGCAGCTCTAAGTGCAGATCCAGCTAAAACAGCACAGTTACAAAATGATGTATTAGCAACTTATAATGTAAGTGGCTTGGCACCAGCTGAAACTGCATCTAAAGATTCTGCATATCCTAAAGAGTTCCCTAAAGCGACTGCTGCTTATTTCACAGCTGTACAACAAAAGGTTAAGAAAATCGTAGAGTCCGGTCAATTGGGTATTTTCTCTGCTCAATGGTGGGATCATCCTGATTACAATGTGTTGCCGCCAGAGGTTCATTTGATGGCTGTATCCCATTATTTGAATATTCTTGATCGTCAACGTGATATCGTAATTCCTCACGTTGTATTTGGCGGTAAAAACCCTCATCCACACTATATTGTAGGTGGCATGCCATGTTCTATTTCTATGAATGATATGAATGCACCTATCAATACACAACGTCTTGCTGCGGTAGAACAATCTATTGCGTTGGCTAAAGATTTGGTAAGTAACTTCTACTTGCCTGATTTACTTGCTATTGGGAAAATCTATGTTGAAAAAGGCATGATTGATGGCGGTGGCCTTGCGAAGAAACGTGTTATGTCTTATGGTGATTATCCAGACGATACTTATACAGGTATTTCTAATGGTGATTACCATAAAAAATGTATCGTTCGCTCTAATGGCGTTGTAGAAAACTTTGCTTTAGGTGTAGATAAGGCTACATTCATTCCACTAGAAGGCAAAGATTTCATGGATCCACAATACCTCAGTGAAGAAGTTGAACATTCTTGGTTTACATATCCAAATGGTACTAATACACTTCATCCACTTGAAGGTGTAACAGATCCTAAGTTTACAGGTCCTAAATCTGGTACAAAAGAAAAATGGGAATTCCTTGATGAAGATAAAAAATATTCTTGGATTAAATCCCCAACATTCAAAGGTAAAACTGCTGAAGTTGGCCCATTAGCTAAATATATCGTTGTATATACAAAAGTAAAACAAGGTATCATTAAAGATCCAACTTGGGCAGAATCCATGATTGTTCGTCAAATCGATACAGTATCTCAAGTACTTGGGGTGCCTGCTCACGTATGGATGACAACTATGGTTGGCCGTACAGCTTGTCGTGGTCTTGATGCACAAGTTGCGTCTAATATCAGCCAATATTACTTCGATAAACTTGTAGAAAACATTAAAAATGGTGATACTACAGTGGCAGATATGACTAAATTCGAGCCGAATACATGGGATAAAGACGCAAAAGGTGTTGGTCTTGTAGATGCACCTCGTGGTGGTTTGGGTCACTGGATTCATATCAAAGATGGTCGCTCTGCAAATTACCAATGTATCGTACCATCTACATGGAACGCATGTCCTAAGACTGCAGCAAATGAACATGGTGCCTACGAAGACGCCATGATTGATACACATGTAAAAATCGCAGATAAACCACTTGAAATCTTGAAGGTAATTCATTCCTTTGACCCATGTCTCGCATGTGCAACCCATTTATACAATAAAAAAGGCGAAAAAATTGTTTCCGTCAATACAGATGCATTGTGTAAATAAAGGGTGGTGGGCTTATGTTAATACATACTGACAAAAAGGCGTATGTCGTTTTTAGTTTATGGCTGCGCATATTCCACTGGACTATGGTGCTTAGTGTAACGGCTTTATTCTGGACTGGTCTATATATTGGCGATCCGGGCTTTGCGGCTATTACAGGTAATCCAGAACCAACTTTTGCTATTGATGGCTGGTTCTCTATGGAAACCATGCGCCGTATCCATTTCATTGCGGGTGTTATCTTAACATTCTCCTTTATCTTCCGATTTGCAGGTGCTCTTTGGAATCGAGGGGACAGACTATTACCTAAATTCCGTCAAAAACGGTATTGGTATGGTCTTAAAGAAACTACATTGCACTATTTGATGATTCC
>URQX01000151.1 GCA_900550175.1 uncultured Veillonella sp.
CTACGCTACAAGTAAGTGTTACCTGTTGAAAGTTTAGATGTAGATTGAGTGATAAATATTCTATAAGTTATTGTAGTTACTACACGTAAATAGGAGGTATATATGAAAACGATTAGTACAGGTAAAGCATTTAATGAACTTGACTCCAAGGAACTTGGAAAATGGGGCGAAAGGGTGGCCATTAAATATATTGAAAAGATCGGCCTTACAGTAGTAGATACGAATTATCGAACTAGATTAGGTGAAATCGATATCATTGCTAAAAAAGATTTAATCTATCATTTTATTGAAATTAAAGCTCGCCGTGGAATGCAGCATGGATTGGCTCGTGAAGCGGTGACAAAGAAGAAACAAAAGCATATTAAACGGGCAGCTATGTTATTTTTGTATGATCTACATCAAAAAAGACGGCGCTGGAAAGAGTTATCCTTTGATGTAATTGAAGTGTACTTGCATGAAGACTTTCAAAGTTCCATTCATTATTTACCGCAATGCTTTTAGAGAGGTTACCTATGTATGCAAAACTATATGGCGCTACCTTACATGGCATAGATGGATGCATAATTACGGTTGAAGTTGATATATCTCAAGGCCTGCCTGTCTTTGACATTGTAGGACTACCTAATCAATCGGTTAAGGAAGCTCGTGAACGTGTGCGGGCAGCCATCAAAAATAGTGGCTATGACTTCCCTATGAGACGTATTGTAGTAAACCTAGCACCTGCTACGATTCGTAAAAGTAGTGCAGGACTCGATTTAGCTATTGCATTGGGGGTTCTCATTGCATCGGGACAGATAAAAGGGCGTAAAGCAAGTATTTCAGCTTTATTAAAAAACAGTTTGTTTATGGGAGAGCTAGCTTTGGATGGCTCACTATTACCAACCTTTGGCACATTGGCGATGTCCCTAGCAGGCTTAGATTCTAAGTATTCTACTATATTTACAAGCGTTGAAAATGGTCAAAATTTAAAAGCCATACCAAAGCTTACCATTTATGGGGAATCTTCATTACTACATATTATTTCTATTTTGGAGAAACGAGCTAAATCAAAGTGCTCTAAAGTAAATAAAGAGACTATTAGTAAATCTACAAGTTCGAAAAATCAAAACAATAATCAATCAGCGGAATTGTTAGAGTCATATAATCCTGTAGATTATATTGATGAAAATAATTGTGTAGATACAGGATCTAATCAAACATATACAGTAGATTTTAGTGATGTACAGGGGCAAGAGCTTGGAAAACGGGCTATGCTCATCAGTGCTGCAGGCCATCATCATTGTATTATGATAGGTCCACCAGGTGGTGGTAAAACGATGATGGCTGAGCGATTGCCAACCATATTACCCCCTATGACATGGAATGAAATCATTGAAGTGAGTCGTATACAAGATGTAATAGGATTATTAGGTGACACGGGATTGGTTACAACACGTCCTTTTAGAAATCCCCATCATACTGCAACTTTAGCGAGTATGGTAGGCGGTGGTATTCAAGGTCGACCTGGTGAGGTAACACTTGCTCACGGAGGTGTTCTATTTATGGATGAGGCACCTGAATTTCAACGTCAAGTTATCGATGCGCTTAGGCAACCTTTAGAATCACACACAATTACCATCAATCGATCTCAAGGTAATTACATATATCCTGCTGACTTTATTTGTATCTTGGCGGCTAATCCATGTCCTTGTGGCTATTATCATGATCCGTATAAAGAGTGTATATGTACGGAAACAATGGTTAAAAATTATCAGCAACGATTATCTGGACCTATTATGGATCGCATTGATCTACACATACCTGTTGAAAGGCCTACATTAGAGCAATTATTAGATACTTCGTCTTCAACGATGACGAGTGAAAGTATGAGAGAACAAGTTGTTATGGCGACCTCTATGCAACAGAAACGGTATGAAAGCCTAGAGTTTAGCTCTAATGGAGCCGTACCGCATAAGGCCATAGGTGAGCTTTGCCAGATTACTGATAAGGCTTGGAGTGTACTCGGTAATATATTTGATCATTTCCATTTAAGTGGACGTGCTTTTGATCGCATATTAAAGGTTGCTCGTACCATAGCAGACCTTGAGGGAAACCCACAAGTGGAACCACATCATATTTCCGAAGCAATGCTATTTAGAACAGATAAATAGGTGATATTATGACAAGATATGACGACAACATTTATATTGCAGGTCTCCAAAGTTTATATAATGTGGGCGCAGCACATGTACGGAGTTTTATTGATGATTTTGGAGGACCCTATGAAGCTTGGCAAGCTGTTAAGAAGGTTGAAAATTTGAAATCTTATTATCATATTTCCGTAGGAGATAAACGTGCTATTGCAGCATCGGCTAGGGATGAAAAACTAGATTATATAATTCAAAAATTAGACGAATATCATATGGATGTGACTACCTTTCTAGATAAAGATTTTCCATCTATGTTAAACCAAATCTATAATCCACCAGCTATATTATTTATGCGAGGCAATCGAGCTTTATTAGATAAAAGACTGAACCGTATTGCTATTGTAGGGGCGCGGCGATGTTCGTTATATGGTAGAAATGTGGCGAGAATGTTGGGAAAAGAATTAGGCAAATACAGTACTATAATTGTGAGTGGCGGAGCTCGCGGTATCGATTCACATGGTCATGAAGGACTACTAGCAAGTCAGGGGTACGGCATTGTCGTTATGGGATGTGGTTTAGATATTGTATATCCTAGAGAAAATTCAAAATTATTTGACAGAATATTGGCAAATAATGGATTACTCCTATCTGAATATCCTCCAGGCACACCGCCATCGGCAAAGCATTTCCCAGCACGTAACCGTATTATTAGTGGTCTTAGTCGAGGTGTAATCGTAGTAGAGGCTAAGGCTAGTAGTGGCTCTTTAATTACTGCAGATATGGCTGTTAGCGAAGGGCGCGATGTGTTTGTAGTACCGTGTAACTTATTAGATCATACGGCGGATGGTAATAAGTTTCTTATGCGAAATGGTGCTTTTGTATTGACTGGATATGAGGATATTGTGGAACAGTATCATTTAACATTGCGGGATTTTTTCGCCACAGAAGAGAAACTTTCACCGGCAAAAAAGAAACTTTCAGAGTCAAAGAAAGTGGAACATAGTCATGTAAAAGAGGGGGATTTAGTAAGTAATACATGTAAGGGTGTTGATAGTCATGGGCCGTCTATGTTAAGCTTTAGTTTGGATAAGAGTTTAATCTTGAGTGAAATACCTCATGATCGATGTATTACTGTTAGTGATATTTTGAAAGTAACTCACATTCCATTGCAACAATTGCAGCCCTTATTACTAGAGTTAGAGCTAGAAGGGGCTATAGAGCATCAACCGCCGAGAGGCTATATTAATATGACTAGGAGTGA
>URQX01000152.1 GCA_900550175.1 uncultured Veillonella sp.
TTAGCGATTCTATTTATGTTGAGTCTGCCGCCACATCTCGTGAGGAGATAGGGAATGACACCCATTATGGGACTAAGCAAAAGTTAGATGAAATGGGTATTCCATATACGCGCCGTAAGGCTCGTCAAGTGACGATAGATGACTATCATAATTTTGATTACCTCATTATCATGGATGAAAATAACGGACGGAATTTAAAACGTATCATTGGTGATGACGTAGATTCTAAGGTATACAAGGCTATGTCTTTTGTTGGTGAAAGATGTGACGTAAAGGATCCTTGGTATACGGGAAATTTTGACGAAACCTATAACGATATAAGTCGCAGTTGTGATTCTCTATTAGAATTAATCAAAGAGAGACTTTAATTAAAAGAATCCCTAATATTAGTTGATATTAAACTGCACTCAAAAAATTGGACGCAATTTTTTGAGTGCAGTTTTTTATGTGATAAAAGTTATTAAGGATAATATTCTGAATTTGTATCATAGTAGTTTTAATATTAAGTCAGTGTTTTTATAGTTCAGTAATTATTTAGATGTTATAATATAAGAAAAAGTATTAGGGAAAAAAAGAAGGTGTTAATTTGACCAAATTAGAAAGAGCACTGTTGTCATGTGAGCAAGTTATTGAGGGGATTGAAGATGGTACGATTTCCACATCTTCTGCAATGCTACAATGTTCAAAAATTGCGAGATTAACCAATGATCAGGAGAGTTTGATATGGTTACAATATGAATATGGAGGTTACCCAAGAGATAATGATGGGAGAATTTTATCTGAGGCTTGGGAACTCGCATATAAAAATGGAAGAGGGTATAATCAAAAGGGGCAAAAGTATATCTTTACTGAACTAGCATCAGAGTTAGAGCAGAAAATCGAAGCACAGCAAAATGCAATTAAAAACTTTACAACACAGGGAACATCTGTTGGTGGTGAAAATGCATATATTGCAATGAATAATTTAACAAGTTCGGTATCTAGATCTACTTCAGATTTAGTTCAGAATATATCAATTAATCAAAAGAGGCTTGCATCGTTACAGGCGAAATATTATGAATATGCATTAGTAAAACAAATAGAATTGACTTTTGGGAATATAGCAACGGATATATTTGCGAATTATAGAGAGCGAGTTGATAATGGTTTTTCGGAATTATCAAAAGAAACAATTTTAAAATTACAGGCTATTGAAGGCAAAATTGATTCGGATAATCCTGAACTCTATTCACAAGCTTTAGCGACATGTCGTAGATTGTTTGAAAATGTGTCAGTAGAATTATTTAATAAATATTTCCCAGATTACACTGATAAAATGTTTAAAACTAAAGCCGGTAAGACTATTGACGTAAGTGGAGATCATTATAAGAATAAATTGTCGGCTGTAATAGAAACGATAGAAGAGAAATCAGTGAATAAAACATTGGTTGGAAGCAATATTATCTATTTAATTGATTGGATTGATAATTTGCATAATTTACATTGCAAAGGTGTTCATATAAATATTAGCAGAGAAGATGCTACAAAGGCCATTATTCAAACATACATATGTTTAGGAGATATTTTAAATATGCAATAAGAATGAAAACTTAAGATGTTTATTTTTATTGAAATAGTATATTAAGTAAAATTTGATAAATAACTACTATTCTGATTAATAAAACTTTAAATTTTTAAATTGCAATATGAAATTGAACAGTATCCAAATCTACAATTTTATTAACTTCTTCAAGAAAGACATCCAAGGGGGTTCTATAATTTAGAAGCTTGCGTGGCAAATTATTACACCATTTAAGTGTTCGTTGAATAGTTTCCTCTGAAACGGCTTTTATTGGCATTCCTTTTGGTATACATCTACGAAGTAAACCATTATGCCTTTCGTTCGATCCACGCTCCCAAGCAGAATAAGGTCGAGCAAAATAAATAGACAAAGTTTCATTCTCTAAATCAGATATCTCTGAAAACTCTAAACCGTTATCTGCAGTTATTGTTTTACATAAGCAAGCTAGATTAACATCTTTAAACGTATTTAACCATGCATGCAGTGTTTCTTTTACATCAGTAGCTCGTGCTGAGGGACACCGTAAAGCCACATACAATCTGCTTTTACGCTCAAGTAAAGAGATTAAAACATGGTCTGTCTTATCTTTTGTTCCACGGACGGTGTCTAATTCCCAATGTCCGAATTCCTCGCGCGTTTCAATATTAGGATCGCGAAGTTCTATGGATTTACCAAGTTCTCGCTTATGTTTTCTAGAAATAGATTTTCGTTGGGAACGCCGTACTACCAATGGTAAATCAATTGCTTTTATACCTAATACACCTTTGTGAAGATAGTTATATAAAATTTTAGTACAAACCATTTCATTACGCATAAATAAACCCTTATGTTTAGCATATCCAACAGCAGCATCAAATGACCAATGATCAGCTAGAGTCTTGCTTTCAATCCAATTTATAAAAGATTCTATAGCACCAATTCTCATGGTATTAAAGGAGCCAACACGTTCTCTTTCGTATGTTGCTTGTCCAGAATCAGCTAAATATACAAGTTGAGATTTACCTTGTCGAATTTGAATTACAGTACCACGTTTTAATTCTGTATAAATAGTTGTTCTAGAACGGCCCAGTGAACGTGAAATTGCAGCAATACTATCTCCTAGAACGATTCTCTTTTCTAAATAAAATCGTTCTTCGAAGTTTAAGTGTTTGTTTGTGCGTAATGTCGTGTTATGATTATTGTAGTCCATAGTGATTACCTCGGTTATATTTTGATTAGACACCTAAATCATAACACAAGGTTCACTATGGATTTTTTATTTGTTCAATTTCATTCTACAATTAAGCAAAAAATATAAGTATAAATATATAGACCTTACTATTAGATGGTGTAGCAGAAGTGATTGAGTTTAACTATAGTTATTCCGAATCTGAATTGGCTTAATAGTAAGGTCTTTTCTATATACGGACTATCTCGCTTTATACTTTATACTACCGAAGCATAGCATTATATGGTATAATTTTTAGGTATTCATGCGCCTATAGCTCAGGGGATAGAGCGCCGGTCTCCGGAACCGGGTGCGCAGGTTCGATTCCTGCTAGGCGCACCAAATAAAAGGCTTCTCGAAATTTCGAGAAGCCTTTTTATGTGTCTTTATTCTTTAGCTTGATATCTTTATTCTTTAGGTTGAGGTATAGTTTAGAAAATTATATGTTAGCATCTATATTTAGTACAACGAATACCTCTTGATTGGAATTCATTCATCAGTAAGTCTATTGATTTATCAATGACTTCTTCATTAGTTATATATACCATCTTTTTGTAATAGACAGTACCATCAAAGTCTATCCAACGGCTTGTTTTACCATTTAGTT
>URQX01000153.1 GCA_900550175.1 uncultured Veillonella sp.
AAAAGCCCTCTACTTGTATACTAGTAGAGGACTTTCGATATACTTATAAATTTTTCTCATAAATATGTAATGCTAATCTAATGCATTTTGATTAGGACATCAATTGTTCTTGTGCCTTATACATACATAGAGCCGCTGCCACACTTACATTTAACGATTCTATGTCTCCATACATGGGTATCATGACTCGATTCTTACACAGATCCATAACATCAGGTGTTACACCATTTCCTTCATTGCCTAAAATCAACATACTGCGTTTGTCATATGCAATCGTGTGATAAGGTTTTGAATTTTCTAAGGCTGTAACATAGGTAGAAATATTGAATTCTGCAATAAGATCATTAAGCATCGATAATGTTACATCTTCATAAACTGGTATTTTATGTAAAGCACTCATTGTGCTTCGTACCGTCTTATCATTAAAAGGATCCACAGTACCTTTCATCAAAAAAATGCCTTTAATACCTGCTGCTACAGCAGTACGTATAATCGTCCCCAGGTTACCCGGATCTTGTACACCATCCAATGTAATATATACGCCATCTTCAATAGAGATAGATTCTATTGTATGTTTTGGTTTAGATACTATAGCAATTACACCTTGTCCATTTACGGTATTATCAATTTTATCAAAGATTGGATCTTGAGCAATATAAGTAGGTATCGATTGAATCGCATCTAAGGATAATAAATCTTCAATATTTTTATCTTTATATTTAGATTCGCGTATAACAATTGTTTTTACTACACCATTAGATAAAATATCACGGATGGAACGAATACCTTCTACAATATATTCACCATGTTTATTACGATTTTTACGCTGCCCTAGAGAAACTATACGTTTAATAGTCTTATTATCTTTAGATTGGATAAATTCCATACTAACTCCCACTTTTTTGACGAATCCATAGATTGTAAAAGGCCCCCTTTAGGTCAATTAATTCTTTGAAAGAACCTTTTTCTTTTATTTTACCATATTCAATATAAACAATTTCATTTGATTCTTGTACTGTCGATAATCGATGAGCAATACTTACGATTGTTTTACTGCCACGGATATGTTCAATACTTGCTTGTATTTGTTTTTCTGTATGACTATCAATATTCGCAGTGGCCTCATCTAATAAAAGAATAGGTGTATTTCTTATTAATGTACGTCCAAAAGCTAGAAGTTGCTTTTGTCCATCAGATAATAGTGATCCTAAGTAGCCTACAGGTGTATCATAACCTTCAGGTAATTGTTCAATCATAACATCTAAATTAACTTGCTTTGCAGCTTTAACCATTTCATCATGAGCTATAGAGGTGTCAAAAAGTGTGAGATTATCTTTAATAGAACCTTTAAATAAATAAGCTTGTTGGAATACATAGCCCATCAAGTGACGAAGTACAGAGCTATCATATTTTGCAATATCAATTCCATTGATATAGATAGCACCCTTTGTAGGTTTATAAATACCCATTAATAAAGATAACAGTGTTGATTTACCACTGCCAGAAGGTCCTACAATGCCAATAAAGTCTCCAGACTTAATATGCAATGTAAAGTCTTCCAATGCATAGATATCGTTATTATCATAGGAAAACCAAACATGATCAAAATCGATTGTTTCTACTGGAATTAATTCCTGTGGAACTTCATCAGCCATATTTCTATCTTTTTCTTCTAGTAATGGAACTAACCGTTCTGCGCCAGCTAATGCACTTTGTAATGAATTATATTTATCTGCAATTTCCTTTAATGGTTGAAAGAATCGATCCATATACTGAATGAAAGCAAAAACCGTACCTGCATCAGCTACAGAATCAATTAAGTTTGTAGTAGTAAATATAACAATTAAAGCTACAAAGAACAATCCATCCACGAGAGGTCTAAAAATAGAAAATGTAGTAACTTCAAAAAGACCAGCTTCTAAGAAACCTTTATTAACTGTATCATATCTGCCTTCTATAACCTTTTCTCCGCCATAGGCTTTTACAATAACAATATAATTTAGTAATTCCTTAATACTCGAATTTGATGCTGCTACAGATCGTCTTACTTGGCGAAAAGCTTTTCTAGAAAACTTTTGATAGACCCAAATAATGCCCCCCATGATAGGCACTAAAATCGTCATAATAATAGCTAACGGTACATTAATGGCATACATGAAGACCAATATGCCGATAATCATTAATCCACTACTAGCTAAATTCAATAATACATCGGTATATAAGGTACGCAGTGATTCCACATCATTTGTGATGCGTGTTACCCAATTACCAATAGGCAATTTATAGAATTCATCATGTGATTTATGTAGAATTTTTTGGAACACAATATGGCGAATATTGTAGATAATCTTTTGGCCAAAACTTTTTAAAAAGTAATTTTCTATGAAAATAAAGCACACACTGCCAATGATAGTGAGACCATATAAAACAGCATAATATTCAATGACATGAATATCATTTGTAGCAAAACCAAGATCGATGACTTGTTTTGTAAGATATGGTCTAAATAATAGTAGTACAAGATTACCCGCAAGAGCAATTGTTGCTACTAATAAGATTCCTAAATAGGGTTTAATATATGTAGTTATATAGGAGAATAGAGCCCAATCATTTCTAATATTATGCTTTTTCACTGTGCGCCTCTCCTTTCTGTGCATCATAAAGTGTTCTATATAAACCGTTTCGATTTAATAATGCATCATGTGTACCTTCTTCAACTATATGGCCTTCATCAAAGACAATTATTTTATCTGCTTTTTCAATAACCTCTAATCGTTGCGAAATACATAATATGGTTTGATCATTTACCGTATGCAATGTGTCTAAAATGGTGTTAACCGTTACTGCATCTAACGCAGAGAAACAATCATCTAATAATAAATATGGTGCATTTTTGTAAAAACCTCGAGCCATATTAATGCGTTGTTTTTGGCCACCAGATAAGTCATGACCTTCTTCCGCAAGAGTATGTAAATCATTATGTAAAAGTTTACCTAAATCTCTATATAAATCAGCTTTTTTAGCTGCTACCTCTACAGATGTATGCACAGGTATTTCTTTACCAAATTTAATATTATCTTCAATGGTGGTGCTCAACAAGTAAGATTGAGTTGGCACATAAGCGATTGAATTTCGAAGTTTAGATAGCGGTATATCTGATATATCTTGGTTTCCAAAATAAATAGCTTTCGCTGGGCTTTCTTGGAGACCGATAAGTAATTTAAAGAGCGTACTTTTACCAGATCCAGGTTTACCAACAATGCCAATAAAAGAGCCTTTAGGAATTGTTGTACATACTTGAGATAATGCATGACCTTTAGAATTTTCATAATTAAAATCTAAATATCGTATATTAATATCCTCAAGTGGTAATA
>URQX01000154.1 GCA_900550175.1 uncultured Veillonella sp.
CCGGTGGTGAAGCTGGACATCGTCCAGATCGGGCTACCTTGGTATATGCAAACCGCATGAAGGAGGCTTACAGTGATGTGCCTCTTATTATCGGTGGCATAGAGGCGTCTTTGCGCCGTTTTGGTCATTATGATTATTGGTCAGATACAGTACGTCGTTCTATTTTAGTTGATTCTAAGGCCGATGTACTTGTATATGGTATGGGTGAACTTCAAATCATTGAACTAGCTGATGCGTTAGACCAAGGTAGATTTAAAGAGTCCTTGCCATCTATTCGCGGTATTTGCTATATGTCAAAGGAAATCCCTACCATAGACTGTGTTGCGTGCCCGTCTTTTGATGACATTAAAGCCGATAAGATGGCTTTTGCTGATGCATTCCGTATGCAGTATGATGAACAAGATCCGTTCTATGGTCGTATAGTGGTACAAAAACATGGTGATCGATATGTCGTTCAAAACACGCCAGCATTGCCACTTACGCAAGAGGAGATGGATGGCGTATATAACTTGCCATATACTCGTAAGTGGCATCCTAAATATGATGATAAGGGCGGTGTACCAGCGTTAAGCGAAGTACAATTTAGTCTTGTTAGTCAACGTGGCTGCTTTGGTAGTTGTTCTTTCTGTGCCATTACAAATCACCAAGGTCGCATCATTCAAAATCGTAGCCATGAGTCTTTAATTGATGAAGCTCAAACTATGATTAATATGGACAATTTCAAGGGCTATATTCACGATGTTGGAGGCCCTACGGCAAACTTCCGTCATTTAGCATGTGATAAACAAGCTGTATATGGCGCTTGTAAAGGCCGTACCTGTGCGGCTCCAGAGCCTTGTGAAAATCTTAATACAAATCATGAAGATTATATTGCTTTACTCCGTAAATTACGTAAGCTGAAAGGGGTAAAAAAGGTATTTGTACGTTCTGGTTTGCGTTATGACTATGTGCTAGCAGATAACAATAAAGACTTTGTACGTGAACTTTGCGAATTTCATGTTAGTGGTCAATTGAAAGTAGCGCCAGAACATGTATCTAAGCGCGTTACTAATATGATGGGAAAAGCTGGTAAGGAAGAGTTCCTCACCTTTAAAGCTTGGTTTGAAGAGGCTAATAAAAAGCTTGGTAAGAAGCAATATTTAGTACCATACTTTATGAGTTCTCATCCGGGGTGTGCTTTGGAGGATGCTATTGAATTAGCGGAGTTCCTCCGCGATCAACATATGTATCCAGAACAAGTTCAGGATTTCATTCCTACACCGGGCAGCCTATCTACTTGTATGTACTATACTGGCATTAATCCACTAGATGGAAAGCCTGTATATGTAGCAAAAAAAGGTAGAGATAAAGCTAAACAACGGGCTTTAATGCAATATAAAAATATTGAAAATTATGATCTTGTAAAAGAAGCGCTCATAGAAGCCAATCGTCGAGACTTAATTGGATTTGGACCAGAATGTTTAATTCCGCCACGTCCAATTGGTCGCAATAGCAATCGTACAGGTACGGGCACTGGCAACCATAATAGCGTACAAGTTAATAATCGTCGAAACGGTAGTCAGTCTGGTGAGAAGCGTAGTAAGGGGAAATCGTCCCGCAGTGGTATGACTAAGGGTCGTACTTCAAATAGTAATCGCGGGCGTGGTGGTCGTTAATTATAGAGATTAGTTTTACGAGACTCATTTGGGGATACTTTATGTCTTGGAGGCATATATGAAACGATGGATTGCTCCGGGGGTTTTAGCCCTTTTTGTGGTAGGCATGCTGACTTATGGTGTAAACTTTTACAATCAAGAACAATTAGAACATGCAAAAGAGCCTGTTCGCGGTGAAATTATAGTTTATACAGACCTACCAAATAATTTAACTACATTGCTTGCTGATCGATATGAAGATGAGAAAAATGTAAAAGTTACAGTTATGCCTCTTACAGAAGAGCAAATGGCTCAACGTTCAGCTTCTAATGTAGCGGATACATCTGGTGATTTGGTTCTTACTTCTGAAGATAACCTCGTCGTAGGTGCAAATACTGGAAAGTATGCACCTATCGTTAATGAGAGAATCGACGAAGTTCGAGACAATTTAAAGGATACAAATGGATATTGGGTAGGTCTTTGGTATGATCCTATTGTATTTGTACAAAATGACACTTTCTACAATGGGGTCGGTAAGTATATTACTACCTGGGATACCTTGGGAAAACAAGGCGATTGGTCCATTGTAATGACCGATTTTGTAGCGTCCCAAAATGCGGCGAACTTGTTATATAACATGGTGGAATATAGAGGGGAGCCTGAGGCATTAAACTATTTATATAGCTTAAAACCTCATGTAATACAACATGCTAAGTTTTTGTCTACTCCAGTTCGTTTAACTGCATTAGGGGAGGCTAATATCGGCATTGGCAATTTATCTGATGCGGCCCAATATACTCGTCATGGGTATCCTATTAAGGTCATTTATCCAACGGATGGAACATCTTATTATGTAACTGGAGCTGCAGTATTAAAAAATTCAAAACATAAAGCTGATAGTGTTGAATTTATCAATTGGATGTTATCTACAAAGACCGCAAAATATATGGTTGAAAATAATTTCACTTATATGTTTACGAATCCAGAAATAGATGAGCCAAAAGATTCATTGGGGCACGACTTAGTTTTGTGGCCCGTGAATGGTGGTTACACTATTGAGGGTAAAAAGTTATTGTTAAATCACTGGGTTAGCCAAGTGCGTTTCCGTAAGGAATAACTCAGATATAGAACTCCTGTTGTAGGAATTAAAGTGAAATATAATCTGATTAAGAAAGGATATAGAATGGGTAAGAAATTAGGGTATGTTAGCCTAGGTTGTGCTAAAAACTTAGTAGATACAGAGGTAATGTTAGGCTTATTGAAAGATAACGGCTATACGATTACAGAGAACCTAAGCGAAGCAGATCTTATCGTCGTTAATACCTGTACTTTTATTGAGAAAGCGAAAGCAGAGTCTATCAATACCATTCTTGAGGTAGCTCAATATAAAGAAGATGGTGTTTGTAAGGGGCTTATTGTAGCAGGTTGCTTAAGCCAACAATATCAGGATGAGCTATTCAAAGAAATTCCTGAAATTGATGCTTTGATTGGTACAGGTGCATGGGACCAAATCATGGTAGCTGTTGATGCTATTGAGCATGGCAACCGTAGTTGTATCATGGAAAATATTACAAATATTTATGATGAGCGTATGCCTCGTATTCAAACAACACCTCGTTACAGTGCATATGTAAAAATTGCGGAAGGCTGTAACAATGGTTGTACTTTCTGTATTATTCCAAAGGTGCGTGGTGCATTCCGCAGTCGTACTATCGAGTCTATTAAGGC
>URQX01000155.1 GCA_900550175.1 uncultured Veillonella sp.
ATAGAAGAAAAAGTTATTAAAGATGGGGGGGCCCAAATAAAAGCCATTAAACGCTCTGTTAGCATTCGTGCAAATGGTGAAGGTTTGGGCATTGCTTTTGGTTTCAGCCGTAAAGCATGGGATTATTTATTCCCTAATGCACCTGTACCAAAAGAGTTAGAAGACTTCCAAGGTATTAAAGGTGATAAACAAGACGTACCAGCTGTAGCAGCTGATTTATTCTTACATGTACGTTCCAATGATGAGTCCGTTACATATACTGTAGTGGATCAAATTATGGAGTTCTTACGTCCTATTACATCTGTAGTAGATGAAACTCATGGCTTCCATTATGAACAAGGTCGCGCCATCATTGATTTCGTAGATGGTACTGAAAACCCTGTTGGTCAAGAAGCTGTAGAGTGGGGCGTTATTGGTGATGAAGATCCTGAATTCACTAATGGTTCTTATGCATTTGCTCAAAAATATGAACACAATCTTGATGCGTGGCGTGCGCTTCCTACGGAAATGCAAGAAAAGTTCATTGGCCGTCGTAAATTCAGTGATATTGAATTAGAAGATGATGAAAAAGATCCAGCAGCTCATAATATAGTAGCTCAAGATAATCGAGATGATGAAGAACATAAAATCGTTCGCATGAACGTACCATTTGCTCAACCTGGCCAAGGTGTACGTGGTACATACTTTATCGGTTATGCTCGTTACTGGGATGTAACTAAAACAATGCTTACTAATATGTTTACGCAAAACGATAAATTGCTTGATTATTCCAAACCTATTACAGGTATGCTCTTCTTCATTCCATCCCTTGATACATTGGATGCTATTGCAGAAGGCGAATTATAATCCGCATAGCTAGTTTATGCATGATTTATATGGTTTGTGATGCTCAGTTTTGTTAGCAGCATATAATTTGAGTGAAAATACCATATAAATTCTATAGAAGCGCTCCTTTTAGGGGCGCTTTTATGCTATAATAAATCTATTAAACTCGTAAAATCCATTGTAGTTATGAATGAGGTATTCCATGAATTATACTAGCACCCGCGGTACCGTTGCGGTAAATGAAACATATGCATTGTTGCACGGCTTAGCAGAGGATGGTGGTCTATATGTACCATCTTTATTCCCTACAAACTGCTTAACTTACAATGATGTGAAAGATAAAAACTATCAAGAGGTAGCAGCTATTGTATTATCTAAGTTGTTCCCATGCTTCTCTGAAGCTCATTTAAATGAAATGATCAATTCTGCATACTCTGATGCTAATTTCAGTACTCGTGATATTGCACCATTACATTCCTTATTAGAAAAGGTTTCTGTATTGGAATTATTCCACGGCCGTACACAAGCTTTCAAAGATATGGCATTGTCCTTATTCCCATATCTATTGGTGGCGGCAAAAGAAGCAGAAGGTGAGAAAAAAGAGGTTCTTATCTTAACGGCTACATCTGGTGATACTGGCAAAGCAGCCCTTGAGGGCTTTAAAGATGTACCTGGTACACATATCCAAGTATTCTACCCAACAGATGGCGTAAGTCCTATGCAAGCAGAACAAATGCAAAAGCAAGAAGGGGAGAACGTTAATGTAACAGCTATTCATGGTAACTTTGACGATGCTCAACAATTCTTGAAACGCTTATTCGTTGATAAGGCTACAGCAGAAGAGGTTGCTGCAAAAGGTGTTATGTTCTCTAGTGCGAACTCCATTAACATCGGCCGCTTAGCACCTCAAGTGGTGTACTATGTAAATGCCTATGCTGAGCTCGTAGCACAAGGTGCTATTCACGAAGACGAAGCTTTCAACGTAGTAGTGCCAACAGGTAACTTTGGTAATATCTTGGCTGCGTACTATGCTAAAAAAATGGGTATTCCTATTGGTAAATTGATTTGTGCATCCAACCAAAACAATGTGCTTACTGATTTCTTTGAAACTGGCACATACGATATGAACCGCCCATTCTATACAACGATTTCTCCGTCCATGGATATTCTTGAATCCTCCAACTTTGAACGTTTCTTGTACTATATCTCTGGTGAAGATAGTGAACGTACCGCTGCTTGGATGAAAGATCTTAAAGCAACAGGTAAATTGACTGTAAATGAAGAAGAGTTTAGTCGTGTTAAAGCTAATTTTGCAGGTGCTTATGTTGATGACGAAGAAACAAAAGCCATCATTGAACAAGTGTACAACTCCTATGGTTATGTAATGGACCCTCATACGGCGGTAGCTATGGGTGCATACATGAAGGAATTGGAAAAACATCCTGAAGATGGTGCTCGTCATACAATTATTGCGTCTACTGCACATCCATTTAAATTCCCAACAGCCATTTGCGAGGCTTTAGATATCAAAGTGGGTGACACACCGTATGAAAGCTTAGATAATATTTCTGCTGTAACGGGTGTAGCATTCCCTAAACAATTGGAAGCTTTGAAATCTAAACCATTGCGTTTCACAAAAGCAATCGATAAAGAGAATATGAAACAAGAAATTCTTGATTTTGTAGATACATTCTCTAAATAATATGATGCCGCCTTTCATTAGAAGGGCGGCATATATTTTGATTTTGTAAACTATGTATCTCCTGTATATTAGATTGTTTATATAGATAATACAGGACAGTAACTATGTAGTAACATTATAGTAGAAGTGTATAGGGAGGTAGTATGGCTAAAAAAGGCCTTATGTACGCATTGTTATCGGCTCTTTTGTTGAGTACGATGAATTTATTCGTAAAGATGCTAGGCTCTAATATTCCTTCTGGGGAAATTGCCTTTTTCCGTGGCTTATTTGGTACTGTAGCGGTTCTTATTGTTATGTATACTCAAGGTATCCGATTCTCGAAAGAGGATAGAGGACATCTTGTTATGCGTGGCTTATATGGCGGCTTTGGCATGGTATGCAACTTTATTGCTTTAGTGCATTTAAAGTTATCCGATGCGACGATTTTATTTCAAACATCAGGTATATTTGTACTGATTTTTAGCGCCTTATTTCTTAAAGAACGGGTGCCTAAAGGGGCAGGAAAATGGCTGCTCTTGATCTTTGTGGCTGTTATGGTTATGGTCAATCCATTTAGTTTTACTGGCTTTACTTGGTTTGCCTTGGTGGCTATTTTAGGGGCTGCTTTATCTGCGGCTGCGTATACAACGATTCGCCTTATATCTAAGCGAGGCAAGCATAGTAATTTCGAAATCATGGCGTATTTTATGATTACAGGCATGATTGCAGGTCTCGTTACAACTGATAAGCTCGTTATGCCACAGGGGACAGATTGGCTTATCATCTTAGCTATTGGTGGTATTAGTGTGGTGGCTCAGTTCTTCTTGACTGGTGCTTTTCTACTGTCA
>URQX01000156.1 GCA_900550175.1 uncultured Veillonella sp.
ACGATTAATAATCCTCTGTCTGACATATGTACTCCTATGATTCTACTGTATCTTCATCTACATCATATTGCACAAGTCGATGTGCTACGGTTTCTGGTTGAATTGCGGATAATACAATTTGACCACTATCCATAACTAATACAGCACGAGTCTTTCGACCATATGTAGCATCAATGAGCAAGCCCTTATCACGTGCATCTTGAACCATACGTTTAATTGGTGCAGATTCGGGACTAATAATAGCCATAACACGATTAGCAGATACCATATTACCAAAGCCAATATTCAATAATTGAATACTCATTTATGGACCTCCTATTACTCTACATTCTGTACTTGTTCTCTAATTTTTTCTAACTCACATTTTAGTTGAACCACAAACTCTGTAATACTTGAATCCATAGCTTTGGAACCAATTGTATTTACCTCACGATTCATTTCTTGTAAAATAAAATCCACCTTACGACCGATGGAATTCTCATCTACAAGTGTGTTTTTTAATTGTACCACATGTGAGGTAAATCGGACAATCTCTTCCGTAATATCAGTCTTATCAGCCAGTAAAGCTATTTCCTGTAAAAAACGATCTTCACTGATACTCGCGTCCAAAGACACCAAGTATTCTTGAATTTTACCTGTTATATGCTCTCGATATGCTTCTACAGCACCAGACTTATTCTCATCGATACGATTAATAATATGCTCTAATGTAGAAATACGTGATAATAAATCTTGCTCGATATGTTTACCTTCTACAGTACGCATTACAACTAATGCATCTAGTGCTTGAGATGTAGATTCTTTTACTATTTCTGAAAGCACATCCTCTGCAATCGGTGTGTCTTGTTGTTGAATCCATTCATTAGAAATAGAGTTTACCGCTTGCAAAGGAACCTTTTTAGGGTCATCATAAAACTCTTCTTGAACAAGTAATTCTTGTATCTGCTTTCTCAACACACTATTTATTGTAAAGGTCTTAGGTCTCTCTCCCGCATCCTGAATAGAAACAGATACTTCAACTTTACCGCGGGTAATTCGATCTTGTACTAATCCTCGAATAATACTTTCAAACGGATTTATTTGCTTTGGACTACGTATAAATAAATCAAGAAATCGTGCATTTACGGACTTAATTTCTACCGTACAGGTAATGCCATCTTTGGTTGCCGTGCCAGAACCAAAACCGGTCATACTTTTCATATGATATCCTCCTTAGCAGTTTTTATTATTGTACCATGAATTATACATTCCGTGTTTAAATACTAAGAATTATATGTACATTATGTTATACTAAACTATACTTCTAAATAGAAATGAAAGGAGTACTATGAATTTAGACGGACTTACCATGTCTGTTCTCGCTAAAGAGCTAAATGAGCGATTACAAACAGGTCAAATACAAAAATTATATCAAATAGATAAAACCACATTACTATTTAAAATTCGTGCACTTAACGAAGATCAAAGCCTAGTCATCACTGTTGGTGCAACCCCCGCAATGTATCTCAGTAAACCTCTTCAAGATTTACCAAAGGAACCTAGTTCACTATGTATGTTCCTACGTAAGCATATTGAAGGTAGCCGCATTGTAAAGGTAGAGCAAATTAATGGGGACCGTATCATGTGTATCCAAACGGATAAGCTTGAAATGGATGGTTCTATTACGAGCACATTTATCTATGTGGAACTAATGGGCAAGTATTCAAACTGTATCTTTGTTCAAGATGGAGTTATTCTAGAATCATTAATTCATGTATCACCTTTAATGAATCGTGAACGATCTATTAGCCCGAAACTACACTATGAATTACCACCCAATGCTAATCGTGTAAGTTTGATGGATTTTGATTATCATGAGATTAAAAATCTACTTACCTCCTTTGGTAATGGTACTGTACAACAATCTATACGGGCCATCTTTAACGGTTTTGGTAAACCCTTATTAGATGAAGTACTATGGTCATCAAATCTTAGTGGCGATGAATTAATTACTGATCTAAATTCCAGTCAAGTAGATGAATTGGCGAAGGCATTATATGATCTAAAAATAAAACTAAAAGAAAGTAATGGGTTACTTGCATTACTTAATGATAATAATAAAAAGGCTCACGCAACCTTTACATTACACGACTATAAAGTACTTAAAGAATATAATACAATTTCAGAAGCACTAGAAGAATCGATTCACAATACAAAATCAATTCACACTGCTGATAAAGAATTAGAAAAGATCTTAACAGCAGCTATCAAGAAAGAAGAGGTTCGTCATCAAAAAATCAAAGATGAATTAGATGACACCAATAAAATGGATACCTATAAACTATATGGCGATATCTTAATGATTAATGCTCACTTACAGGTACAATATGAACCTTCTATCCAATTGCAAAATCTTCTTTCTGAAGAAGGAGAGTTATTGACTATACCCTTAAAGCCAAATCTTACAATTGTAGAAAACGGTCAATGGTATTATAAACTCTATACGAAATTGAAAAATCGTATGGTTAGCGGCGAATATCAACTTAATGCTAGTACTACAAAACTTGAATATCTCAAATCAATTTTATATAGTATTTCATTAGCTACTACCCGTGAAAGCCTAGAGGAAATTCGTAAAGAATGTATGGATGCAGGTATTATAAAAAAATCTAAAAAGCCCCTATCTTACAAGCTAGGTAAATCCAATTACATTCATTTAACAATTGATGAAGGTGAAATATTTATTGGTCGAAATAACCAACAGAATGAATATTTAACTCATCGATTTGCAAAACCAACCGATATTTGGTTCCATACACAAGATATTCAAGGCTCTCATCTCATATTAAGACTCAATGTAGAGCCAGATGATATGATTTTATCTAAAGTTGCTCAATATGCAGCATATTTTAGTAAGGCTCGGGAAACTAGTAAAGTGCCTGTGGACTATACATATATTAAAAATATCAAAAAACCACCTGGGTCTCCTCTTGGATTTGTTATTTTTAATACCCATCAAACAATGATTGTAGAGCCTAAAAAGCCTGATAATTATACTGAATAAAAAAATAAGCGAAGGATTTCCTTCGCTTATTTTTATTTATATTATTGGTTTTCTTCTGTACGTTGTTCAGTTTGTTTCAAACTTTCACGATTTTGACGTAAGCTTTCCAATGTTTTCTCTAAGTTGTTTTCCACATATTTAAGAACATCGCCAGCATATTGAATAGAGCTAGATTTCAATTCTTCAGAGGATTGGTTAGCTGCATTGATAATTTGATTAGCTTGTTCTTGAGCTTGTTTAACAAGTTCACTTTCAGCAGTTAATTTAGCAATATAATCTTTAGCTTGATCAATCAAAGTTTCAGCTTG
>URQX01000157.1 GCA_900550175.1 uncultured Veillonella sp.
ATGCCATTGCAGAGTCCTTACAACAGTTGTTTAAGGAAAAAAATATTTTTGTATTTAATCTCTTAGGTTCTCCAGGGGCTGGTAAAACTTCTTTATTAGAGGCAACTTTACAGGATTTGAAAAAAGATTACCGTCTTGCTGTTATTGAAGGGGATTTGTTCACCGCTAAGGATGCTGAACGTATTCATGAATTGGGCGTTCCTGTTATTCAAATTAATACTGTTGGCGGATGTCATCTTGATGCACAAATGATTCAAGATGCGTTAGGTGATCTAAATCTTGATGAACTAGATATGATTATTATTGAAAATGTAGGTAACCTCGTATGTCCTGCAGAATTTGAGATTGGTGAAAGTATGAAGGTAACTGTATTATCGGTTACGGAAGGTGAAGATAAGCCTCTTAAATACCCACTAATCTTTAAAGAGTCAAAGGCAATCCTCATTAATAAGATAGATTTATTGCCCTATGTGCCTTTCAAAAAAGACAAGGCTATTCAAGACATACGCAATTTAAATCCTACAGGAGAGATTTTTGAAGTAAGCTGCACGGCGCATAATGGGCTAGAACCATGGTTAACATGGTTGCGTGCACAATTGGAGAGTAATCGATGAGTCATTCTATTAAGAGCCGTATTGTAGCGGCACTTCTAATAGGCCTATCTGCTACAACGGTAGGATATGCAGCAGAACCGGCTATTTCAACAGTGAAACCAACGACTGTGGAATCTACAGAAGCTACAGCTGATGTAGCAACTACTGATGATAAGACAACTGTAGATGCTGCGGGAACTGATGCGGCTGATTCTGTTGCTTATATAGACAATGCACCGATTAAAGCGGTTAAAATTGATACAAAAATAAAGAAGGAAAGTACTAAAACGGGGTGGCTGGCCGAACAAATGGCGGTCACTGAGTTCGGTGATTCCATACAGTTTTGGCAAGCAGCTAGTGAAAATGAAGGCCCAATGCCTAGCTTAACGCAAAATAATTTGGCGGATATTGGCAAGTCCTATACGGCTAATAATTTACCAACCATAGGCTCTGAAGATGATTATGCAATTGATGGGTATCGCTTAGGTGATCAGTTTATAGTGCCTAAAGACGTAGAGAAAACTGTGGTTCGTGATAACTTTACGACGTACTATATGAAAGACTTAGAGGTAACCGTATATACGGGACCTGCTCAAGAACGATTAGTAAATAATCAATTGCGCGGTCAAGGGGCTACCTATTTCTTTGAACCTAATACTATTACGAATATTCATAGTACGAAAAAAGGCGCCCATACTGTACGCGATATTGGTGTTGGTAGTACGCGTATGGAATTGGTATTTGCCTATGGCAGTCCTAATGCGATGTGGCGTGATTTGAAAAATGAAAGTTATATCTTCCTTTATGAAGGTCATTCCGAAAATTCATTGTCTCAAAAAAAGGAATTTAATAGTTCAGTAGAGAATACAAATAATAATAGCCAACAACAATCTATGCTAGGGCAACAGAAAGAATATATTGCTTTCACCATCAAACAAAGCAATGTAGAGGCTGTAGATATGATTAGTGGTCAAGTATGGCCCCGGTTTGGATTGCCTAAAGCTCCAGTATATGAATTCGAAGCTGGTAAGTTGACGGCTGATGACTTTGTGTTACGTGGCTATAAATTAAATGATCATTTCGTTAATGATCCTAATAATGACTGGAAACATCAAGGTATGTTGTTTGGCTCCACATTTATTGGATATAACGAATATGGTGTAAGTGTTGATAAAAAAGATCTTATCAATCGTGTATTGTTAAATATTTACACACCTACTCGTCGTGGTATCGCGATGGGTGATACTAAGTATCTATTGCTCTTTGTATATGGTATGCCAACTCGTATCGTTGAATCTACAACAAATACGGGAACATCTACTGTATATGAATATAAAAATCCAGTGGCAAGCGATTCATATTTGCAGTTTGCCCTAGATGATAAAAACCAATATATCAAATCCGTTATGTTATCTGACCGTCCAGTTAAGTAGGATAGGTCACAGCGAGGAGGCAAAGGATATGGTTACTGTTCAAGATGTAAGAGAACGTTGGGAAGAAATTCAAGGTGACGATGAACGTATATTGTTTATCGTTGGTGGTCCTGGTTCTGGTAAAAGTTTATTAATCCGTGAGTTATCTGAGCAAAAAGGGTGGAAGTACTTAGAAGCAAAACAACTTATTGAAGAAGAGTTTTTGTTAGTGCCTCGTGATGAAAGACCACAACTTGCAGAAGAAGTAATTCGTCGTGCATTAAGTCGTAGTGATACAGAAGTGGTTCTTATTGATGGCATCAATGTGTTATTTGCACCAATTTTAAATTTAAATCCTCTTGAACTATTAAAGACTATTAGTAAAACATATCCGATTGTTGTAGGTTGGCGTGGTCATCTTGAAGGTGATCAATTATACTTAGAACACAATAATGATCCAAAACATGCGGTTGTAACAATTACTAAACCTGAACGTGTTATGGTTATTGATTAATAGAGTTATATTGATTGCTGAGGGCATTATATATTGCCATGAGTATGACCGCATATAAAAGGTAGGTGATATCATGGACCAATATGTAATTGCCCTCATTTTAGGTGTTATAGAAGGTATAACAGAATGTATTCCTGTATCTAGTACAGGGCATATGATTATTATTGGGCCTATCCCTGTCATAATCGGTCTCGTTGTCGGTGCGCTTTTTATGATTTATGCCGAAAAAAGGCGTGTCACCACAAGATTGGTTGATTCTGTTAATAATTTATCTGTATATCAATGCTTTCAAATAGGGCTGTATCAGATGCTTTATCTACGTTTGGTTATTATAGACTTATAGTGGCTACACTAGCAGTTATCTATCTTTATCTATGATTAACGATGAGGAAAAAATGAAGTTTAAAAAGTTTAGAAAAAATACTTGCATAGGGTATCATTTCATGTTATTATAATTAAGCACTAAGGGATACCGCAGTGAACAAGAAAAACTTCGAAAAAAGTTTTTAAAAAAAGTTCTTGACACTTAGTGAGGCAGGTGTTACAATACATCTTGTCGTAATGATGCTGGCGTAGCTCAATAGGTAGAGCAGCTGACTTGTAATCAGCAGGTTGTGGGTTCAATTCCTATCGCCAGCTCCATTTTATTTTTGGAGGGATTCCCGAGCGGCCAAAGGGAGCAGACTGTAAATCTGCCGTCTTCGACTTCGAAGGTTCGAATCCTTCTCCCTCCACCATTTATAGCGGGGTGGAGCAGTTGGTAGCTCGTCGGGCTCATAACCCGAAGGTCGCAGGTTC
>URQX01000158.1 GCA_900550175.1 uncultured Veillonella sp.
TACCGCAGGTCTTACCATAGCATTATGACGATCATGGATGGACTCAACGAATCCATCCTCTGAAATCGTAACACGGTCACCAACAAGTAAACTGTAACGACCTTTCTTCAATCTGCCTCGAACTTTACATTCATGAACAGTACCTCTATCGTCTTGTACGTAAAAGTAGCCATTCATATTTTTGACAACAATGCCTGTAATCATAATTCACCTTATAATGCTGTATCTTGTACTAATGCACCATTGAGATAAACCTCAATACGTACATTACCTACACCAGACACTTTTTTAACGATACGATCACCAGGTTTATTTGTATCATCATAAATAACAGCAGAACCTTCATCATCCTTTACGACAATTTTAAGTTCTTGATTTTTAGACCCTGCTGGAACTGTGATATCTACAGTACCAGTTGTTTTATTACTGCTACTATCCGACTTTTTATCAGATTTCTTTTTCTCATCTTTATACTCTGTAGTTAAGTTTACAGCAGAACCTTCATCAATTTCATCGCCAGCTTTAATACTTTGCTCTGTTACAATAGATTTTTCTTCTACTGATCCAGCAACCTGATTAACGCCAAGATGAGCATTACTTAATGTATTTCGTGCATCCTTTAATGTCATACCAATAACATTTGGCATTTGAATCTTTTTAGCTTTCGCTTTATTTACAACAAGATCAATTGTAGTACCTTTAGAAACTTTAGAATCACCAGATGGACTTTGAGCAATAATAACGCCATCAGGTTTATTATCAACAGATTGTTGAGTTACTTTGCCCACAACTAACCCTACATCTTTAAGGCGTTGTCGTGCTTGCTCTACAGTTAATCCAGATAGGTCTGGAACCGTAATATCTCCAACACCTTTTGAAACAACAAGGTGTATAGTTCGCTGTTCTTTAACCTTTTCCCCAGCCCCTGGTGTCTGAGAAATAACTTGACCGGCTGGTACATCAGGATTAGTAACTTCACTTGTAGATACGCGCAAATGTTTATCCTCTAAAATATTTTTAGCTACAGATACTTGCTTACCCACAACATTAGGTACATCTACTGTTGTATTGCTCCAAAAGTTACCATAACTCAAGAAGGCACCTAAGAATGCTACTAAGAAAATAACAGCAGCACCTAGAACAATATATTTTTGTGGAATAGAAGCTATTTTACTTAACATACTCTTCTTTTTACCCTCATCTTGTTGCTCCTCTTGAATGGCACTGAAATCTTCCATTGCTTCAGGATCCACAGCAGGAATCATTTGTGTAGCAAAATCATACGGCTCATGACGTTGTGTTTTCCCCATTGTAAAACCTTGGGACAATCGTAAATCACTAATCATATCAGAAATAGAATCAAATCGATCCGCAGGATTTTTCGATAGTGCCTTCATCACAACAGCTTCTAAAAGCGGTGGAATTGATGGATTATATCGTGTTGGGGGAGCCACTTTTTCACGAACATGTTTTAGTGCAACTGCAATTGGTGTTTCCCCTTCAAAAGGAACTCTTCCAGTAAGCATCTCATATAAAACAACGCCTAAAGAATAAATATCAGTATTACCATCTACAGGTTTACCACTAGCTTGTTCAGGTGATAAATAATGGGCTGACCCTAAAATAGAGTTCGTATACATTACTGTATTGGTAGCATTCATAGCTCGAGCGATACCAAAGTCAGTAACTTTTACACGACCAGTACGCGTAATAATAACATTATGTGGTTTAATATCACAATGTACTATTCCCATTGTATGTGCGTGCTCTAAGCCCTCAGCAATAGCAATTGTGAACTTAACAGCCTCATCTATGGATAGTCTGCCATGACGAGTGATGTATTCTTTTAGTGTTTCACCATCTACATATTCCATAATGATATAGTGTAAGTCTTGATCAAACCCTACATCATACATATTTACAATATTAGGATGATTTAGTTTGCCTGCAGCTTGTGCTTCTCGTTTAAAACGCGTAACAAACTCATCATCATTGGCAAAGTTAGCATGCAATACTTTAATTGCTACTTGTCTACCTAGTAAGGTATCTTCTCCAAGGTATACGTCAGCCATTCCGCCAACGCCAATTTTATCAACTATACGGTAGCGGTTATCTAGAAGTATACCTTTTATATTCATAGTACTCATTATTTCTCCATTTCTAGATTAGATTGTTCCCACCACAATGGTCACATTATCTCCTGCTCCGACGTCATATACGGATTCCATTAATGACTCAATAACCTTCATATCATCATTAGTAGATTGTAATGCACTAGCAATTACATTATCTGATACATAACCGCATAGTCCATCAGTGCAAAGTAAAATACGATCACCTGGAAGAATAGACTCTACACCACTATCTACCTCTAAAGTATCATCAACACCGACTGCACGGGTTAATAAGTTTCTTTGAGGATGATTTAGCATTTCATCCTTAGTAATCTCTCCAGCAGCTAATAATTCTTGTACCATAGAATGATCTGTAGTAATTTGTCGTAAAAGACCATCCCTATATACATACAAACGACTATCACCAACACTTGCCCAGTATAATTGATTACCATTAATAGCTGTAACGACAGCAGTAGTCCCCATACCAGCAAGACGTTCTTCACGAGCTACGCGTTTAGCAATACGTTCATTTGCATGAATAATAGCATCACATAAGTCTTGTTGACCAACCGTTTCAAGGGAGGCCAAATATTCTTTTATTTCATCAACAGCATAGGTACTAGCGATTTCACCACCACTATAACCACCCATGCCATCAGTGACAGCACAAATAGGACCGTCTATAAAAAATCGATCTTCATTGCGCTGACGCACAAGTCCAATTTTACTTAAACCAACAAAATTATTCATGATTCTCCTTTTTCCGACCATGAGCTGCTTTTAGCTGTCCACATGCGGCTTGGATAGCATCGCCCATCTCTTTGCGTACCGTTACAGATACACCATAAGAAGCAACGATGTCTTTAAATGTATTCATATTCGTAATAGATGGTTTATATAATTCAATATGTTCATTGCCATTAACAGGAATTAAGTTAACGTGGCAATTGGGAAAATCTTTACAGATTTGTCCCAATACATGAGCCTCCTCCATAGAAGCATTTACAGAATCTATAAGAATGTACTCAAAGGTAATACGACGTTGAGTCGTATCATAATAATATTTTACCGCATCTAAGACTTCCGTCAATTCATAACGAGCCCCAAC
>URQX01000159.1 GCA_900550175.1 uncultured Veillonella sp.
ATGGAGAAGCTATCAATACGTAAGGATGGTAAGCTTACGCTCACTTGTTTATCTTTGAACTCTTCCATGAGCATATCTACTAATTCAGGTAATTTAGAATAGTCCGCAGAGCTCAAGCTCATTAAAGAAATTTCATTGTACCCAGTATTGGCAATCGTATCTTTAGCAATTTGTAACAAACGCTCTGGTGTCTTTTCACGAACAGGGCGATATAGCATACCAGCTTGGCAGAAACGACAACCACGTGTACAACCACGGAATAATTCAAGTACCGCACGGTCATGAACTATATCCAAAAATGGTACAACAGGTTTTGTTGGGTAGAAAACATTTTCTACATCTTCAACAATGCGTTTTTCAACAGCTGCAGGCACGTCTTCAAATCGTGGTGTAATGGATTTAAAATCGCCTTGCTCTGTATATTCCACATCATATAGAGCCGGACAATACGTACCAGGGATTTGAGCCACTTTACGCAAGAACGCTTCCTTACCACCTGGGAATCCTTTTGCCTTTTCAGCCTTGTAGAGATCGATGAATTCATCGCCCCATTCTTCAGACTCACCAAGAGAAACAATATCAAAGAAATCTGCAATAGGCTCTACATTAAATGCACATGGACCACCGCAAACGAGTAACGGAAACTCCATATCGCGATCTTTAGCGTACATTGGAATACCAGCCAAATCGAGCATATTTAAGATATTAGTAAAGCTCATCTCATATTGGAGTGTAAAAGCTAATACATCAAAATCTTTGATAGGCGTACGAGTTTCCAAAGAGAATAAAGGAATGTTGCGCTTGCGCATTTCCTCTTCCATATCATGCCACGGAGCAAACACACGTTCCGCTGCTGCATCTTCACGACGGTTTACAAGACCATATAAAATTTTGATGCCCAAATGGCTCATAGCCACTTCGTATACATCTGGAAAAGCTAAAGCCATTGTTACATCAACAGTACTGTGATCTTTTACAATACTGTTATATTCACCGCCCGTATAACGAGCAGGCTTTTGGACATGTTGTAACCATGACGTATCTAATTGAATCATACATCCTCCGTCTTTTCTGAAAGACTTCTTTCACAATCAATCCTAAATACATAGGGTTTTAGAAAATATATTTCGTTCGTTGCATAGCGATATTTAACAAAATACCGATACTCAACATATTGGTGGTCAACGCACTGACACCATAACTAAGGAATGGTAATGGAATACCTGTAACAGGCATAATACCAATGGTCATGCCTACATTAACGAGTACCTCGAAGGTAAACATGGTGGCAATCCCTGTAGCTAGTAACATACCAAATTTATCATTACACATATATGCTACTTTAATGCTGCGATAAATCAGCATAAAGAGCAAAAACAACACGATAATACAGCCTACAAAACCAAATTCTTCACCAATAACGGAGAAAATAAAGTCCGTATGGTTTTCTGGTAAGAAGTTCAACTGACTTTGCGTACCATTAAAGATACCTTTACCAAAAATCAAACCTGAACCAATGGCAATCTTAGACTGAATGATATGGTAGCCAGAACCAAAAGGATCAATATCTGGATTTAAAAATACAAGAATACGTTGTTTTTGGTATTCTTTCAGTACAAACCAGCCTAAAGGCATCAATAATAAACCGGTGCCTGCGATAATTTTGATGAGTCTAGTTTTAATACCAGAAATAAATAGCATGCCCACAAAAATTGCAATATATACAAGGGATGTCCCCAAGTCGGGCTGTAAAAATACGAGTGCAATAGGTACCCCAACGTATAATACAGGCAATATTAGTGATTTAAATGTATCTAACTTGCCAATGCGAGGCTCTAGCATTTTAGCCATGCAAACAATCATGAGCAATTTAGAAAACTCTGATGGCTGAATCGTAATAGGTCCCAATTGTATCCAGCGTTGAGCCCCTAATGCAGAGGTACCAACGGCCATAACGGCAATTAACATCAAAAGGGTAATGGCATAAATGATAGTTCCCCAGTCCTTTAACCGATGATAGTTAGTAAATTGCATGCCTATCACAACAGCTACATTAGCTAGGAAAAACATAAGTTGTTTTACTACTAAACTACCAAATCCAATAGGCTCTTGATTAACATGAGTTGCACTGCCAATGGCTGCTAAACCAATACAAACAAGTAGAAATGTACATATGATAATAGCCCAGTCGCTATCGTTCCATAGTTTCCGCCACATCATATCACCTATTTCAATTTACGACGGCGCCACAAGCTTTGCTTACCTTGCACTAATAAGCGCTGAGTAGTCCATCCACCGCGATTAATATAGAGAACATTATTCGAATCTTCAAATATAGACTCACCAGCTGTAGCAAGTGTAGGTGTACCTTGTTTTTCTGTAGCAGCCTTTTTCTTCGCTACATAAGCATCAAATTGCTTTTGTACATCATAATCTTCCCAGCAATCACCAGTAACAACATAATCTACTAGAGGGGCTAATACGTTGCGGAATTCATGAGAAATCAGTTCTAACAGATGTCCATCTTGTGTATAGATTAACACGTCTTCATCATAAGGAATCATAGCCCCTATATATTCGGCGCGAAGAACTTCAAGCATATCATATAAATCTATGTCTTCACCATCTGTAGGTACTGCATTAAATACAATAGCAAAATCGCGAATATTATGTTCCTCACACACTTGAATCATGCGCGCTCCATTACGTAAGGATACCCATAACGGATGCGTTACAACAATACAGCGATTTACCAAGTCTAAAATAGATTCTATGCCCTTACCAATACCGGCTGGAGCATCAATCAAGATATAGTCATATACATCACAAAGTCGACGAACTAACTTTTTATACTTCTTACGCCCTATATCTTCCCAGCGCGCACTTTGACTAGCCGGTAAGAAATCTAGATTTTCAGCAATTGATACGATAGCATCATCTGTATATTCTTTATCTTCACTCGCATCAAGTGCATCAAAGATGATTTCATCTGCCACACCTAATACAAGATCCAAATCGCGCAATCCAAAGTCCCCATCACAGAGCAATACGCGGTGCCCTGCATGACTTAAGGCTGCACCCAAGCATGCAGTGACAGTCGTTTTACCTACGCCACCCTTGCCGGATACAACACCAATGATTTCGCCCATACTAATCCTTTCTTGGTTGCCCACT
>URQX01000160.1 GCA_900550175.1 uncultured Veillonella sp.
CGCGATGAATATGATGTGGTTATCATTGATACGCCACCTGTATTAGATGTTACGGATGCTATTGTATTAGCGGAAAAATCCGACGGTGTTATGCTTGTTGTTAAAAATGAAGTAGCTAGTCCTAAAGATTTAATAGAAGCTAAAAAGCGTCTTGCTCAAGTTGGTATTCCTTTATTAGGATCCATCGTAATTGATGCATAGTAGCAATTAATTCATATAAATTTGATTTGATAAATCAAGCGTATCGATAAGGTACAGAAAGTCATGAGGTGATGTATATGAAAATTAATTTTTCCCCTCCCGATATTACAGAGTTAGAAATTAATGAAGTTGTTGAAGCCTTAAAAAGTGGTTGGATTACAACTGGTCCGCGCACTAAAGAATTAGAAAAAAAGATTGCGGCACAGTTAGGTACACCTAAAGCCGTTTGTTTAAACTCTGCTACCGCGGCGCTTGAGATGTCCCTTCGAGTATTAGGTATTGGCCCTGGCGATGAAGTAATTACAAGTGCCTATTCTTATACAGCTAGTGCAAGTCCTGTTGTTCATGTAGGGGCTACACTAGTTCTTGTAGATACCCAAAAAGATTCATTTGAGATGGATTATGATGCTGTCGCTCGTGCAATTACACCAAAAACAAAAGCTATAATTCCAGTAGATATTGCAGGGGTGCCTTGTGATTATGATCGCCTAGGCGCCATTGTAGATGAAAAGAAATCTGTATTTACTCCAGATAATGATATTCAAAAAGCTTTAGGTCATATTCCTATTGTAGCGGACTGTGCACACTCCTTTGGTGCATCCTATAAAGGGATACCAACTGGTAATGTGGCTGATTTTAGCAGTTTTTCCTTCCATGCAGTAAAGAACTTTACAACTGCAGAAGGTGGCTGTGCTACATGGCGACATATTGATGGTATTGATGATGAAGTTATTTACAAGCAATTTCAATTGTTATCCTTGCATGGTCAAGATAAGGATGCTCTTGCAAAAACAAAAGCAGGTGCATGGGAATACGATATTAAGGGTACATATTATAAATGTAATATGACGGATATTATGGCGGCTATTGGTTTGGCTCAATTTGAAAGATACCCAAAACTGTTAGCACGACGTAAGGAAATTATCGAAGCTTATGATGCAGGTTTAAAAGATTTACCTGTTACAGTATTACATCACTATACTGATGATCATCAAAGTAGTGGTCACTTGTACTTAGTTCGCTTAGATGGACGTGATGCTGAATACCGTAATAAGGTAATTGAGGCTATGGCTGAAGCTGGTATTGCTACCAATGTTCACTATAAACCAATTCCAATGCATACAGCTTATAAGAACTTAGGATTTACCATCGATGATTATCCAAATGCTTATAATCAATTTAAAAATGAAATTACATTGCCACTTCATACATTGTTAACAGATGAAGAAGTGCAATATATCATTGAAACATTTAAAAGGATTATTACCGAATGCTAGTAAAAAACTTTCACGATCTACCCAAAGAGTTACAGTGTGAAGAGGTTTGTCCTTACTTTGAAATATTAAACCAAAGACGAACAAGCCTTTTATGTAAAAGTATTTTTGATCGCGTTATGGCCGCAGGAATGCTCATTATATTAAGCCCTGTATTTCTTGTATTAGCTATCATGATTAAACGGGATAGCGAAGGAGAGGTTTTCTTTCGTCAAACTCGGGTTACACAGTATGGTCGTACCTTTGGTATCTATAAGTTCCGCACTATGGTAAAAAATGCGGAATCATTAGGTGCTCAAGTAACATCACAAAATGATATGCGCGTTACTAAGGTAGGAAATATGCTTCGTAGTTGTCGTCTTGATGAATTACCTCAGCTTATCAATATCCTTTTAGGAGATATGAGTTTTGTTGGTACAAGACCAGAGGTGCCTCGTTATGTGGAGGCCTACACCAATGAAATGAAGGCGACTTTATTATTGCCAGCTGGTGTAACTAGTGTGGCAAGCATTGCCTATAAAGACGAAGATCAACTTTTACAAAATGCTAAAAATGTTGATGATGTTTACATTAATGAGGTTTTACCAGGCAAGATGGCTTGGAACTTAAAGAGTATTAAAGAGTTTTCCTTTTTACAAGATATTAAAACGATGGTTGATACAGTACTAGCTGTATTACGTTGAAAGAGGTCCCTATGAGTACATCTATGACAAAGGAAATACAAGAAAAAGAGCTTGCTATGTTGCTGTACTTTAAAGAGTTTTGTGACAAACATAATTTGCGCTTTTACCTATGTGGCGGTGGTCTCATTGGGGCTATACGTCATAATGGTTTCATCCCTTGGGATGATGATTTAGATTTATTTATGCCACGTCCCGATTATGAAAAATTAGCTGAATTATGGCCTAAATATGCAGATACAGAACGGTATACTTATTGTCGAACTGATCGAAATCATATTTATCATGATGCGGGTGCTTCTATTCGAGATAACAACACGACATTTATTAATCGTCATAGTATGCATGAAGATATTTGTCATGGTTTGGCTCTTGAAATTATGCCTATTGATGGATGTGCACCAGGAAAAATTAGCCGATCGCTGCAATTGATGTGGGCCATGACCTTTGCACTTTTCAATGCTCAACGCTTGCCAGATAATAAAGGACCGATGTATCGTGCATTAGCAGGGTGTATTTACAAGGTATTTTCTAGTCAGTCGTTACGTTATCATATTTGGAGTTTTGCAGAAAAGCAAATGACCAAATACGATTTCAATACGAGCAAGGAGTGTACTGAACTAATTGGTAGTTTGAAGGGTATGAAGCTACGACATCCTCGAGAAGACTTCGAATCTGTTGTATATAAAGATTTTGAAGGTCATCAAATACCAGTTATGAAAGGGTATGAAAGATATTTACGTCTCATCTGGGGCGATTATATGCAATTACCTCCAGTAGAACAGCGCGTAGCAAAACATGATGCTGTATTTGCTGACTTACACACACCTTATAAGGAGTATAGAGGCATACATTATGCCAAAAAGGAAGCTCAACCTTAAGGAGGGCCTATGAAACGAATAGCAGTAATCTTTGCGGGTGGCGTAGGTGCTCGTATGAATAACAGCAAGACGCCAAAACAGTTTCTTGAATGGAACGGTAGACCTATTTT
>URQX01000161.1 GCA_900550175.1 uncultured Veillonella sp.
CTCATCATCCTATTATTATTCTGGCGCCCACAAGGCTTGTTTGGTTCTAAAGATAAAGGGGGTAGACCGTAATGGATTTATTAAACCCGTATTATCTACAGATCGTAATGTTCTTCATCATCAATGCCATCATGGGTATCTCTATTTACTTTACCCTTGCAAGTGGTCAGCTTTCTTTAGGGGCTGCTGGCTTTATGAGCGTTGGTGCATATGTAGGCGCTATCCTTTCTTTGAAAGCTGATTTGCCTATCGTTGTAGGCATCATTGTTGGTGGCCTAGCTGCTAGCCTTGTAGCCGTTATTATTGGCTTACCAACAACACGTCTTCGCGGTTTATATCTTGCCATTGCTACTCTTGGTTTTGGCGAAGTTGTGCGTGTTATTTTCTTGAATTTGGATATTACTAATGGTGCGTTAGGCCTTTCTGGTATTCCATCCATTCCACAAGAATTAACAAATTTAGCCTATGAACTTGATATTGATGGTTTAATGGGCATTGATGCTGTTGCATGGGGCAACCTAATGGCTATCATTATTCTATTGGCAATCTTAGTAGTGATTATTGCCTTCTGTGTACGTATTAATAATAGTCGTGTGGGCCGTGCCTTTGCAGCGATTAAGGCTGATGATCATGCAGCAGAATTAATGGGGATTAACGTTGTATACTACAAGATGATGGCCTTTATCATTGGTGCTTTCATCGCAGGTATTGGCGGTGGTTTGTATGCTCATATTACAAACTTTATTAATCCTACAGACTTTAGCTACCATAAGGTAGTACAAATCTTATTATTCCCAGTATTTGGTGGTTCTAATGTAGTATGGGGTTCCGTATTAGGCTCCTTCATTCTTACATTATTGCCAGAAGTATTGCGCTTCTTATCCGACTATCGGGACATCATCTACGGTGCATTACTCGTTATCTTGATGGCAGTTCGCCCAGATGGTATTTTAACAGAATCTATGGTAGACAAAATTAGTCGTAAATTAGGCTTTAAAAAAGCTCCATATATTCCAGAAACACAAGTATTAACAGAACGTTTTGAAGCGTATAAACGTACACAAGAAGAAAAACAAGGATAGGAGGGAACTGAATGCTATTAGAATTAAATGACGTAAGTAAAAGCTTTGGTGGCGTTGCAGCTCTCACCGGTATATCCTTTGGCGTAAAACAAGGTGAAGTATTTGGTGTTATTGGTCCAAACGGTGCTGGTAAAACTACACTCTTTAACTTGATTACAGGTGTATTCCCTGTAAGTTCTGGTGAAATCGTATTTGATGGTATGTCTGTTGTAGGCATCAAGCCTCATAGAACGGTAGAAATGGGTATTGCCCGTACATTCCAAAATATTCGTCTTTTTGGTAATATGACTGCTTTAGAAACTGTTTTAACAGGTATGCACTGTCGAACAGGTTCTGGTTTTGTAGCTAGCTTCTTAAGGACAAAGCGCCAACGTATTGAAGAAGAGCGTTGTCGCGGTATTGCTTATGAGTTTTTAAAGCTCGTAGGTCTTGAAGACGATGCTGAAGAGGTTGCTACATCTTTGCCATACGGTAAACAACGTCGCCTTGAAATTGCACGTGCCTTGGCTACACATCCTCAATTAATTTTGCTCGATGAACCAGCAGCAGGTATGAATGATAGTGAAACAGAAGCGTTACGCCAATTGATTGGTAAAATTCGCGACCTTGGTATTACTGTTGTAGTTATTGAACATGCCATGGAATTAATGATGAATATTTGTGATCGTTTGGTAGTGTTCAACTTTGGTAAAAAGATTGCTGAAGGTACACCTCAAGAAATTCAAAATAATGAGGCTGTAATTGAAGCATACTTAGGTAAAGAGGAGGCGTAATATGTTAAAGCTAGAAAATATTGTGGCTGGTTATGGACATATTACAGCCTTAAAAGATATTAGTTTAGACGTACCTCAAGGCTCTATTGTATCTTTGATTGGAGCCAATGGTGCCGGTAAGTCTACAACTATGAAAACCATCATGGGGCTTGTAAAACCAACATCTGGTAAAGTATTATTTGAAGGCCAAGATATTACTGGTCATAAAACACATCAAATTGTACATGGTGGTATTTCTTTAGTTCCAGAAGGTCGCCAAATTCTTCAAGATATGAGCGTTTATGAAAACCTTGAAATGGGTGCTTATATCCGTAACGATAATGAGATTGAAGCAGACATTAAAAAAGTATTTAAACGTTTTCCAATCCTTGATGAACGTAGTTACCAATTAGGTGGTACTCTATCTGGTGGCCAACAGCAAATGCTAGCAATCGGTCGTGCCCTAATGGCACGTCCAAAGCTTTTATTATTGGATGAACCATCAATGGGTCTTGCACCATTAGTAGTAAACGAAATTTTTGAAACTATCAAAGAAATTAGTGCTGAAGGAACTACGGTTCTCTTGGTAGAACAAAATGTACGACAAGCATTGAAAATAGCTGACTATGCGTATGTATTGGAAACAGGTAAAATGGTATTATCTGGTCCAGCTGATGAAGTACGTCACGATCCTCGCGTTATGGAAGCATATTTAGGCGGTCGTGTTGAATAATTAATACTTTAAGCCAATATTAATTATCTAAAATTTAAATAAGGTGTATATACTAGAAAGCTAGTATATACACCTTATTTTTTTTCTTTATTAATAAATATGATGAGTTAATTGTAAGTTTATGAAAAGGAGGTGAATTGAGTTTATACATATTTAATTTATTCGTCGTAATTAAATGAATAAATATGGTGAAATACGAATGAAATGAGTAAGAAAATACCCATGAGTGAATGGTGAAAAACTTATATTTACAATGTTTCTTCTTAAATGTTTTATGAAGTTAGCGCAGAATAAACTGCGTTTGTAGAAGAATATTTAAAAAAATGATAAAATGACTTAACCGATTTTTTAGGATTATCAATCCTAGAAATGTAAGTGATGTATTGAGTGAGTTGAATGTAAATCAAAGAGGTAAAGTATGAATAAAAAACAGTATATGATGATGGCAGCATTCTTATGTGCCACAACAACA
>URQX01000162.1 GCA_900550175.1 uncultured Veillonella sp.
TTCTTAACTTCTGGAGATTGTAATGCTTTAGCTAATTTTTGGATAGCTGGTTTATTTTCATCACCAGGGTTAACAGAAAGAAGATTTGCATATGGAGAGTCAGCTTTTTCTACGAATAAGCCATCTTTTGTAGGATTAAGACCAGCTGGCAACGCATAGTTAGCATTGATTACTGCTGCGTCTAAGTCTTGGATGGAACGAGGAATTTGAGCTGCTTCTAACTCAGTAATTTGGATGTTTTTAGGATTGCTAGTCACATCGAATGGTGTATTAGTCAAACCAGTTGGATCTTTCAAAGTTACAAGACCTGCACTTTGCAACAAGAGAAGTGCACGAGCACTGTTTGTTGGGTCAGACGGGATAGCTACTTTTGCGCCATTTGGCAAGTCTTTCAAGTCTTTAATTTTTTGAGAGTAAATAGCCAATGGTTCGATGTGAACTGGTGCAAAGCTTACAAAGTTTGTACCATGATCTTTATTGTAGTTATTTTGGTAAGGTACGTTTGCAAAGAAGTTTGCATCTACTTCATGGCTAGATAGAGCCATATTTGGTTGGATGTAGTCTGTAAATTCAACGATTTGTAAGTCTACACCTTCCTTAGCCAAAATAGGTTTAACTTGTTCTAAAATTTCAGCATGAGGTACAGGATTTGCTGCTACCTTTAATACCTCTTTAGAGCCACTAGAGCTCGCGTTATTTGTGGAAGAGCCACAACCACTAATCAATAAGGACGCACCTAGTACGGCCGTCGCTGCTAATGCTAACCATTTTTTCATGTAATCCTCCTATCTACGATGAAAACCTACATCTCGGACGAGGACTCATACGTATACAACATTCGTAGATATTATAATAAATCTATTTTTCTTATCTTGTATCTACATTTGATTATTTAATATTTTCGATGTAGTAAGTATATCAATTTAATTCCTACTCGTATAATAGATTTTATATATGTATTAATATAACTTTAATCTATAGCAAGATAAGAGTAATTACATTTAGCTATGCTAAGTACATAAAAACGGTACTAAGATGATTCCCCGTACTACTAGGTAATATACCTAATAGGTACAATCAAACTTAGTACCGTTATAAATATCGCTCTATATAATAAACAATCTAATCAAAATCCAAAAATCAACTTATTGAGTTGACGTTGTTTGCTCCACAGAAATAGTTACAGGTGCTGATAATTTAGCCTCTAACCAAGCTTTTATTCGTTCCAAATCTGCATCAGATATAGTGGATGTAGTATGGATAATCACCATATATCGACTCGCTTTAGGCTGTTCTAGATTATCTATTAAAGGCATGCCTTCCACTTTGCTTACAAAGGGGAATAACGCCTTTGCTTCAGCTTCTGTCGTTTTCATAGTATTTATAGTTTCACTTACTAATTGATAAGTCGGCTGATATAGATTATTCAAGTTTTTATATGTTTCAAGATTCTCTGAAGATTTATTCAAGTTCGTCTTATCCATAGTAGATTTTTTCTCATCTACGCTATTAACAAATCGTAATGTATAAGGCTGCAAGTACTCATCTTTCTGTAACTTGTCATCCAACTTGGCTTGCTCCTCTGAAGTTACAGGAGCTCCTATAACTACTATGTCTACTAGCTTATTCGTTTGATCCAATGAATAATCAATTACTTGTCGACGTCCCTCTTGATTAATATCATTCTTAATAAACTGCTCCATATGATTTGACTCAGAATACTTGATGGTCATGTCATAGCCTGCATAAATACTTGGTATAGCCATAATAAGACCAATCACGAGAAATATTAGTTGGTTACGACGATTAACCTCTTCTGCTTGTTTATGGAATGGCAAACTATATACACCTTTTAAAACAATAAAAGCTGCAAAGAAGATGAAGAATGCATTTATAAAGAATAGATAACCAGCCCCAATGAAATATTGCCAATTTCCATTAGCCAGTCCATATCCTGCCGTACATAGTGGTGGCATGAGTGCAGTCGCAATCGCAACACCTGGTATAACATTATCTAAGGTCTTACGCGTTTGCCCAATAATCCCAGCTAACCCACCAAATATAGCAATGAATACATCAAAAATATTCGGTTCTGTACGCGCTAATAGTTCAGATGTAGCCGCCTGAACGGGAGAAATATAAAAATATAAAGCAGATGCCAAAACAGCAATCGTAACCTGTAAGGACAATCTTAAAATACCGCTTTTTACAACTGTAAAATTAAGCGTAGCAAAGCCAAAGCCAGTTGCTAAAATAGGTCCCATCAACGGTGATATAAGCATAGCACCAATAACAACTGCCGTACTATTCATATTCAACCCAATAGAGGCGATAAATATGGAGAGAATCAGGGTAACCAACGCAGGTCCCTTAATCTTAGCCCCACCTATCAACCTTTTAGCGATAGTTGCATCATCAGCGCGCTCAAAATGTATATCAAAGTATTTATTTATTTTCATTCTTTCTCCTTATAATTTCATCAAATCTGCAAAGGTCCCTACATTTACAAACATATGCTGTGTCGTTTTCAACATTTGAACCATTAAGATAGCTCCTGTCCCTTCCCCCATCGACATGTGGGCTTGAATAGGAACCATGTCTTGTGTAATATCTACCTCTGCTAAAGCTAGCTCTGTGCCTTTTTCTCGAGAGTTATGAGATGGCAATGCATAATCCTTAACACGATCATTCATATGTACCGCACAAGCTGCCGCTACAGCTGTAATAAAACCATCAATGACGAAGGGCTTTTCAAAATCTACACAAGCCAGCATAGCTCCAAGAATAGCAGCAATATCAAAGCCCCCTACATGGGCTACGATTTTACGAACTCTTTCAACTTCACTGTCAGAAACGATACTAGTCTTATGCTTATCTAATACAGCGCGCACAAAATCAATTTTTCGTTTCATCAAATCTGGTTTATTCGGCCAAGAACCAGGTCCTACTGTTTCAGTGGGATCAGCTCCAGTTAAGGCAGACAACACACA
>URQX01000163.1 GCA_900550175.1 uncultured Veillonella sp.
CCAATATCTATACTTACATCTTTTCCTAGAGTAGGTAAAATGGAACTCATAGTAAAATCTCCTTCATTACATCATCATTCCATTTTACCACATATAATACGACTTTTTCTATTATATACAAAATAGTAAAAGCACTCCTATAATGATGCATTTCTTATACTGAACCAATCAGAAAGAGTACGCTCATCATTATGAGTGCTTTTACTATTAATGTATGTATTCGTTAACTAAGTTTACCAATTTCACTAAGGCTGGTAAATTCATTATCCCCAATAATAATATGATCTAACACCGGTATGCCCATGAACTGCCCCGCACTGACAAATAACTTGGTTAGTCGTATATCTTCATCACTAGGACGACTATCACCAGATGGATGATTATGTATTAAGATGATAGCAGCCGCATTACAAGCTATAGCCTTCTTAAAAACAGCACGTTGCTCCACAAGACTAGACACTAACCCTCCATTAGAAATATGTTCTAACTGAATCAATTTATTTCGAGACGTTAACATAGCTGCCCATACATGCTCAACCTCTTCGTGACGTAAACGCTCCATTACATATTGGGCTATAACAAAGGGCTGCGAAAAATCTTCATAGGTTTCCTTAATTTTAAGTTCCCCTAACCGCCGCCCCATCTCAAGAGCTGCACATAGTGTTACTGCTTTATCTGTACCAATGCCCTTAATTTTTACAAGCTCTTCAACGGTCATTCGGTTAAGTCCGTATACTCCATCATCATAAGATTGCACGATATCGCTAGCTAAGGAAATCGCAGATTGTCCTTTTACACCTGTTCGCAATAAAATAGCTAGGAGTTCTTCCATCGCCATATGAGATGGTCCCAGAGCAAGAAACTTCTCTCGGGGCCGCTGAAATGGTAACATATCTTTTACACTTACTGTTGGTACTTCCATAGAATCTCTCCATTCAAATAGATAACACCATCTATCAATCAAGCAACCAACACATCTACTCTCTTTATATATTGCTTGCTTGCACAGCACAGCACAGCATAGCATAGCATAGCATAGCATAGCATAGCATAGCATAGCATAGCATAGCATAGCATAGTCAATTATAGCACTATAGCTATAAGGTAATAGTATTATTTAGCACCTAATGCCTTGCACAATTCATCGTATACATGCTCAACAGGCAATCCTACGACATTGGTATAAGAGCCTTCTATCTTCTCTACCCATAGAGCACCTTTACCTTGTATACCATAGGCACCTGCCTTATCCATAGGCTCACCACTAGCAATATAGGATTCAATTTCAAAAGGAGCTAATTTTTTAAAATATACCTTTGTTTCATTATGAAAAACTATTTCCTCACCTTTAACCAGTAAGGCCACTCCCGTAACGACAGAATGAACTTGACCTGATAAACGATCTAGCATATGACGGGCCTCAGCCTCATCATGAGGTTTGCCTAACACTTGGTTATCTAGCACCACAATGGTATCAGCACCTAGCACAATACTACCTTCAGGGACGTCTACAGCAGCACGAGCTTTACCTAAAGCCTGTGCTTTTACCATTTCAATGGGATTATCATATCCCTTATTAGCCTCTTCATAGGTGCTCGATACGACAATATGATCAATACCAACTTGTGTTAATAATTCAGTTCTTCGTGGTGATTGGCTCGCCAAATATAATCCAGCCATTTGCACTCCTTTACGGTATAAGAATTTTAGTTAATTTAACTATTTTATTAATAAGACTAACTAGCATAGCTCAGAAAACATAGATCACAAACTATAAATCAGAATATTGATAAATTAAACAGTAATATCAGGGCCATCCTTTTCAGGTGTTGTTAACTTTTTATAGTACGCTTGTACATCTTCTCCATGTTTTACCGCATCAGCACGGACTGCAGCATAGAACACAATATCCGCTTGAGGCACACGGATACGACCTGGTACATGTTCCTCTAAAATATCAAAGAATTTATCATCTGCTTTCAGTAAAAGGCGACCATTTTGAACCTTATCCCCTTTTACAATAGCATACACAAGTGACCAGATAGGACGCGGATCAGAAGTGGAACACTTTCTATATTTATATCGATATTTAATATTCGTTAATAGTTCACGTTCAAACTTAAACACCCCATCAATCATATCATAATCCACTTCAAAATGGCGTTTTCTAAAGATAGAGGATTCTTCAATTACCAACTTTGTATCTGTCAAAATATAGGTATATCGACTTACCGCCTGTTTCACAATTACGATGATGGCCATAATTTCAATAAAATATTCGGCTATTAGAACAGTATGCAAATTAATACTACGATATGTAGTGTATGCTACACCGCATAATAATAGAATGACAAAACACAATACTAGCCACTCTGCACTTTTAGCACGCTGAGATTTTTCTTCATATAATACCTTCATATGTTTCCCCTTTAAATCAACTACTACTTTATAACTATACATTCTATTATAAGGTATTCTATGTATAAAAACTACAAAAACCCCGTCTATACCTAAGATATAGACGGGGTTTTATGACTCTATTAGTCACCCAGTTCAGATACGAACTATATTATTTTTTTAAAGATGCTGTAATACGTTGAGTATCGCGCGCAATCATGATTTCTTCGTTTGTAGGGATTACGAAGATTTTAACCTTAGAGCCTTCAGCACTGATTTCTTGTTCTTTACCGCGGATGTTATTGCGTTCAGAGTCAATGCGAGTACCCAAGTATTCTAAACCGTTGCAAATTGCGTCACGGTTACCGATACCATTTTCACCGATACCTGCTGTGAATACGATAGCGTCAACACCGCCCATAACTGCTGCGAATGCACCAATTACACGACGAACTTTGTAATGGAACATGTTTAATGCCAATTGAGCACGTTTGTTACCATTAGATGCTGCTTCTTCAATAACACGGAAGTCATTGGACACACCGGAAATACCAAGTACACCGGATTTTTTAT
>URQX01000164.1 GCA_900550175.1 uncultured Veillonella sp.
GATGATGATGAATAGTATAAAAATTAATTAGAAATCTAGTAGGTAGCTTATAATTTAATGATAAATACACCAATATATGGTATACTTAAACGTATTGAATATATTGTTCGTAGCATAGTTGGAAGATGAGGTTTATAGTATGTTAGACTTGAAATTTGTCCGTGAAAATATTGATTTAGTGCAACAAAACTTAGATAATCGTCATACGAAAGGCGATTTAGAAACCTTTGTATCCGCTTATGATGAACGTCGTCAGTTGATCGGTAAAGTAGAGGAGTTAAAAGCTCTTCGTAACTCCGTAACTGAAGAAATTAGCCAATTAAAACGCAATAAAGAAAATGCGGATGATAAAATCGCAGAAATGAAAAAAGTAGGCGATGAAATCGCTGAGCTTGATAATCGTATTCGCGATGTAGAAGCAAAATTACGTGATGCGGCATTGATGTTACCAAATATGTGTGATGCATCTGTTCCTGTTGGTGCTGATGAAGATGAAAATGTAGAGCAACGTAAATGGGGCGAACCACGTCAGTTTGATTTTGATGTACAAGCTCATTGGGATTTAGGTGAAAATCTCGACATTCTTGATTTCAATCGCGCTGGTAAAATGAGCGGTGCTCGTTTTACTGTATATAAAGGTTTGGGTGCTCGTTTAGAACGTGCTCTTATTAACTTCATGGTTGATCTTCATGTAGATAAACAAGGCTACACTGAAATGATGACGCCATATATGGTAACTCGTGAAACCTTGACAGGTACTGGCCAATTACCTAAATTTGCTGAAGATATGTACCATGTAGAGGATACAGAATACTTCTTGATTCCTACAGCTGAGGTTACATTGACTAACTATCACAGCGGTGAAATCTTGAACGAAGAAGATTTGCCCAAATACTATACTGCATTTACTGCATGTTTCCGTGCTGAAGCAGGTTCTGCAGGCCGTGACACACGCGGTCTTATCCGTCAACATCAATTCAACAAAGTTGAAATGGTTAAATTAGCTAAACCTGAAGATTCTTATGCAGAATTAGAAAAGTTAACTGACAATGCAGAAGAAGTATTGCGCTTGTTAGAATTACCATTCCGTGTAATTACACTTTGTACAGGTGATATTGGCTTTGGTTCTGCTAAAACATATGATGTAGAAGTATGGATGCCAGCTCAAGGCAAGTACAGAGAAATCTCTTCTTGTTCTAATATGACTGATTTCCAAGCTCGTCGTGCAAATATTAAATTCCGTCGTGGACCTAAAGGTAAACCAGAATTCGTTCATACATTAAATGGATCTGGTCTTGCTGTAGGACGTACAGTAGCAGCTATCTTGGAAAATTATCAACAAGCTGATGGTTCTGTTGTGATTCCTAAGGTGCTTGTACCTTATATGGGTGGCGTAGAGGTAATCAAGGCAACGAAATAAGAGGGGGCATTTGATGAAGTTCTTTATTGATACCGCAGAATTTGATGAGATTAAAGAAGCGTATGCTTTTGGGTTTATTGATGGTGTTACTACAAATCCGTCCCTTATCGTGAAAGCTAAACGCGACTTAAAACAAGTTATTTCTGAAATTGCAAATCTTGTAGAGGGACCTGTAAGTGCAGAGGTTATTGCTTCTGATGCAGAAGGTATGATTGCTGAAGCTCATGATCTAGTAAAATTAGGCTCTAATGTAGTTATTAAAGTGCCTATGACTCCAGAAGGACTTAAAGCTGTTGCGGTTTTGAGCAAAGAAGGTATTAAAACTAATGTAACCTTAATCTTCTCTGCCAATCAAGCCTTGTTAGCAGCTCGTGCAGGTGCTACATATGTGAGCCCATTTGTTGGCCGTATTGATGATATCAGCATGGATGGACTTACATTGATTCAAGATATTGCAGATATATTTGCTATTCATGGCATTGAAACTGAAATTATTGCGGCTAGTGTGAGAACACCATTGCATATCATTCAATGTGCAAAAGCTGGTGCTCATATTGCAACTGTGCCATTTAAAGTGCTTATGCAAGCTATGAAACATCCACTAACAGATGCAGGGCTTGAAAAGTTTATGGCAGATTGGAAACAAGCTAATCAATAAGTTAAGTATTCGACTCGATGTAAGGGTCATATTACAATACACACAGGACTTATAAGGAGGCCTATTATGGATCGTACATTATCTTTGGAATTTGCTCGTGTCGTTGAAGCGGCTGCTTTGCGCAGTGGTCGTTTACTTGGTCGCGGTCAGAAGGATGCAGCGGATGGTCTTGCGGTAGACGCAATGCGTCAAGCATTTGACTCCGTCCGTATTTCTGGTACTGTAGTTATCGGCGAAGGCGAAATCGATGAAGCTCCTATGCTTTACATTGGTGAACATGTAGGTGCAGGTGGCCCAGAAGTAGACATTGCAGTTGACCCTATTGAAGGCACAAACTTAATTGCAAAAGGCCAAAATGGTGCGATTGCAGTTATGGCTATTGCTGAAAAAGGCGGCTTGTTACATGCACCAGATATGTATATGGAAAAACTTTGCGTTGGCCCTCGTGGTGCAGGTGCTATCGATATTACTAAATCTTTAACTGAAAATATCAAAAATGTAGCAGCCAAAATGAACCGCAATGTCGATGAAATTACACTTGTTATGCTAGATCGTGAGCGTCATCATGGCTTGATGAAAGAAGCTCGTGATCTTGGTGCACGTATTATGTTAATTTCTGATGGTGATGTTAACCCAGCTATGGAATGTTGTATTGAAGGCTCTGGGGTACACATGGTTGTTGGTACTGGTGGTGCACCAGAAGGCGTATTGGCTGCAGCCGCTTTGAAATGCGTAGGTGGCGATATGCAAGCCCGCTTGAAACCAGAAACAGAAGAAGAAATTCGTCGTTGTCATGAAATGGGCATTACCGATGTAAATCAAGTACTTACATTGGATGATTTAGTTCGTACAGATGATG
>URQX01000165.1 GCA_900550175.1 uncultured Veillonella sp.
AGAAACGAAGCCGGCGCTCAAAAGGGCCGGCTTTATACAACGAGCAACAAAACTTGGGGGCGACAAAGGTTGAAAATGCAAAAGCTGGTTTTAATCGAAGGCCATTACGGAGGACGAAACGCAAGTCCACGAAGCTTTCTGAGGGCGTAGCTAAGCAAGCTAGCCATTTAGCTTCCAATATGCGTGAAGCCATGGTTAAAGTTACGAAGATGCGCCGTGTGGAACGTCGTAATCGTGAGACAGTAGCTATTGCAAAAACTACACCTGCTATGACCTTGAAGCGCCTAGTTCGTCCGGAACAGGTGGGAGATTTAATGGGACGCTTAAACCGCTCATTAAACTTTGATCTGGGCATTGATTTAGGGACTGCGAACATTCTTATTTTCGCTAAAGGTAAGGGGCTAGTCTTAGATGAGCCAGCTTATATCGCGAAGGATGACAAAACAGGTGATATTCTTGCCTTAGGCGAATCTGCGCGTACTATGATAGGCCGTACACCTAAAGGAATATCCGTTATTCGTCCGGTCCAAGCGGGGGTTATCGCAGATTATGATATGACCGAATTTATGTTAAAGTACTTTATTCGTTCAGTTGTACCTGCTTCTAGATTAATGAAAACGCGTATTATCGTATGTGTGCCATCTGGAATTACGCCTGTTGAAAAACGTGCCATTTTGGAGGCCTTACTTAGAACCGGAGCGAAGAAGACTGTACTTATAGAGGAACCGTTGGCGGCAGCTATGGGGACCGGTCTCAATGATGCTGACCAAGTTGGAGCTATGGTTGTCGATGTAGGAGGCGGGACTACAGATATTGCTGTTCTTTGTGATACTGGCGTTGTGGTGAGTGAATCCCTTCGCATTGGTGGCGATTCTTTCAATGAATCGATTATCCGTTATATACGCCGTAAGAAGAGATTAGTTATCGGACCATTAACAGCAGAAAAGATTAAGATTTCTGTAGGCACTGTAGATCGACGTGCTAAAGAACGAGCTATAGAGGTTAGAGGTCGTGATGCAAGCTCGGGACTACCAAAGATGGTTGCAGTTAATTCATTAGAGATTCAACGTGCCTTAGAGGCGCAAGTGATGAATATTCTCGAAGGAATTAAATCTATTTTAGAAAAAACGCCACCAGAACTTGTGGCGGCCATTAATGATCATGGTATCATTCTTACCGGTGGCGGTGCTCTTATTGATGGGTTGGATCGTGTTATTACACGCTCTGTAGGCATTGCATCATACTTGGTAGAGACACCACGATATGCTGTTATCAAAGGGGTAGCAAAAGCTCTTGATGAAATGTCCCAATTGCGTGACACATTGGATGAATTACAATAAAATATTGTATTAAAATAATATATAAATTGACGAAGTTGCTATTTTTAGATAGGTCCTTGATGAGTGGATTAACTATAGATAGTAACTTCGTTTTTTGGTGTATCTTTTTTTGAAATTTTCATCTTTATGCTGTATACTATAGTAAAAGTATATTGTATAAAATTAATATATAGGCATAAACCTATTAATATGGTTTTTTGCTATAGAGGAATTGTATATGAAACGATATTTATATATGACTTTTGCTGTTTTAGGATTCCTAGGCAGTACCGTACCTTATGCTGAGGCAGGAAATTTAACAGGTGTACGTGTTTCTAATCATGAAGGTACAAGTCGAATCGTATTAGATATATCCGAAATGCCTGTATCTTGGACTAAATCTTATAATGAATCTACACATGCTCTTACCCTAAACTTAGGCGGCACTACAAATGGATTGACGGGTCCTATAGCGCAAAATAATACGAAAACAGGTGTTTTAAAAGGCATTGGCTTACAACCTGTTAATGGATCTTTGCAAGTAACATTGACGGCCAATAAGGATGTACAACATCATGAATTTACATTGGAGAAGCCATCGCGTATTGTAGTTGATTTGTTTTCTAGCTATGCTCAACAAACAACAAAAGATGTAAATAAATCTGTTACGTATAGCAAGATTAATAACACCGTAGCAGAGGGGAAAATTCAAGCCTTTGCATTATCCGTGGATAATGATTCACCTATGGTGGTGGCTCATGTTTCGGAAGGTAAACCCTTATCATCTGTAGTTCAACCGCATACTGCCATAATTGGTGCAAAGGTAAAAGGTGGTAGTTTTGATCGCCCTTACTCTGTGGCAAGTGATGGAACCATCGATTTAGAGCGTATTTCTAACCGTGGCACCTTGAGATATACACCAAATCGTGGATATTTTATTGAAGAAAAAAGACCTTTACTACAGGCTAAAACACAAAAGGATACATTCCTGATTACCTCTGTTAATACAGGTCGTAAAGAAAATGCTCTGACTCTATATACATCAGCATATGGGGCATCTACAAAGACTAATGACTTCGGATACGAAGTGACTGTAGCCAAAGGCAAGGTGGTTAGTGCTCAAAAAGGGAATTCTAAAATTGGTGAAGACCAGTATGTATTATCTGGTCACGGAGAAGCAAGAGATGCACTACGTAAATTAAAGGTAGGCACACCGATTACGATTCAAAATAGACCGGAGTTGGCACAAGTGAATACCACTGGTGGTGCAGCTTTACAAGCAGGTACTATGGTATTAAAAAATGGTAACTATGTAGGTGCTGATGGGACCAATAATAAAGCTCGTAGTTTTATAGGAACTACTAAAGATCATAATTTGGTGGTGCTCACTGTTGATAAAGCAGGACTTCAATCCGTAGGGGTTACGCAACAAGAAGGGGCTCAACTATTATCGAAGCTTGGTGTCGTGGATGGTGCTGAATTATCGAATCAAGGTAGTGTTGATTTAGTAGTTAATGATACATACGTACATAAAGCTACTTCAAATCCTATGACCTATGAGGATATTGTAATTATAAAATGAATTCGTTGCATACAATTTTGTTTG
>URQX01000166.1 GCA_900550175.1 uncultured Veillonella sp.
CATAAAATGCCAAAATTGGCACCATAATCATACATGCTACTACACGAGGTACCACAAGATAACCTATAGGGTCGACAGCCATAACACGAAGCGCATCGATTTGTTCGGTTACCTTCATTGTACCAATTTCAGCCGTGATAGCAGCGCCAACACGGCCAGCTAATACTACACCTACTAAGATAGGGCCTAACTCACGCCCCATAGCTACAGCCATAAGACCACCTACAGTACTTTGTGCACCATATGTAATCAATACATCTGTAATCTGTAAGGTCATAACCGCACCAGCAAATAGTAATGTTAAACTAATAATCGGCAATGAATCTACACCTAGGTGAGCCATCTGCTGAAATACATGCCACAGGTTAATCATTTTTAGTTGTCTTATTGTTTGCCACACTAATAATGTAGCACTACCCATCTGTGATAGGCCGTTCATTACAGCGCGTCCTATCGATTCTAGCCAATTCAACAGTCTAGCCCTTTCCCCTTACATTTACAGCTTATTCAGCGGTATTAGTATCATTTATTTTAGATTCATCCTTTTTATCAGGTGCTTTTGTGTCTTGTTTATCAGACTTTTTCACACCTTTTTTACTGGATTTATCCTTTTTAGATTGATCTTCCAATTCTAATTTATGTTCCATCTTGACTTGATTTTTAACTTCTTTTATACGTTTAGCCAATGCTTTATCACGATCAGCTGGTTTCATAACATGAATTGTAAATTGACCATCACCTTGGACGATGTATTCCGTATCAATAGCAGTCTTTTCAATTTGATTATCATCGTCTTTACCAGAGCTCAAATCTTCTTGACCTGTTTTTTTCTTTACATCTCCTGGCATAGGTTTTGATTCCACATCTTTAAGTTTAGCTTTTTTAACAGATTTGGAACCATCTTCATCAACAAGGCTAATGCCATCTTCTAAAAACTCTACAACAATTTGATTGTTTGTATCAGTCTTTTGAATTTCATCATAAAGCTCATCAAAATCTTTATGAACTTTTAATCGACGTAAAATTTCATCGGTTAAATTATATTTTTGTTTTTCCAATACATAAGGTAATGGGATTTCACCGCCCCCACGTACCTCTAAGGTGTACTTGCCAACAGCTTGATCCTCAGGAACCTTAAAGAAGATTTGTTTAACAACCTTCTCACCACGGAATGGTTCCAACGTTACATCTACAACGATTGTATCTCCAGGAGAAACAATCGTTGATGATGCAGAGGCATCAATAAGCTTTGCTGTTTTCTTATCTTGTGTTACCTCAGTTTCTACAGAGATATCAGAGATTTCATAATTGATGAATCGGTTATTCATGAGAACATCGATAACATTATAGAACTCATCAACAGCCTTTTCAGAGATAGAGTCAGAGCTATAGAACATATTAGTTCGTGTCAATGGTTTATGCTCTTTACCTCTTGGTGTAATCGTATAAGAAATGGTAGCCGTACCAGCACCACTACGATCCAACGTTTTATTCAACATGTTATATAGAGATGTAGCCGCTAAAGTCGGTGTCATCTCACTATCTTCAATAACCTTAACAGAGCTAGTTTTATCACGCCCCATATCTAGGTCTTTCAAATGGAATCGCATAGGGATACCTGGAGAGATTACACCAGAAACACCTGCAATACCAGCACCTCTATCTTCAGTTACAGAGCCAACTTCCTTGCCCATAGAGCCCAATTTAAAAGCAGCATCATAACTTTTAACTACTGTAAAGATGCTTGCATTATGCATGAAGTAGTTTGAGGATCCATGTTTCAAGAATGGATGACCAAAGGCAACAATCTTTTCACCATCTACATAGGTAACAGTACCAATGGCCCCTAGTTTTAAGTCACCATCAACTAGTAATGCTGCTACAGAACCACCAGCCTCTAGCGGTTTTGCAATTTCATCACCACTAGCACTAGCCGTATCATATGTTTCATATTTATATTGTGGCAACTTGGATTTAAAGTAATCCATGGACGCTGTATCAAAGCCATAGGCCATAAGTGGCGTGCCAAGAGGGATCAACTGTTTATCCTCCCAAGGTCTTGATAGGTTCTTCTCATATGGAATATTCCATAATTTCACCATATCCTCGATAGGGGTAATCATCCCAATCGTACCATCTGCAAAGCCCCAGCCATAGGCTACAGCACCTACGAGCTTGCCATTTATATATACAGGACTACCACTCATGCCATGAGCAATGCCTCCAGTTTTTTCCATAACAGGACCAGAGAACTTCGCCAAAATAAGGTGACCAGATGGCCCCTTATCCTTCATGACACCAAGTACCTTTACATCAAAGGTAGAAATGGTATCTCCTACAATTACAGTTTTTGCAATACCTTCCATACCTGTAGTTACATCATTGACAGGCATGAAATCGACAGCCTGTGCAGCTGTAAGTGAAGTACAGAAGAAAAGCGCCAGTATCGCTTTTCTATACCGACGCCAAGAATGAGAAAACTTCATTCCTTCTCTCCTTTATTTACTTTCTACTGTGACAACGATTTGATCACGAGAAACGTCTGAACCCACTGTAACATTAACCGCCGTTACAGTACCAGTTACAGTAGATTTAGCAGCAGCCATAGGGCCAGCTAATGTCTCTACAGTTACCAATGTTTGACCTTCTGTTACAGCAGAGCCAACAGAAACTGTAGAAGCAACTTTACCTGTTAATACACTTTGGTATGATACAGGGGCCGCCATTACAGAGCTAACACTTAAAATGCCTAAAGCAGCTAAGGCCAACACTACTCTTTTCATAACGATCCCTCCTTTTACAAATTTAGTTATGTATTTATAGTATACTAAATTATTACTAACATTTCAAACAAAATTGTATGCAACGAATTCATTTTATAATTACAATATCCTCATAGGTC
>URQX01000167.1 GCA_900550175.1 uncultured Veillonella sp.
CGTTTTTGGAGACTCAATATAAGCAGTACGAAACGTATCCGTTATACCTGATATTATCATCAATTACATGTACTTTAATTACAGCAATAATCGGATTTCTAATGTATGTGTTAGAACCGGGGCTTTCACAATTACATCCTATTGCACCCATAATAAGTACAGTCTTTTTTTCTGTATGCATTTGTGTTATATGGTTATTGTGTATATCCTTAATTATTGCTAGTTTTGGTATATTACGGTTACATCCTATTGTTTTAAGGATAGCTAATCAGTTTATATATGGATTATTTCCATTATCTTTATTGATTGGCAAAGTGAGAGGGGTTACTAAGGATCAGTTGCGTCAGTCTATGATTGATTTAATTAATCATCTCGTGATGCTTGATATGTATACGGTTGATCCAGAACGCATATTGTTATTAACACCACATTGTTTACAAGAAAGCTCTTGTGTTCATAAGGTTACACACGATGTATATAATTGTAAGCAGTGTGGTAGATGTCAAGTTGGTAGCTTATTACAAGTGGCTAAAGACTATGGATGCCAATTTATAGTTGTCACTGGAGGTACCTTAGCGCGAATGAAGGTTAAGGAAGCAAGGCCTAAAGCTATTGTAGCAATCGCTTGTGAACGGGATTTAGCAAGTGGAATGGCGGATGTATTTCCTATACCTGTTATTGGCGTATTAAATGAAAGACCTAATGGACCGTGTTGTAATACAACAGTAGATCCTGAACGTGTTCGTGCAGTGGTAGAACAATTAAGTGGTAGGAATAGTAATGACAGAAGTAAAGACTAACCAACAACAGAATATTCGGTTGCTTGCTGTAAAAGCTTTGAGTGATATTAATCGTAATGGTGCTTATGCCAATATTAAGTTGCAAGAGTATTTACAAAAATATCATTTATCCGATTTGGATCGAAGATTTTTTACGGAGCTTGTATATGGCGTTATTCGCAGAAAAAATTATCTCGATGCTATAATTGTTCACTTTGCAAAACGACCTTTAAAGAAGTTATCCTCTATGGTTGTAGAAATTCTAAGACTAGGGATTTACCAAATTATCTATATGGATAAGGTACCTGAAAGTGCAGCTGTTAATGAATCAGTTAAATTAGCAAAAAAATTAACCAGAGGGTTATCTGGCTTTGTAAACGCTGTATTACGTTCTGTTTTGCGTGAAAGTGATAGTATTTCTATAGGTGAACTTGCCAAATCCGAAGCTGAAGAGATCTCTTTCATTTATAATCAACCTTTATGGTTAGTTAATTTATGGATGAATGAAATGGGTAAAGATAAGACTATAGATCTTTGTGCTTGGTTTAACGAACAACCTCGTCTGACGGCGCGTATAAATACTGTAAAAATATCTATTGAGGATTGTTTAAAAGAACTACAAGATTTAGGTTGGACCGTTGAACAGGATAAACATATTAGAGAAGTAGTTTACATTGATGCCCATCAAGGACACTTGGAAAAAGCTAAACCTGTTATGGAAGGTCATATTACCTTTATGGATAAAGCGTCTATGCTTGTTGCTCATGTAGTAGATCCAAAACCAGGTGAACGTATTTTGGATTGCTGTGCCGCGCCAGGGGGTAAGTCTATGCATATGGCAAGCCTAATGAATAATACAGGCGCTATTATGAGTTGTGATATATACGAACATAAGTTAGAGCTCATGAATCAGAATGCTCAGCGATTAGGGATATCTATTGTTTCTACTAAACTCCAAGACGGTCGATATTTACCTGATAATTGGAAAGAACAATTCGATCGTGTCTTAGTTGATGCACCATGTTCTGGACTTGGCATCTTACAAAAGAAATTGGATATGCGTTGGCGGAAAACAGAATCTTTACTAACTGATTTGCCTCCATTACAGCTTGAAATATTAGAGAAGGCTTCTGAAATGGTTAAAGTTAATGGATATTTAGTATACTCTACATGTACCATTAATAGTGGGGAAAATGAGGATGTGCTAGAAAAATTCTTAGCAAACCATAAGAACTTTATTGTTGATTCTGTATCATTTGATGGGATATCCCAAGCTGTAAATGGTATGATTACAACGTATCCACCAAGAGATCAGATGGATGGATTCTTTATGGCGCGCTTAAAGCGTATATCATAATAATAGAAATGGAGTACCATGATAGAATTATTGGGTAAGTCTTTAGAAGAGTTACAATCTATCTTTAAGACCCATAATATACAAAAGTTTCGAGCGAAACAGTTAATAGACTATATTTATCATAGATATATATTTGATTTTGAATCGATGACGCAGTTTCCTAAAGAGTTGCGTGAATGGTTAAGTGATAACTGTATTATTTCTTTACCAACATTAATTACCGAGTCTGTGTCTCCAGATGGGAAGACTCGTAAAATCCTTGTTGAAATGGCAGATCAAAGCCGTGTTGAAGCCGTGTTAATGGAGCAACATTATGGATATTCTGTATGTGTTTCGTCTCAAATAGGCTGTGCTATGGGCTGTGTATTCTGTGCTTCTACACAAGGTGGCTTATATCGTGATTTAACAGTGGCTGAAATTATAGGACAAGTTGTTATTTTTGGTGCTCTTACAAAAGAGCAAATCCACTCTGTTGTCGTTATGGGCGCAGGGGAGCCACTACAAAATTATGATAATGTATTACAAGCTCTACGATTGTTACATGATCCTATAGTTTGTAATATTAGTTATCGTAAAATGACGATTTCTACTTGTGGATGGGTTCCGAATATTTATAAATTAGCTGATGAAGGACTGCCTATAACATTAGCACTCTCTTTACATGCCACAAATAATGAGGTTCGTCGTAGTATTATGCCTGTTGGGGCTCGTTATGAATTGACGGAAGTCTTAGATGCGGTAAAATATTATTATG
>URQX01000168.1 GCA_900550175.1 uncultured Veillonella sp.
GGTATGTTAGGGGCTCAGTTATTTACGGCTTTGGCCTTATTGAAGAGTAGGAAAAATCAAATCCATCTCTTCTTTAGTTCTCGAGTCTTTATGAATATGTTTAGTTATAGTGCCTGGTCATTGGCTGAAGCATTTTCTATTTGGCTTACTGCATGGGTGGATACCTTCATTATTAGTCGCTTTTTAGATGCCTATTATTTAGGGATATACAAAATGCCTATGGCTATTGTAACGACTGTTATGGCCATGGCCACTTCATCCTTGGCACCTGTATTATTTGCAGCATTAAGTCGAGTTCAGCATAATCAACAAGCTTTTTCAAATACATTCTTTACTTTCCAACGCTATATGGCTCTTTTTTTAGTACCTATAGGGATAGGCTTGTTTGTATTCCAAGACTTTGTTGTTGATCTCTTATTGGGGCCACAATGGAAGTTAGCTGGCATTGTATTAGGATCTTGGGCCTTGAGTTCTGCTATTATGACAGTAACAGCGAATTTGATTTCTGAAGTATTCCGTGCAAAAGGAGTTCCTAATTTATCATTCTGGACTCAAATATTACATTTAGTTGTATTAATACCGGTAATATATATTTGTATTCAGTATGACTTTAGTACATTTGTCTATGCTCGTTCAATAGTACGAATGGAAATGTTAATGGTTGCCATGATTTTTTTAGCATTATTTATACATATGAGTGCCCTTCGAGTGATTACTAATATAGGTGTATATCTAATTACTGCATCTATTGTTGGCGCTGTTGCGTATAGTGCTTTACATGTATATGATGCGGTATGGTGGACTATAGTTTGTATGATCTTATGCGTGGTGCTATATGTGGCTATATTATGTATTGTTCCATCTGAGCGTGCCATTATTACTTCTGGCATTGATAAAGTATTAAGTAAAGTAAGACGCTCATAATTAACAGAACTATGAAAGGAGTACATATGCTTTCAAAAAATGTAGACTTAAACAATACGGTGATCCTTGTAACGGGAGCCGCTGGATTTGTAGGGGCTAATCTTGTTATGTCCCTGTTATCTGAAGCAGAAGGAACTCAAATTATCGGCATAGATTCTGTTAATGATTACTATGACGTAGCCTTAAAGGATTATCGATTACAACAAATTGAAGAAATAAGCAAAGATAATAAAAATACGTGGATCTTTAAAAAAGGTAATATTGCAGATAAGGCCTTTATTGAAGAAATCTTCTCTACTTATAAACCACGTGTTGTTGTTAACTTAGCAGCACAAGCTGGTGTTCGTTACTCTATTACAAATCCAGATGCTTATATCGAATCTAATATTATTGGTTTCTACAATATATTAGAGGCTTTTTGTCCTTCTTTTTATTGTGGGGGAAGGTAAAACCAATGGTGAAAGTGGAGTAGAGCATTTGGTTTATGCATCATCTTCTTCTGTGTATGGTGCGAATAAACAAATTCCATACTCTACAGATCATAAAGTAGATAACCCAGTTTCTCTGTATGCGGCTACTAAAAAATCAAATGAGTTATTGGCTTATTCGTATGCCAAGTTATATAACATTCCTAGCACAGGACTTCGTTTCTTCACTGTATATGGTCCTGCTGGTCGTCCGGATATGGCGTACTTTGGTTTTACTAATACATTGCGTAGTGGTGGTACTATAAAAATCTTTAACTATGGTAACTGTAAACGTGACTTTACTTATATTGATGATATAGTAGAGGGCGTATCTAAGGTGATGTGTGCAGCCCCAGAACGTCGTAATGGCGCTGATGGTTTACCGGTTCCTCCATATGCTATTTATAATATTGGTAATAGTCATCCTGAAAATTTACTTGATTTTGTCCGTATTCTATCTGAAGAATTAGTTTCTGCTGGTGTATTACCAGAAGATTACAATTTTGAAGAGCATAAAGAATTAGTGGCGATGCAACCAGGTGATGTACCTGTTACTTATGCAGATACAAGTGCTCTAGAAGAAGATTTTGGCTTCAAACCGAATACGTCTTTACGTGAAGGGCTACGGAAATTTGCTATATGGTATAAAGAGTTTTATATGACGGAGGGCAAATAAATGAAGATTGCAATTGCTGGTACAGGCTATGTAGGCCTTTCAAATGGTGTTTTATTAGCACAACATAATGAAGTGGTAGCCCTCGATATTATCCCTGAAAAGGTAGAGATGCTAAATCGAAAAGAATCACCAATTGTAGATGCGGAATTACAAGAGTATTTAGCTACTAAGAAATTAAACTTTAAAGCTACACTAGATCCTGTGGAAGCCTTTAAAGATGCTAATTATGTTATTATTTCGACTCCTACTAATTACGACCCTCAGAAGAATTTCTTTGATACCTCTTCTGTAGAGCAAGTTATTAAAACAGTACTAGATATTAATCCTGATGCTGTTATGGTTATCAAGTCAACTGTGCCAGTTGGGTATACAGTTCAAATGCGTAAAGAATTCAATACAGAGAACTTGATTTTCTCTCCAGAATTTTTACGTGAAGGTAAAGCTTTGTATGATAACTTACATCCCTCCCGTATTGTGGTAGGGGAAGATTCTGAACGGGCCCGTTGTTTTGGTCAACTCTTAGCTGATGGTGCCATTAAAGAAAACGTACCCCAATTATATACGGACTCTACAGAAGCAGAAGCTATTAAATTGTTTGCCAATACCTATTTAGCATTACGTGTGGCCTACTTTAATGAGCTCGATTCCTATGCAGAGGTGCGTGGCCTTAATACAAGCCAAATCATTAATGGCGTTTGCTTAGATCCACGTATTGGTGACTTTTACAATAATCCATCCTTTGGTTATGGTGGGTATTGCTTACCAAAAGATACTAAGCAATTATTAGCTAACTATAATGATGTTCCACAAAAT
>URQX01000169.1 GCA_900550175.1 uncultured Veillonella sp.
ACATCATCTCCAATGCATCTTGTACAACAAACTGCTTGGCTCCATTTGCTAAAGTTTTATGCGATGAATTCGGTATCAAACGCGGTATGATGACTACAATTCATTCCTATACAAATGACCAAAAAATTCTTGATGCACGTCATAAAGACCCTCGTCGTGCTCGTGCAGCAGCAATGTCTATCATTCCTACAACAACTGGTGCAGCAAAAGCGGTTGCTAAAGTATTGCCACAATTAAAAGGTAAACTTGATGGTTTCGCATTGCGCGTTCCTACTCCAGATGTATCTGCTACAGATCTTGTTTGCGAACTTGAAAAACCTGCTACTAAAGAAGAAATCAACGAAGCATTCCGTAAAGCAGCAGCTGGCGAATTAAAAGGTATCTTAGGTGTATCTGATGTGCCATTGGTATCTTGCGATTTCAGCTCTGACCCACGTAGCTCTATTGTTGACGCTGATTTAACAATGGTTATGGATGGTAACATGGTAAAAGTTGTTTCTTGGTATGATAACGAATGGGGCTACTCCGAACGTCTTATCGATATGGCAGCATTCGTAGCAAGCAAAGGCTTATAATCGGGAGGCTTTGATGAAACTAACAATTGATGGTTTACAAGTAGACAACAAAACAGTATTTGTTCGTGTTGATTTTAATGTTCCTATGAAAGACGGTGTCATCACTGATGACACTCGTATTCGTAGTGCCTTACCTACTATCAATTATTTAATTGAAAAAGGGGCAAAGGTTATTCTTGCTTCTCACTTTGGTCGTCCAAAAGGGGAACGTAAACCGGAAATGTCTTTAGCACCATGTGCAAAACATTTATCTGAACTTATCAATAAACCAGTAGCATTTGTAGATGACTGCATTGGCCCTAAGGTTGAAGAAGCTGTAAAAGCATTACAACCAGGCGATGTATTGATGCTTGAAAACTTGCGTTACCATAATGAAGAAACTAAAAACGACCCTGAATTTGCTAAACAATTGGCATCTCTTGCTGATGTAGCAATCAACGATGCATTCGGTGTATCTCACCGAAATGCAGCATCCGTAGTTGGTATTGCAGACTATATCCCTATGGCAGCAGGTTTCTTGCTCAAAAAAGAAATTGAAGCATTAAGTGCAGCAGTTGTACATCCTAAAACACCTATGGCAGCTATCATTGGCGGTGCTAAGGTAACAGATAAAATTTCTGTAATTTCTAATTTATTACCAAAAGTTGATGTCATGATCATCGGCGGCGGTATGGCAAATGCTTTCATTAAAGCACAAGGTTGTAACATTGGTAGCTCCTTATTTGAAGAAGGTCAAGAAGCTATTGCTACAGATCTTGTTATGGAAGCTCACGTAGCAGGTGCTAAATTATTGACCCCTATCGATGCTGTAGTAGCTGATGCTTTCAGCAACGATGCAAATACTAAAATCGTTGACGTCGATCAAATTGAAGACGGCTGGATGGTATTAGATATTGGCCCTAAAACTCGTGAACTCTATGTAGAAGCATTGGCGCCAATGAAGACTATTATTTGGAATGGTCCTATGGGCGTATTTGAAATGGAAAACTTTGCAGCTGGTACTAATGCAGTAGCAAAAGCTGTAGCTGAATCCGATGCGATGACTATCGTTGGTGGTGGCGACTCTGTAGCGGCTATTGAAAAAAGTGGCTTGGCAGATAAAATTAGCCATATCTCCACAGGTGGTGGTGCATCTTTGGAATTCTTAGAAGGCAAAATTCTACCAGGTATTGCTGCATTGTCTGAGGCATAATATGAGAAAACCCATTATTGCAGGAAATTGGAAAATGAATGGCACCATTGCGTCTGGATCTATTCTGATCGAAGCGTTTAACAGCGTGTTACAAGATATAGAATTATCCTGTGATGTAGTTGTTTGCCCGCCTTTCACAGCTATTGAACGTGCTGTAGCATTAACACGAGATACAGCGATTGAAGTAGGCGCACAAACCATGGATTATCATGATGCTGGTGCATTCACTGGTGAAATCTCACCACTTATGCTTACAGAGGTAGGCGTCAATTATGTTATTATCGGTCACTCTGAACGCCGTGAATATTATGGTGAAACAGATGAGACGGTAAATGCAAAAATCAAAAGTGCATTTCACCATAATTTGATACCAATAGTCTGTGTTGGTGAAAGTTTAGAACAATGTGAATCCGGTCATACTCTAGACTGGATTACATCTCAACTTAAAGGTGCTTTAGTTGACGTTCCAAAGGAACAAGTTAGCCAATTGATTGTTGCGTACGAACCAATTTGGGCTATTGGCACAGGTAAAACAGCAACTGCTGATCAAGCTGAAGAGGTATGTAAAGAAATTCGTGATTACATTCGTTCTTTATACGATGATGAGACTGCTGATGCCGTGCGCATCCAATATGGTGGTAGTGTTAAATCGGAAAATGCTCTCGAAATCCTAGGAGAGCCTAATATTGATGGAGCACTCGTAGGTGGTGCATCTTTAGTAGTTGATGAATTTATAGATATTATTAAAGCGGCGAATCAAGTAAGCGCTTAATATGAGGTTAAAAATGGCTAAATTAAAGGCTCCTGTAATGCTAGTCATCCTAGATGGCTTTGGCATGGGAGATCAATCAGATACAACCAATGCTGTAGTACAGGCGAAGCCGCACTGTTTTAATCAATTATGGGATATGTATCCCCATACAAAATTAGAAGCATCAGGGTTAGCGGTAGGCCTTCCAGAAGGTCAAATGGGGAATTCTGAGGTTGGCCATTTAAACCTTGGCTCTGGTCGCATTGTGTACCAAGATTTAACTCGTATTACTAAAGACGTTGAATCTGGTGAGTTTTATAATCG
>URQX01000170.1 GCA_900550175.1 uncultured Veillonella sp.
ATTTGTCGCGCTCCAAAACCATGGGTTACATTTGAAACGGTTAAAACACTCATATCTATCTCCACCGGAATAAAAGCCGTCTTGTTGAAGACGGCTTATTTCATACTTACTTAAATATTATATCTATTGTACCTTTTTGACCTCTATATGTCAAAAATTGAACATCACTTATGCATAGCATAACGCAAGGCTACCACAGCCATAATCTTGGCGCCCTTAATCGCTTGGTCTAGTCCATAGTCAGACCCAGCTGCACAAGTAAACTCTGGCGTATGAGCTTCTAAACCTAATCCAATCTGCAAAGTAGGCTGTGCTGTTGGTACTTCGTAGGATACATTTCCCACATCTGTACTACCATCTGCTTCATCATCAGGCAATATACGTGGACTTTCACCAAATTCAGTCATCACATCTTTAAAGAGCTCTAACAATCGTTTATCTTGACGCATATCCTTAAAAAGTGGCTCATAATGATGCATTTCAACTTGAGCACCATAGGATGCTGCAATCTCTTGAGCAGCCGCTTTGATAGCCGGCAAAATGATCCCTTCTAAATCATCTACGGTGCTACCACGAACAGTCATACGAATCGCCGCCTTAGGGGTTACCACGTTTGGCGCTGTACCAGCTTCGGTAAAGATGGCCCCTACAATAGCCCCCTTAGGGAATGTTTTCTTTAACTCTTTTATTCTTTGATATAAATCTACCCCGCAGTCTAACGCATTAATACCAGAGTCAGTAAGTGATGCTATATGACAAGACCGCCCGTGGAATGTAACCTCTAGGGGATGTGTTGCTAATGATGTGCCACCGACCTCATTTTCACCGCCCGGATGAATGATAAGTGCTGCCTCATAGCCCTTAAAAAGTCCCGCATCAGCCATATACACCTTACCACCAATGGTCTCCTCTGCAGGGCAGCCAAAGAATGTCGCACCCCAATCCTGTGGTGCACTTTGACTAAAAGCAACAGCAGCGCCTAAACTCATCATAGCGATGAGATTATGACCGCAGCCATGCCCTAGTTCAGGTAAAGCATCATACTCTCCTAAAAAGGCCATTTTATGTGGTGCCTCACAATTATAGTCGCCCCGTAATGCTGTTTGTAACTCTGGTAGATCTGTTAACCCCACTTGAGATGTAAAATTATAGTTCTCTAAAAATTGATTAATTACGTTAACTGCTTTATGCTCGTCTAAACCCAATTCTGGATTGTCGTGTAAATATAATGAAAGCTTACGCAACTCACAGGCCATATCATCTATAATGGCACAAGCTTGCGCTTCTCGTTCTTGTAATGTCATAACGCCCCTTTATACTATCTAATTTAATATTGTTTACTCTTTATTATATCTAAGAAGAAGGCTTCTATTTCGTATAGGGATGTACAATGATAGTATTTGAAATATACCTAAAGTTAATCGTTGCACCTAATGGCAATGTTTGATGCGGCGTTCCATGACCTGTTGGCACATAGCATACAAAAGGTTCTGGTAATTTAGGATCTCGATTATCTTCCATATATCGTAGTGCTTCATAGCCTAAATCATAATCCCGTTCATCTTCGTCACCTTCGCAATCTACAAATGTACCGATGACTAATCCTTTTATGCGACTCAACAAACCACTGAGGCGAAATTGTTGTAACATGCGATCCAGCTTATACGGTGCTTCTCCTACATCTTCAATAAATAGCAACGTGTCCTCCCAAGACTCGTCCTCTAAAAAATAAGGCGTTCCTAACAACATAGATAACATCGTCATATTACCACCGCGTAAAATCCCTTCTCCCAGCTCAGTACCAATGGCACCACGCGGCGGTTCAGGTAGTGGTTCTATGACTTGTAATTTACCTTCTAAAGCTACAAATAATGCATCTATATCAGTCTTACGTTCTTCTTTAAAGTCTACGCCCATCGGCCCATGATACGTAATAAGTCGACTATATCGATTGATAGCCATATGAAGCGCCGTACAGTCGCTATATCCTATAAAAACCTTACGATGTTTACGAATTGCTTTATAATCTAATAAATCTAGATAACGCATCGTTCCGTAACCACCGCGCAAGGCAAGTACCGCATCACAAGGTGCGATGGTCATCATATATTGGAACTCTTCGGCTTGCTCCTCTGGTGTACCACCATAAAGTCCTTTACGATATGCACTTTCACCCAAAAGAACATTATAGCCCTTTGCGTTACAAATTTCTTCTATTCTATGTAAATCTTCATCGCTTGCACTGGCAGGAGCCATAATACCTATGGTCATCCCCGGTGCTAAGCGCTTTGGTTCAATCCAGTTCATATATCCTCGTTAAAGACAACAAAAGACGTACATATTGTGTACGTCTTAAGTGTATCTTATTTGTATGCTTTTTTAAAGTCAACAAGGCCTAATGTAGTCCAGAAATAATTTTGAATACTTCCGTTTGTTACATATGGTTGTGTTGTGAAATACAATGGCATTACTAGAGATTCATCAAAAATCATCTGTTCTGCTTTATGCATCAACGCATCCCGTTCAGCCCCATTTGGTGTCGTACGAATACGCGCGATTAACTCGTTATAGTCTTCACTATGGTACTGACTATCGTTGTCTTCAGCAGAGAATACTTCTAAGAAGTTTTGTGGATCACTGTAATCCGCAACCCAAGAGGCACGAGCAACTTGATATTTACCAGCTTCACGGTCGGCTAAGAATACCTTTGTCTCTTGATTTTGTAAGCGCACATCTGCACCAAATGCATTGACCCAAGCATCTTGTACAGCTTCAGCAATCGCTTTATGTAATTCACTTGTATTATACAAAAT
>URQX01000171.1 GCA_900550175.1 uncultured Veillonella sp.
TTTGCTAAGTTTGTAAATATAGTAATTGATAATATTGATCCAATAGAGAAGCCTGTACTTACAGAACCGCTAGCTAATGTTAACTCTTCCTGTGAAAAAATAGATTGTATATATGCATGAACTAAAACAACGGCTGTAAATAATAATATTTCAGATATACTATATAGAATATATAGTTGTTCTATTGTTTCTATATAGCCTATGCAAAAAATACTTCCCCCATATAGTATAAAAAGAGGGAACAAAACTTTTTTTAAACTCGTTGCTAAGTTAATAGTAAAATATTTAGCAAGAAGTCCAAAAATAATGAATGATGCCAATCTAGAGATTGTTTGCGTATATCCATACTGACTATCAGTTAAATGTAAGATATCTTTAATAAATATTAATAGTAGAATCGGTATACACATATAAAATATTCTGGCTAATATACCCAAATAAACTATAAAATTAATTTTTTTATTTAGGAATAATAACTTATATCCTTTTAATAAAAGTTGAATGCGATCATATATACTTTCCCTAATAGATTTTTTGGAGATAGTTGAGTGTGATTGGATTCTTACATTTTTATTTAAACGATAAAGTAGGTAGGCTGAAATAATATAAGTAATTGCATCAATAACGAATACTAGCGTTAAAGAGTAATTAATTATAACGCTAAATAATAAGGAACCACTTATTAATGCAAAACGATTAATAGACCGGAGCAGTGCATTGAATTTGACTAAATCATTTGTAATATTAGGTACAAAAGAAAGTCTAGCGATTCCTAAAATTTTATTATTAAAACCTATAAGAAAAGCTATGATATATACTAGATATAGATTATCTATGAAAACAAAAATTAATAATATAAAACCCGAAACTATTTCAGGAACAACCATAGACCACATTAAGCCTTTTTCTTTTACGAGTATCCCTAAAAATGGGCCTAATAACATTCCAACTAATAATGTCGCTATTGTAACTGCCCCTGTATCAAAAGGACTGTGGGTGGTATTGAATATATATGTTATAAAACCTAGTGTTGTTGCGGTGCTTCCCATTGTTGAAAAGAATAGAGCACTATTTAAGAGAAATGAGTTTTTGTTTTCTAGATTCATACTATCATCTCCTAGATAATAGATGTACTGATATAATATGTATTATTTTACAAAATCTCAATTAAATTTTTACCAATTTTGCTGTTATACATTCATAATTCTATATAAATATTTAAATTTCCTGCACAATATAAAGTAATGTGTAATATGTAATATGTAATATAAGTAGGTTTCTGCTAATGAAAGATAATAAAGGGGACTGTTCACTTTATTATTTAGAGGAGATTAATGGATTTTATACGTGTTGAGTTAGAAGAAAAATATTTTGCAGATGTTGAGCCTCGGGAAGAGTGTATAGCTTTTAGTGTATACATTAAAAGCGGCGACTTTTCCGGTCGTGGTACCTTTGTTTATACTGTAAATGAATTTAGAGAATTAATCAGTCAACTCAAATTAATATATATAACATTAGATGGAGAAGTTCGTATTGCTTATGATGATTCAGATGATTATGTCCATATTATATGTAATTCATATGGACATATAAAAGTAGAAGCTCAATTAGGAGGCAGTTGGCGTGATAATTGGGTTAAACTTCTTCTTAATACTGATCAGACCGTATTGAATGAGGTAATACAGCAATGTAATTCTATATTAAAAAAATAATTTGATGACAGCATATAACTGCTAAATTTTAATTGACACAAACCTATAAAATCTGTATACTATTTTGAGTAAGCTTTAGTCGTGTTTCCATTAGCCCCGGAAGCAAAGGACAAGCTGATTTTGGTAGAATTATGACGTTATTAGGAGGATATGCAGCATGAAAACTACATTTATGGCCAATCCGAACACAATCGAACGGAAATGGTATGTTGTTGACGCTGAAGGTAAAACTTTAGGACGCCTTGCTGCCGAAGTTGCAAAAGTTCTTCGGGGCAAAAATAAACCAACTTTCACACCACACGTAGACACTGGTGACCATGTGATCGTTGTAAACGCAGAAAAAATTCGCGTAACTGGTAAAAAATTGGAACAAAAGGAATACTTCCGTCACTCTGGTTACCCAGGTGGTTCCCGTTTCACTAAATTGTCCATGATGCTTGAAAAACAACCTGAACGTGTTGTTGAAATGGCAGTTCGTGGTATGCTTCCAAAAAATAAATTGGGTGCACAACAATACCGTAAATTAAACGTATATGCTGGTCCTGAGCATCCACATGCAGCTCAAAAACCAGAAGTATTAGAAATTTCCGTACGATAATCTAGAGGGAGGAACATATAATGGCAGTAGCACAATATTACGGCACTGGTCGTAGAAAATCTTCCGTTGCTAGAGTTCGTCTGGTACCGGGCACAGGTAAAATCACTGTTAACAAACGTGAACTTAATGATTATTTCGGTCGCCAAACTTTGGAATTGATCGTAAAACAACCTTTGAACTTGACTAACACAGTTGAACAATACGATGTAATCGCAACTGTAGCTGGTGGCGGTCCTTCCGGTCAAGCTGGTGCAATTCGTCACGGTATCTCCCGTGCGTTATTGGACGTAGATGGCGAACTTCGTCAATCTTTGAAAAAAGCTGGCTTCTTGACTCGTGACCCACGTATGAAAGAACGTAAAAAATACGGTCTTAAAAAAGCCCGCAAAGCAAGCCAATTCTCCAAACGTTAATATTTGGACAACAGGTTATTACACCTGCAGACAATGTCTGCAGGTGTTTTTTG
>URQX01000172.1 GCA_900550175.1 uncultured Veillonella sp.
ATGGTTGGTGGTCAAGCCTTCGATATGCTCAGTGAAGATAAGCATATACCACTAGAAGAATTAAAAGTTTTGCACAGTGGAAAAACAGGTGCATTATTTAATGCGTCTGTAGAATTAGGTCTTATTTTAGGCAATGCAGATACGACTACTCGAAAAGCGCTTATGGAATATGCTAATTGTTTAGGATTGTTATTCCAAATTACTGATGATATTCTAGATGTAACTGGTACAATTGAAGAATTAGGAAAAACTCCTGGCAGTGATATTCGCCAACATAAATCTACCTATGTATCCTTACTAGGTTTAGAGGAGGCTAAAAACCAAGCTTCTTTAGTTGGAAAACAGGCTCATAATGCTTTAAACTCCGTTTCTTATGATACATCTATACTAGCTGCACTAATTGATTATCTTTTAGAACGTACTAATTAATTGGTACTACCTGAAGAAGGTATAAATAATGATTGATATATTACCACAAATAGCACACAACTATATAGCGCAAGCCGCATTTTGGGGTTGGTTTACTGCTCAGGCTATCAAATTCGTATGGCAACTAGTTCGACATGGCAAATTTCGTCCAGAACGTCTTGTAGGATCTGGAGGTTTTCCCAGCTCTCATACATCTTTCGTAATTGCTACAACTACAGCCATATACCTAAAAAATGGAGCATCTGATCTTTTTATACTATCTCTAGTATTCTCTATTGTAGTCATGTATGATGCATCAGGCGTACGATTAGAGGCTGGGCGTCAAGCTCAAATTCTAAATCAAATTGTAGACTATTTTACAAAGAAAAATATACCTGTTGCCATCACTCGTAAAGAGGCCTTAAAAGAGTTATTAGGCCATACACCAATAGAGGTATTTGGGGGATTAATTCTTGGCATTCTTGTAGCATGTATTCAATTTTATTATATTTATAATGGTGTCATATGAGTAGTAAAGAACGTTTAGACATACTCCTTGTTAATCGAGGACTTTTTGAAAGTAGAGAAAAAGCCAAAGCGGCAATCATGGCTGGCCAAATCTTTATGGATACAACACGTATTGATAAAGCGGGAACAAAAATTCCTGTAGATGCTAATATCGTAGTAAAGGGTAACACCTTACCTTATGTTAGTCGCGGTGGACTAAAGTTAGAAAAGGCTATTCAAACGTATCCTATCGATTTACAAGATGCTGTTATGGTCGATATAGGTGCCAGCACTGGTGGTTTTACAGATTGTGCTCTACAAAATGGTGCTGCTAAAGTATTTGCTATCGATGTAGGGTACAATCAACTAGCTTGGAAGTTACGTCAAGACCCACGTGTTATCAACATGGAAAAACAAAATATCCGCACTGTTACACCTGAGCAATTAGGTGAGCTAGTGGACTTTATTTCTATTGATGTTGCCTTTATCTCTTTAGATAAAGTATTACCTGTAGCTACCACATTATTGAAAGATACAGGATCACTTGTAGCTTTGATTAAGCCGCAATTTGAAGCGGGCAAAGAAAATGTTGGTAAAGGCGGTATTGTCCGCGATCCGGAAATTCATAAAGAGGTTTTACACCGTATTTTACATGTTGCTTATGATTGTGGATTGTATGTCCACGGATTAACATTCTCCCCAATTAAGGGTATGGAAGGTAATATTGAGTTTTTAGGTTATTTTAAAAAGTACGAAGAAGGGGCTTTAACCATTGACGATGCTTTGATAGATACAGTGGTTGCAGAAGCTCATTCATTATAGGAGATTACTATGCGTATCGGATTCTTCCCTAATATGGGGAAAAGCAATATTATGGCAGTTCTAAAAATGGCTGCACATATTTGTAAAGATGAAGGTATCGAAGTATTTTTGCCAGATGATCTCGAATCAGATGCACCTGCACGAGTACTTAAGATTCCTGAAACTCACATTTTAAGTCGTCCTGAAATCTTCAAACAAATTGATATTGCCTTTAGTTTTGGTGGTGATGGAACCATCATCCATCTGGCAAGACAAATTTATCCTTATAATGTGCCTGTTTGTGGTATTAACCTAGGCGAATTAGGATTCTTAAACCAAATTGAAATACATCAAATGCAAAGTCATATTAAACGTATTGCAAAAGGTGATTATAATATTGAAAAACGTGGCCACTTATATGCATATATTGACCGCAATAGTGGTAATGAAGAAGAATTAGTCCCTATCATTAATGAAATTGTCATTACTCGTGCTGAGCCGGCTAAAATGGCACGCATTAACATGTCCATAAATAACCAACATACTCAAATGTATCCATCTGATGGATTAATTATTTCTTCTGCAACCGGGTCTACGGGATATAATCTATCCGCAGGTGGTCCTATTATGAAGCCTGACAATAGATCTATTATTGTGACACCTGTAGCGCCACATCTTATTCAAGGCGTTTCACTTGTATTAGAAGAGCATGATACAATTCAAATCACCATGCCTGAACGGGAACCTCAATTACATATCTGTATAGACGGTACATTTGATTATACATTTACCAATAAAGAAACATTACATATAAGCTCTAATCCAGTATATTGCTTATTCGTACGTTTTAAAGATCAATGTTTCTTTGGTACATTATTTAAAAAATTAGCCTCTCGTCGTGACGAGTTATTATAATACTAAAATCTCAAGTGGGGTGATTTTGTGATTAACATTAACAATGCTGTTCAGTTTCAACATTTAATCTGGGATCG
>URQX01000173.1 GCA_900550175.1 uncultured Veillonella sp.
TGCATATCTATGATACTATATATGTATAAAGGAGGTCATCGTATGGACATTTATGTAATTATGCAAGTTATTATTTTATTTGGTGCTATCTTCCTCGGCGTTCGTTTAGGTGGTATGGGCATCGGTTACGCTGGCGGCCTTGGTGTAGTGTTGTTAAGCCTTGGCATGGGGATGTTCCCAGGGCAGATTCCTTGGGATGTAATTCTCATCATCATGTCTGCTATCGCTGCCATTTGTGCTTTACAGCTCGCTGGCGGTCTCGATTATTTGGTGCGTATTGCAGAAGGTATTTTGCGTAAAAACCCTAAGCATATCAACTACTTAGCACCAACAGTTACGTATTTCTTAACTCTATTGGCTGGTACAGGTCATACAGCATTTTCTATGATTCCTGTAATCGTAGAGGTGGCAAAAAGTGAAAACATTAAGCCATCTGTACCATTATCCATCGCCGTTGTAGCAAGCCAAATCGGTATTACTGCGAGCCCAGTATCTGCAGCGGTTGTTGCTATGAGTGGTTTCCTTGAACCATTCGGTGTAAACTATCCTACATTGCTTGCTATTTGTATTTCTACGACATTTGTAGCAGTTATGATTACTGCATTTATTATGTCTAATTTCTCTAACAATGACTTGTCATCTGATCCTGTTTACCAAGAACGGTTAGCTGCAGGTCACGTGGCTCCACCTCGTGAAAAGAGTACTGATTTCCACTTGAAACCAGGTGCGAAAACTTCTGTATTGATTTTCTTGATTGGTATTATTTGTATCGTATTCTACGCAACTGCAATTTCCAAAAATATTGGTCTTATTAAACCAGTTATCTTTGGTCGAAATGATGCGATCATCGGCTTCATGATGATTATTGCGGCTGCTATTACATTCTTCTGTAAGATTGATACAGCACAACTTGTTAATACAAGCACATTTAAATCCGGTTTATCCGCATGTGTCTGCGTATTGGGCGTAGCATGGTTAGGTGATACTTTCGTAAAAGGTCATATCCCTGAAATCAAAGCTCTAGCATCTAGCTTGGTAACAGCGTATCCATTCCTATTAGCCGTAGCATTCTTCTTTGCTAGTACATTGTTGTATAGCCAAGCGGCAACTACGCAAGCATTGGTACCAGCTGTAATTCTAGCTCTCGGTATTACTCCAGAGAACCCAGGATCCGTATATATTATCATCGCATCCTTCGCAGCTGTATCTGCACTCTTCGTATTACCTACATACCCAACACTTTTAGGGGCTGTACAAATGGACGATACCGGCTCAACACGAATCGGTAAGCTCGTATTTAACCATCCGTTCTTCATCCCTGGTGTACTTGCCATCGCTATTTCAGTAGCTCTTGGCTTCGTAATTGCTCCATTGATGTTGTAATTGGTGAAAGCTAAATAAGGCTAATACAAAATATATTAAAATATGAAAGGACGTAACTTTTAAAGCTACGTCCTTTTGGTTTTTATACTTATAGAGTTATATTAACCTTTGCTCTTACAGTCCTTACAGATTCCCGCTATTTCTAAGTGATGTTCTGTCACCGTAAAGCCTGCATCTGTTAGTTCCTGTGGCATTTCTACGACAGGGCAGGTGTGTAGTGGTATCATGGTTCCACATTTTGTACATACTGCATAGTGACGGTGCGTATGAGGGGTAATCTCATAATATGCCATATCGCTACCCATGAGTGTTGTACGGGTAACGATTTCCTTTGTTTCTAATAATTCAAGGGTACGGTAAATGGTAGACATCCATGTAGTACTGCCATCACCTAAACGCTCTGCAATTTCCATAGCAGTAATGGGTTTATCTGTAGTTGTTAATACGGACCAAATGGCTTCACGCTGTTTGGTCTTTTTTATGCCCTCTGGCCAATTTGTTGTATTCATAACGCTCTTTCGATTCTGTTTTAATACTAAACTTGTTATACACTTGTATAAGTAGATAATTTATTTTGCACAGGATGGCCATCTTATTTTGCTAATAGAATAGCAATCTATATATTGATGATTATCTTTGTTTATTTGCTAAATTGCATACGGCGTAGGATGGTTCTGATATTTTTGATGACTAATACTACGAGTAGAATTGCAACTGATGTTAGCGATACAAAACCACCTGGAGCTACATTGAGATAGTAGGATCCGAAGAGGCCGATAATCATGGCTAGCAAACTAAATCCAATAGAACAGAGTAATGTCGTTCTAAATCCTTTTTCTAGTTGTAATGCCGATGCTACAGGCAAGGCAATCATAGCACTTAATACGAGAACACCAACGATTTTAATAGAAATGGATACGGCCGCAGCCATTAAGATAGCAAAGATGTAATTGATAAAATCAACCTTAACACCGGCTACACGAGCTGCCTCTTCATCATAGGCGATGTAAAGAAGTGAGTTATATAAGAAATATAAGGTTAAAACAGATAGAATTGTTAGGGCTGCAATGCTAATCATATCTGTTGTATTTACGGTTAAGATACTGCCGAAGAAGAACACATTAGCATTAGCCTTCAACTTGCCTGAACTAATTAGCGTAATAGCGGTACCAATACTAAGTGACAAGATGATGGTTAGGATCAGATCGAGATGGTGAGAAAAATACTTTCGCAAGAACTCGATAAGGGCACCGCAAATAGCAGTAAAGATAAATGCTCCTAAGATAGGATTCGTATTTGTTAATAAGCCTA
>URQX01000174.1 GCA_900550175.1 uncultured Veillonella sp.
ATTTTGTGATTAACATTAACAATGCTGTTCAGTTTCAACATTTAATCTGGGATCGTGTAATGAAGCACGCAAGTGTAGTTGTAGATGCAACATGTGGTAATGGGCATGATTTATTATATTTGACAGAACGAGCAAAAAAAGGCTGTCATTTATATGGCATTGATATTCAAATGAAAGCCATTAATAGTAGCCAAGAGTTATTACAATCGAATGACATAGCTGAAGATGTAAGCCTGACATTCATTCATGACTCCCATGATCATGCATTAGCTAACCAATTAAAAGATGAAATCATTGATTTAATGATTTTTAACCTAGGATATTTACCTGGTGGTGATCATCAAGTTATAACTAAACCGCATCAAACAATTGACGCTATAAAAGAAGGGTTAGAGAAATTATCTAAGTCTGGAGTTATCACAATTGTTGCTTACCCTGGAACAACCGAAGGGGCAGAAGAAATGCAGATCGTTAAATCGTATTTATCAGATTTAGAACAGAAATTGTATAATGTATGTCATTGGTATCCAATGAATCAAATAAATAATCCTCCTGAGTTATTTATATTGCAAAAACGATAAAAAGAAATATATCTTTATTCATTATGAATAAAAGTCATAAGAAACATGTAAAAGCCCCTTTATAGGGGCTTTTATTTATACATGCATATTATTCTTGTTTTAAATTATTAATTTCGTATAAATAGATGAATCCTATAGTCTATGTGTTTGTATGCTATCAATATATAGAAAATTAACAATTTTTTAAATATTAATATAATATGCATAACTAGTATGAGATATGCGATTTATACCATATATTAATTATGAATATATGGTATAATAATAGCAGAAAGATACTATTCTCTTTTATGTGCAAGTTTTAAAAAAGGGAGTTCAAAATGAAACGCTATCGCTATAACAAAATCAAAGAAATCGTGCAGTCCAAGGCGATTGAAACTCAGGAGGAATTAGCAGCGGCCTTATTAGAAGAAGGTATTGAAGTAACGCAAGCTACAGTTTCTCGTGATATTAAGGAATTGATGTTAATCAAAATTCCTACAGGCGATGGACACTATCGATATGCATTATCTCCAGAAGAAAATGTAGTTCTATCTCGTAGTCGAATCAATCGATTATTCCAAGATTCTCTAATTAAGGTAGATCACAGCTTGAATCAAGTTGTATTACATACAATTCCTGGTTCAGCTCAATCCGTAGCATTTTCTATTGACCATGCAAAATGGTCTGAAATTATTGGTACATTAGCTGGTGATGATACAATTTTGTTAATTGCAAAATCTGAAGCTGAAGTTCCAGCAATTTTGGCGAAAATTCAAGATTTAATGAAGGACTAAATAGATGTTAACGCAAATGAGCATTCGCAACTTTGCGTTGATTGAGCAAATGAATATTTCATTTAATGATGGCATAACTATCTTTACCGGCGAAACTGGGGCAGGGAAATCCATATTAATGGATGCCTTTAGTATCCTTTTAGGAGAACGCGCAAGCAGCGAGTTCATTCGTCATGGTAAAGATAGTTTTGTTATAGATGGAATATTTGATATTGCCAATCACCAAAGTATACAAGAGCTATTAGAATCTAAAAATATTATGGTTGAAGAAGGAGAATTAATTCTCTCTCGGTCATTTAACCGCAATGGTAAATCTACCATCTTAGCAAATGATCAACCTATACCATTAAAAGCATTAAAAGAAATTGGTCAACATTTAGCTGATATTCATGGTCAATATAGTAATCAACGATTATTAGATGCCGATACACATCATGAATATTTAGATACGTATAATAAAGAGGGACAGAAGGCTTACATGATCTATTTAGATGCCTATAAAGTATATAAGCAAGCTAAACAAGATGTAGATCATTTACAAGAAAATATGTCTGAACGAGCGCGAGAGCTCGATATGCTACGATACCAAATCGATGAGATTGAAGAAGCAGGCCTTACTATTGGCGAAGATATTTCTATTGCAGAGGAACTAAAACGACTCGATAGTTTTGAACATATTGATAAGGTATTAGGCTCTTGTTATGATGCCTTTTATAATGGTCGCCAACCATTACTAGACACAATCAATTCTATTAAGGTAGAGGTTAATGATCTTGTAAAATATGATGGTGAATTGAAAGAAGTATCTGAAATGGTTGACTCTGCATATTTTCAACTTGAAGAAGCTGCTCAATCGTTAGATCGTTATAGAGATACAATCAGTTACGATGAAGAACGCTATAAGTATTGCCAAGATAGAGATACAACTATTTACGGCTTAAAGAAAAAATATGGTGAAACTGTAGAAGAAATTTTAGCATACGAAGAAAAGGCACAAGCTCGTTTAGAGGAGCTTGAAGGCCTCGTATTTGCTCAAGATGAATTAGAAGCTCGTTTAGATAAAGCTCAAAAAGTCGCAGAAGAGGCTTTAACAGCTTTACGTGACATACGCCTAAAAAATGCAAAAGTTATAGCTGTTGCATTACATCAAGAATTAGTAGATTTAGGTATGCCTAAAGGGGATATTGAATTCCATATAGTGGATGGTGAAGGATTATCTCCTTTAGGAGCAAAATCTATTGAACTACTATTCTCCGCCAATAAAGGGGAACAATTGTTACCACTTCACAAGGTAGCCTCTGGTGGTGAATTAGCTCGTATTGCGCTAGCCTTCAAAT
>URQX01000175.1 GCA_900550175.1 uncultured Veillonella sp.
AAGCTGGTGCAGATGCTGTTAAGGTTGGTATTGGACCTGGTTCTATTTGTACAACCCGTGTTATTGCAGGTATTGGGGTACCTCAAATCACTGCAGTATATGAGTCTGCTCAAGTGGGGCGTCGCTATGGAATTCCTATCATCGCTGATGGGGGCATTAAATATTCTGGCGATATTGCCAAAGCTATTGCGGCTGGTGCCAATGTAGTTATGATGGGTAATATTTTGGCCGGTACTGATGAAAGCCCAGGGGAAACAGTGATTTACCAAGGTCGTTCCTATAAAGTATACCGTGGCATGGGTAGCTTAGGGGCTATGAAACTTGGTAGTAAAGATCGATATTTCCAAACAGAAGCTAAGAAATTAGTTCCTGAAGGTATTGAAGGTCGCGTACCTTATAAAGGTATATTGGCTGATACAATTTTCCAAATGGTTGGTGGTTTGCGTGCAAGTATGGGGTATTGCGGATGTCATAACATCCAAGAAATGATTGAAAATACTCAATTCATTCAAATTACAGCGGCTGGTTTAAAGGAAAGTCATCCGCATGATGTAAGCATTACCGTTGAAGCACCAAATTATAGTGGTTGATAATGGAGTATTACATTGAATAAACGTATTTCTGTTTTATCTGTGCCTATCGATTGTGTAACAATGGATGAGGCGGTCCAACGTATTTTGCAATTAACTGAAGAGCCGGGGCTACATTTAGTAGCCACGGCTAATGCAGAAATGGTTATGTTGGCAAATGAAAATCCTACATTGCACACCATATTGAATAATGCTAGTCTCGTCGTTCCTGACGGGGCTGGCATTTTGTGGGCTGCAGAGCGTCAAGGCGAACATGTGCCTGAACGCGTAACGGGTGTAGACGTAACTAAACGATTATTTAAAGTTGCGGCTGACCGGCAAATTCCTGTATACTGCTTAGGGGCAGCACCTGGTGTTGCTCAACGAGCAATTGATAATTTATCTGCTCAAGTTGGTCCGTTACATATAGCAGGGATTCATGATGGATTCTTTGCTAGCGCAGAAGAACAAGAAATCGTCAAAGCTATTGGGGAGTCTAAGGCAAAATTAGTGTTTGTTGCCTTAGGCGTACCAAAGCAAGAACAATGGATTTCAGAAAAATTGAGTCATCTAGATGGCGTTGTTGCTATCGGCATAGGTGGTTCCTTTGATGTCTTGGCCGGTAATATTCCTCGGGCTCCGGAATGGATGCAACGCAATCGTCTCGAATGGTTGTATCGATTATATTTAGAACCTCAACGGATTGGTCGGATGTTGGCCATTCCAAAGTTTATGTGGACCGTTATTAAAAATAAATAGAGGAGTGTTGAATCGTGCCTACAGGACCAATAATTAAGGAAGGGTTTCCACTGATAGGGGCTATGCTCATTATCACGGTGGTGTTAGGATTTTTAGGACATTATGTAATTGCAATTATTTCATTTATTCTGGCATTATTTTTCGTCAATTTCTTTAGAAATCCTAAACGTGTAATCCCTCAAGATCCAGATTTAATTTTATCTCCAGCGGATGGTAAAATTATGGATATTTCTGATGTATACGAAGATATTTACTTACATAAAGAATGTAAAAAAGTTACTATTTTCTTATCTGTTTTTGACGTACATGCTAATCGTGCGCCTATCGATGGTAAAATTACATATCGTCATTACACAATGGGTAGCTTCTTGCCTGCTTTTAAAGATAGCGTAGGCTTTGAAAATGAACGTCATACTATTTGTATTGAAAATGATCGTACTTCCGTGTTGGTTACACAAATTGCAGGCCTTTTAGCGCGTCGTATCGTATCTTGGACCGATCTTGATAGTGTGCTGGAACGCGGTCAATTGTACGGGATGATTAAATTTGGTTCCTGTACTGAAATCTACATGGATAAGAATGTAGAGTTGTTCGTGGAAAAAGGTCAACATATTACAGGTGGAGACACTGTTATCGGGAGGTTGCGTCATGAATAAATCTATAATTCCAAATTTATTTACTAGTGCTAATTTAGCCTTTGGTGTCCTAGGAATCACATTCTCTGCCACAGGAAGCACTTTCTATGCAGCCATTTGTGTACTATTATCTTTAGTTGCGGATGGTTTAGATGGTCGTGTTGCAAGAGCATTAGGTGTAGCAGGTCCTATGGGGCGTGAACTAGACTCTTTATCTGATGTGGTAGGCTTTGGTGTGGCTCCAGCTTATATGTTATATATGAAAGAGCTTTATGGCTTAGGTTGGATTGCTTATGTTCCGTTACTAGCATTTGCGGTATTAGGCGCATTCCGTCTTGCTCGTTTTAATATCAAAACTGAAGAAGTTCATGGTTACTTTGAAGGTTTGCCAATCCCAGCTGCAGGTTGTTTAGCGGCTACCTACGTATTGTGTGGCGTAGAGGTGCCTCAATTTGTATTGGTTGTTTGTATGATTGGTGTAGGTTTCTTGATGGTTAGTGAAGTAAAATATCCTGACTTTAAAGGTAAGACAGCAATCTATATTAATAAACTTTCCATTGTTCTTACTGCTATTTTTGTTGTAGCTTGTCTCGTTTATGATTGGCATACATGGGCAGTAATGATTTTTGCAGGCTATGTAGTGTTTGGTCTTGTTAATGGGGCATTAAATATAGTGCGTAAATAAGTGTGTGGAGGATAATAGTATGAATTACCTACTGGATCTGAT
>URQX01000176.1 GCA_900550175.1 uncultured Veillonella sp.
CGGTTTGCATATACCAAGGTAGCCCGATCTGGACGATGTCCAGCTTCACCACCGGGAGAGTAATCATCTTGACGACGGATTTTCTTTGCAGCCGTAAATTTATTGAGCATTGAATCTAGATTCCCTGCTGTAACAAGAGATGCCAGACGCGGTTTACCTAGTTTTTTGAAAGCCTCTACATCATTCCAATCTGGTTGATCTATAATGCCTACACGATAGCCTTTGGATTCTAGGTACCTGCCGATAACTGCAGGAGCAAAGGACGGATGGTCTACATAAGCGTCCCCACTAATGAGGACAAAGTCTAGTTCGGCCCAACCACGTTCCTTCATATCCGAAGGTTCTGTTACTAAAAATCTATCCATTGATTGAGAAAATGCCTTTCTTTCCTTTTATTAGAAAAGGAATAACCATAGTAAAAATAATGCCATGCAGAATAAAATAATCCCTAAAATAATGCGCTCTTGCACGATAGAGCGTTGACGTTTACGTTGACGTGTTTCTAAGGACATACGCTTCTTAGAAGTTTGGTATTCGACGAATTCACTTTGCACCAAATTTGGTGTTGCTTGCGCCTTTTGCCGCGTAACAGAACGCAAAGAAAACGTATCTATATCACCGACTTGGCTTTGATAAGCTTTCACCAAGCGATCGCCATCAAGATCTAAATAATTACCGTAATTACGAATAAAGCCTTTTACGTAGACTTGACCAGGAATGATATCATACTTACCATCTTCGATAGCTTCTAAATAGGTTGTCTTAATGTGCAGCACTTGCTCCACATCTTTAAAGGTTAGATTACGTCTTACCCGTTCACGTCGTAATTCTTCGCCTAATTCAGCCATTTTCGTTCCTTTCTAACTCTACATAACACTCATTTCGTAATCATTAAATTATTGTTCATCATTGGAATCTGAGAAATATCGTGCCTTTGCTTGTTCAGGGCTCATTAAAATTTCTCGCGCCTTACTGCCCATACTAGGACCCACGATTTTAAGATCTTCCATCGTATCTACAAGGCGAGCCGCACGAGTATATCCAATGCGGAAGCGCCGCTGCAACATAGATACAGAAGCTTGACCAGATTCCATTACTAGGTTAACAGCACGCTCTAATAATTCATCGCGGTAAATATCATTTTCTTCAGACGCTTCTTTTTCTGTTTCCTTTTCAGTCTCTTGCGTTACCGTATTATCATATTCTGGTTCACGTTGAGCTTTAACAAATTCTACAAGATGTTCCACTTCATCATCAGAGATAAATGCACCTTGTACACGTATCGGTTTATTAGCACCAATTGGAGCAAACAACATATCGCCTTTACCAAGTAATTTCTCAGCTCCTGCCATATCAAGAATGGTACGGGAGTCAATTTGAGAACCTACAGCAAAGGAAATACGGCTCGGCACATTAGCCTTAATAGAACCGGTAATAACGTTAACAGACGGACGTTGTGTAGCAAGTACCATGTGAATACCTGCAGCACGTGCCATTTGTGCTAGGCGACTGATAGATTCTTCAATATCATCAGGAGCGGTCATCATAAGGTCAGCCAACTCATCGATAATTAAAACGATTAATGGCATAGCCGCCTTAGGATGCGCTTCGTTATAGCTCTTGATATCACGCTTACCAGATGCTGCAAAGGCTTTATAACGAGCCTCCATTTCACGAACAGCCCAACGCAAAACAGCAGCTGCCTTTTTCATATCGGTTACTACTGGCGCCATCAAGTGAGGGATACCGTTATAAATCGACAGCTCAACCATCTTAGGATCAATTAGTAATAACTTAACCTCTTCCGGTTTACGACTGAAAAGAATACTGGAAATCAATGTATTAACACATACAGATTTACCAGAACCAGTAGTACCTGCTACAAGCAAGTGAGGCATCTTCGCAAGGTCAGTAATAACAGGCTTACCTGCAATATCCTTGCCAAGACCTACCGGAATGCCACCACGAGCATCCTTGAAGTCACTGCAATCAAGAACATCACGTAAATGTACAGCCTCCGTCGTCTTATTAGGAACCTCAATACCGATAGCGGACTTACCTGGAATTGGCGCTTCCATACGAATATGTTGAGCCGCTAAATTTAAGGCAATATCATCTGTTAAATTAACGATCCGACTAACCTTTACACCAGGTGCAGGTTCAATTTCGTAGCGCGTAACGGTTGGACCTTGTGTGGCATTAACAACCTTAGCAGTAATACCAAAGTTACTTAATACATTTTCAAGCATCATTGCATTTTGCGCTACTTCTTCACCATTACTTTGACTCCCCTTCCCTTTCGCCAAAATATCAAGGCTTGGGAAATGGTAAGGTCTATCATAGGTACGGTGAATTTGACCATCTTTAGACACTGCTACTTGTGCTGTATCTTCTGTAGTGCTAATAGTAGATGGCACTTGTAAACTCATACCAGTCATACCTGCACCAGCACTTACAGAACTTGCAGCGGCACCTGTTCCAGGTACAGCAGAAGCAATGGCAGCGTGATTGGTTTCCAATGGACCAATCGTTGTATTTTGATATGTGAACTTTGGTTGTTCCTCATGGGTATTATCTACTGATGTAGATTCATCTGCATATCCTTCATCTGGAGTATATGTATAATCTTCATCCGGAACATATACATAGTCATCACCTGTAGATTTACTAGCATCAGAGAATTGATC
>URQX01000177.1 GCA_900550175.1 uncultured Veillonella sp.
CTTAAAGGAGAGTCTAATATAGTATCTAACATAATAAGAACCTCCTATTCTTTATCGCCACCAATGATGGCTTCTAATTCTTTTATTTTATCTCTTAAGATAGCTGCATCCTCAAAGTTCTCAGCTTGAATTGCTAAATCGAGTTGATGACGCAACCTCTTTAGTTCATACTTTGCTTTAAATACATTATGACCGTGACTAGGAACAGTTCCTTCATATTCAGAACTACCTTGTAAACGTTGTAATAACGGTTTTATTTCACTAGCAAAGGTTTCATAACATCTATCACAACCAAACTTGCCTACGCGATTAAACTCATCATAGGTAATGCCACATTGAGGACAACGTTTAGATTGATGAGATTTTAATAAATTATCAGGATAGACCATATTTTTAAAGAAATCATTAGTAAAAAAGCTATCATCCCACATATCATTCATAAAAGAACTATAGGGAGATAATTTTCCCTCTCGTTGTAGTGCTGTAGCACAAGTGTTGCACAAATGTTGTTCCGTCTTCTGATTATTTACAATATTTGTCATATGGATGGTAGCTTCATTTTTATGGCAATGATCACATATCACTGATCATCACTCCTTCCGTAGTGTATCCACCATTGTTGCGTATAGCTCACGAATTGCATCATTACGATGTTCAATATCCGTATTTTCAATCAATGTAGCAAAAGAATTGTGCATTAATTGAGCTTCGCGACGAGTAATTTTTTCTGCTTGTAGCAATTGGAACAAGGATTGGTCTACATCTTTTATATCAATTAAACGATCTACTGTATTTTGACCTTCATAAATACGATAGGTTGTTACAGCTGGTAAAGAATCAGAACCTTCTGGATTTAATTTTGTGATTCGAATATACCCACCTAGACCACGTCTTGATTCAACATCAAACCCACGCTCATTAGAAAAACGTGTACTTAATACATAACTAATTTGCGAAGGTGCACAATCTAATTCATCAGCTAATTCATTACGCTTTAAAATTAATTTCTCTTGTTCTTCACGCATACGATCCAATATAAACTTTTCTATTTTATCAGCTATCATACTCATAAAAAACACCTCTTTAACATTTTATTTAATATATATTTTGACTATTTGCTTTTTACATACATTTATTATATTTGACTTTTTGACTTTCGTCAATATAAAGGTCAAATTTCTATAAAATATATTTGACCTTTTAATCCATTCCCCTATAATTGGACTTAATCCTAAATTCTAGGTATAATAAATGAGATATATTTTTATGAAAGAAGGTGTTGTTATGGCAGAAGCATTAGGACAAGAACTGTTAATTGATTTATATTCCTGCGATGAAGATGCAATCTCATCCGCTACAGCTGTACAAGAAAGTGTAGCAACTGCATTTGATTTAGCTGACCTTGATGTTGATGAAATCAGTTGTCAAGTTATGGACGAGGAGATTGCCCTCCTATCTGTTGCACCAGGCTTTCACTTTACGTTGCACACATATCCTGCTCTAGGCTATGTTGCTGTTGATTTGTATTCTTTTGAGCAATCCTTACCGCTTACATTGATTATGAAAGCGTTGCGTAAATCTTTCAGAGCTGAAAAGGTAAAAGCAACAAGTGTACAACGTGGCGACTTTGGTAACGAACGTGATATGAAACCACGTCGCAAAACTAAAATTACTACACTTGGTCGTGTCTCTCGCACACGTATCCAACTAAAACAAACAGGCGGCAAGTTGAAAAAACAAAGTGCTAAGGTTATCAAAACATTAGCCAAAAAAAGCGGCCTAAAAAAATAACTCAAAAGGGCTAGAGGAAATTCCTCTAGCCCTTTTAAGGTTCATATTTTATTTAAAATAGCTTATCTACGAACCATCATTTCTTCAAGGTCGAGAACATCAGCAATTTCATCAACGTCATCACAAATGTATTCTGCATCAGCTTCTTTTAGTTCAGCTTCTGTACCATAACCATAGGTAACACCAATAGAGATACAGCCAAGTTCATTAGCTGCCTCTACATCATACTTACGATCGCCTACCATAAAAGCCAAACGTCTGCCGTTATCATCGGTCAATGGATTACCACAAAGCTTAAGAGCCTTCTCAAGAATCTCTTTCTTGTGCAATAAACCAGATTCGTAATTGGCACCAACAATGACATCAAAGTATGGTGTCAATTCAAAGTGATCTAAAATATCCTTAGCATAATGTTCTGGTTTTGCAGTAGCTACAGCTATGGTGTATTGTTCAGTTTTACATTTTGCTAATAGGTCTACAATATTCGGATACACTTGATTTTCAAATTTACCGATAGTACCATATCGTTCACGGAATTTAAAGTATGTTTCTTCCGCTTGCTCAAATGTCAAACCACAATGTTCTTGGAACGCATCTACCAATGGTGGTCCTAAAAACAATTGTAATGTTTCTTCATCTGGTATATTGTAACCGAAATGTTCTAGAGCAAATTTAATACTTTTAAGAATACCCTCTTGAGAGTCAGTTAAAGTTCCATCTAAATCAAATAATATAGTTTTCTTCATATTATTTCTTTAAAGCCTCTTTCAATGTATGCCATGCAAGAACCGCACATTTTACACGTGCTGGCATGTTAGAAATATTTTGTAGTGCCATAGCATCTTCTAATTCTTCTAACTCATTTTCATCGGTAATTTCTTTTTTG
>URQX01000178.1 GCA_900550175.1 uncultured Veillonella sp.
CCCATAATCATAGCTTCAATTAAGGCCGTGGTCCCATTAATAGAAAACCAACAACAATCAGCACCATATAACTCAGCTGTTAACTCTTGAGCCGCTTTTAATTCCCCTTCCGGCTCATGTAAATCATCTAGAGCATACATAACACCTAAATCATAAGGTAGTGCCGGTCCCATCCAGTCCTTTAGCAATTGAGGGGCCTCCATACCAATCTTATGACCTGGTGTATGAAAAGGCACAAAGTGTTGTTCTTTATATGATTCTAACGCCTCTACAAAGGGCATTTTTTCTTGATTACTCATCTATACCTCGTAAAAAGGGCATGAATCTCTATGAGACTCATGCCCTTATGCATGTTATTTATCGCTGTGGACGACGCTTAGGATTGAATTGATTCATCCCTTTATCGATACCCACCTCTAAAGTACCTAATACAGCTTTCACTGTATCCTTAATACCCTTTTGTACCTTCTCTTGTGATTCTTCACTAAATGGTGCTAACACATGATCAATGACAGTCCATTGCGGTAATGGACGACCAATGCCGACGCGGAAACGTGGGAAGTTTTCGGTGCCTATATGAGAGATTAAGGATTTAATCCCATTATGCCCACCAGAACTACCATTTGGTCGAATACGTAATTTGCCTACCGGTAAATCCATATCATCATAAATACAATACACATCAGATGGGTCAATCTTATAGTACCGCATCAATGGCCCTACAGATTCACCACTGGCATTCATAAATGTTTGTGGCTTAACAAGCAATACCTTCTCACCATCTACAGTAATACTGCACACCTCTGCACGTTGTTCCTCTTTCCAAGGCGTGTGAGACACGCTGTCTGCAATGGCATCGATAACCATAAATCCAATATTATGTTTTGTCGCTTCATATTGCTTGCCCGGATTACCAAGGCCTACTACTAATTTCAAGAATCACCTATTATTTATCAAATAAATTACTTACTGAAACTTCATGAAAGATACGCATAATTGCTTCGCCCAATAATGGAGCTACAGATAATTGCGTTACATTGTCTAATTTACAATTTTCTGGTAATGGCATTGTGTTTGTTACGATAAGCTCTTTAATGTTAGAATTTGCAATGCGTTCACTTGCTGGATCTGTTAATACAGCATGGGTAACAGCAGCCATAACAGATTTAGCACCAAATTCTTCTAATGCTTTAGCACCTTCTACAAGAGAGCCTGCTGTATCTACAATATCATCAACGATGATACAGTTTTTACCTTTTACATCGCCAATAAGGTTCATAACTTTTGCTACGCCTGGCTCAGGACGTTTTTTCTCGATAATTGCGATTGGCGCACCAATGCGGTCAGCTAAATCACGAGCACGAGTTACACCGCCAAGGTCTGGAGATACAACAATAACATCTTCAAGATTTTTTTCATTAATATATTTAGCTAAAATGGATGCACCATATAAATGATCTACAGGCACATCGAAGAATCCTTGAATTTGACCTGCATGCAAGTCAATTGTTACAAGACGTGTAATGCCAGAAGTTTGCATCAAGTTTGCTACCAATTTTGCTGTGATAGGTTCACGGCCACGAGTCTTGCGGTCTTGGCGAGCATAGCCATAGTAAGGTACTACAGCCGTAATATGACGTGCAGAAGCGCGTTTCAACGCATCAGCCATAACCATTAATTCCATTAAATTATCGTTTACAGGATAGCTAGTTGGTTGAATGATAAATACATCTTTGCCACGTACGCTTTCATCAATCATAATTTGTACTTCACCATTATTAAAGCGACCTACAAATGCTTCACCTAAAGGCAACCCTAAATAATCACAAATTTCCTTTGCCAATGCAGGATTCGCATTACCTGTGAAAATTTTAAGTTTTTTGCCGTCTTCAAATGCCATTTTGTTACCCTTTCATTTGTTCCTATACTGGTTACTTATCCATAATCATCCATTACAGATACACACTATTGCCTTTTTATTGTATACTATTTTGCCCAAATTGTGTTAAAAAATTATGATATTTTTTTATTTCTTTTTGAAAGTATCGTCAGTTACCCAATTTTCTTTCACAATTTGCTTGCTACGGCCCACTGCTAACGCCTTATCTGGTACATTTTTAGTAATGGTAGAGCCTGCACCTACATAGCTATAATTACCTACTGTTACAGGAGCTACTAAGTTACTATTACAGCCTACAAAAGCACCATTACCAATTGTCGTACGATGTTTAACTTTACCATCGTAGTTTACAGTAATCGTACCACAACCAATATTAACACCAGAGCCTACATCGCTATCGCCGATATAGGAAAGATGTGGGAACTTAGTTCCTTCACCGACGTTGGAGTTTTTAACCTCTACAAAGTTGCCTACATGAACCTTATTACCAAGTACTGTATTAGGACGCAAGTGAACATATGGACCTACATCTACACCATCTTTTACTTCACAGTCATGACCATAGGTAAAGTGAATAATCGTATCATTACCAACTTTCACATTTGTCAAACGAGTATGTGGACCAATTTCACAACGTTCACCAATTACAGTATCACCTTCGAGAATTGTACCAGGATACAAGATTGTATCGGCCCCTACTTTTACTTCAGGAGCTACATATGTATTGGCTGGATCAATAATTGTTACACC
>URQX01000179.1 GCA_900550175.1 uncultured Veillonella sp.
AATATCAGGTATAACGGATACGTTTCGTACTGCTTATATTGAGTCTCCAAAAACGATTCCTTCCTTTATCTGATGTCCATTAATAAAATCAATTGCAGAAATACGTTTTTTATTTTCTGGTTGGACTTCTGTTAATAGAATTATATTTCCATCACCACAAAATACACCTAGACCGGCTATTTTAGATACGATTGTACCAGGCACAGTTGTGGCTGATATAGCTATTGGTACATGTTTACCATGGACATCTATCAAACAGTGTGTCGTATCACTAGGAACCACTTCTCCTGACCATACTTTTAAACGTTTTCCATCGAGATATGTATAACATCCAGGAGCTGGATTAAGTCCTCTAATGAGGTTTGCAATTTCATTAGCAGACTTAGACCAGTCTATTTGCCCCATTTCCTTTGTAATCTTAGCAGTATGTGTAGCCATTGTATCATCTTGTGGCGTAGCGTTAATTTCCCCATTAACCCAACGAGTTAATACGGGAACAATAGTTTCGCCACCAAGCACCGCCATACGTTCAAATAATTGACCTGTCGTTTCACCAGGTAAAATATCGGTCTCTACGATATCGATGATATCACCAGTATCAAGACCATCATCCATATGCATAATGGTAACACCTGTTTTAGTATCCCCATTTAAAATAGCATAGTGAATTGGCGCAGCCCCTCTATACTTAGGTAAGATAGATGCATGTACATTAATACATCCATATTGTGGTAGTCGAATAAGCCATGGCGGTAAAATTTTACCGTATGCAATAACCACTACTACATCTGGATTTAACGCTTTAAGTTCAGCTTGTACTTGTTCATCACGTAATGTTACAGGTTGGAACACAGGTAAATTATGTTCCAGAGCTGCCACTTTTACAGGTGGCATTTGGACCTGTTTACCACGTCCTTTTTGTTTATCAGGCTGACAATACACGCCAACAATAGAGTGTCCAGCCTTAATTATTGCTTCTAATGTAGGAACCGAAAAGTCTGGCGTCCCCATAAATACGACACGCAATTGTTTTTGATTAGACAATTTCTTTCTCCTCTGGATGATCCGTAATCAAGCGTAAGTTAGTTGCTTTTTCAATAAACAAATGCCCCTCTAAATGGTCAATTTCATGTTGAAAAATACGCGCCAAAAATCCTTCAGCTTTAATTGTTACCTTTTTATTATGAGGGTCAATACCTTTAACGGTAACTTTATCGAATCTTTCAACATCACCAAAATAACCTGGTACACTCAAACAACCCTCTGGTCCAACTTGTGAACCTTCGGCATGAGTAATTTCAGGATTAATTAATGCAATGAGACCACTGCCCGCATGATCATCTACGACGATAATTCGTTTTGATACCGCTACTTGAGGTGCAGCCAGTCCAACGCCTTCAGTTTCATACATTGTTTCAGCCATATCATCGATAAGGGCTCTAAGTTTTTTATTAACATGTTCTACAGGTTCCGCAATTTGTTTTAAAACGGGATGACCTGCTTTCACAACATCTAATACTGCCATTTATACTCCTATACTAAACCGGATCTACATCAATCAAAAGTCCTTCTTGTGTGAAGATCCATGAATTATATATATAATCTTTTAAATTTGATAAGTCAGTACCTCGAATCATAATCGCTAAACGATACATATCCCGTACTTTTTTGATACTTGCTTCATAAGGTCCATTAATGAGAATATCGGTATCACCTTTATGGACCTCTAAATCGCTTACAATACGATTAGCTATAGCCTCTAAGGTCTCCATATTTTGATGACGCACTACCATGTGAATCATCTCTCTAAACGGAGGATATCCTAAGGCTTTACGATTTTGAATTTCTTCGTTGTAAAAGCCTACATAATCATGAGCCTTACTCTTTATTATAGCATAATTTAACGGATTATATGTTTGTATTACCACACTACCCGGTTTATCACCTCGACCGGCTCTACCAGAAGTCTGGGTAAGCAAATCGAAAGTTCTTTCAGATGCAGAATATACTGGAATATTTAAAACTGAATCGGCTGTTAAAATACCAACAGCTGTTACATCTTTAAAGTCATGACCTTTTGATACCATTTGGGTTCCCAATAAAATATCATATTTATGGGCTCCAAAGTCATGTAAAATATCTTCTGCTAATTGTTTATTCTTTGTTACATCTTGATCAAGTCGAGCAATACGAGCAGACTTAAAGTGTCGTCGCAATTCTTCTTCTACCTTTTGTGTACCTGACCCAAAGAATTTGATACGTTTGCTATTACACTTTGGACATATAGTAGGAATTGGTTCATGATGCTCACAATAATGACAACGTAATTGTTCACCAGCTTGATGATATACCATTGCCACATCACAATGAGGACACATAATTGTTTCCCCACAGTCTCTACACATAACAAATGTATTGTAACCACGTCTATTCAAAAGAATAATCATCTGATTATGTTCGTTCAATGTTTTTTTGATCAAGCTACTCATAGCATCGGAAAAAACAGAATAGTTGCCGTGAAGAATTTCTTCTTTCATGTCCACAATAGTAACCTTTGGCATCGGTTGTTCAAAAATACGATGTGGCAATTCAAGCAAATGATACTCCCCTTGCTTAGCTTT
>URQX01000180.1 GCA_900550175.1 uncultured Veillonella sp.
ACGAACATCAAGGGTGTCGTGCTCGACGCCTCGTTCCGCTTCCGCTACGCATCATTTAGCAAATATATTACCGCTACATAATATATTTTTTATATGTGGACTGGGGATAATTATAAGCACAGTTATTATAATAGGCTATACTCAATTAAACCAAGAAAGATAGATTTTATGATAATTATTTGATTTACCCTTTTATAAATAATACACACATAATATATAAAAAACCCGCAGTGCATAGCACTGCGGGTAATAGCGCCAAATTATTTGGAGTACAATTCGACGATAAGTGTTTCGTTAACTTCGATAGGAAGTTCTTCACGTTGAGGAAGACGAGTGAATGTAGCTTTGAAGCCTTCCAAGTCTTTTTCAATGTAAGGAAGTTCGAAAGAACGAAGTTCTTGGAAGTTAGTTTTGAACATTTCGTTGTCACGAGATGCTTCGCGCAATTCGATTACATCGCCTGGTTTGCAGGAGAAGGAAGGAATGTCTACGCGACGACCGTTTACCAAGATGTGGCCATGGTTTACCATTTGACGAGCTTGACGAATGGAGTTACCGAAGCCGATGCGATATACAAGGTTATCAAGACGTTGTTCCAAAAGGATCAACATGTTTTGACCTGTAACACCTTGCATTTTTTTCGCTTTATCATAATAGCGTACGAACTGGCGTTCTAGCAAGTTGTAGTAAGCTTTAACTTTTTGTTTTTCTAATAATTGTGTGCCATACTCAGACATTTTTTTCTGACGTTGGTCTTTTTTGACGCGATTCAAGGCTTTTGCGTGACCGAATACGTTCACACCAAAGCGACGACAAAGTTTGAATCGAGCCTCTCTTCTCGTTGCCATGTGATTATCACCTCATAAGATTAATATAAACTTGTACCTATACATAATGGTACTCATGTATAATATCATTTTCATTTACTTATGTCAATTATTGATAATGGTGAAAGTCATTGAAATAAGTGCATAATAGCATTTATTTATCACTATTTTTTACGATAATATTGCTCACTATATCGATTGTGCATGCTTCATCATATTTTATAGATTTAGATGAAAAAACAATTATAGTATGCTACAATATTAGTAAGAAAGGTAATAGGTATCATTGGAGTTTTATGTCAATATTGGGGGAATACTATGAAAGAGTTACCTACAATGCAAGAGCTACAAAGTTTTATTACCTATAATAAAACAGGAAGCTTTACATTAGCTGCACAATCTATGAATATTACACAATCAGCTTTCAGCGCTCAAATGAAAAAATTAGAGCGTCTAGTTGGTGTGAAATTAATATCCCGCTCTACAAGAGGTAGCCGTTTGACGCCTGAAGGCGAATTATTCCTACCAGAAGCAGAGCAAGTTCTTGATACACTGGAGCGCGCTATCCAATCCATTCGTTTAGCCAGCAAGGTAGAGCGTCCAATCTTAAATATTGGTGTATTACGTAGTTTAGGTGATATTCGTCTTAATGGCTATGTATCCCACTTCTTCCAAAACCATCCTGAGTTTTCAGTCAGTATTTACGACATGGAAGAAGAAGAGTTAATGCTCGACTTACGCGAAAATCGAATCGACATTGCCCTCCTCTACTTGCCAAACAACAAAGATATGTCAGCCTATGAATCTACGGCTCTACGAGAAGACGAATTCGTATACTATGCGCCAAACATCATCGATAGTATGGAAGTTGCTAGCTTGAAAGCAATTCAACAACAACCATTACTTATGTATCCACCTAAGTACTTTATGTATCGTACATTGAAAAATTATGTTGGTAACGGTCAACAAAATCTACACATTAGAGGTAGCCGCTTATCTAACCCATATACAATGATCGACTACTGTCAAAAAAATAAATCAGGCTGCATCGTAGCACGCCAAATTCTAAATTCTTTAAATATCAATGATGGCTACATACCTTTAGAAAAACCATTTAAACTACAAGTGTGCTTCGCCTTTAAGAAAAACAATTCTAAATCGGAAACAATGCATACCTTCATGGATTATGTACACAGCGAATCACCAGCACGCTTATAAGAACAAACCAAAGCCCGTACACATATAGGTGTATGGGCTTTTTTATTGTCATCTACCACAATAAGTTATAAAATAGAGAATAGATTTCAATTAATATTGCGAGGTTATTATGCTATTATCTGTTTTCTTCTTTATCTTGGCCGGCTTAGCCGAAATCGGTGGCGGTTATTTAGTATGGCTCTATATGCGCGACGATAAAAGCCCTGTATATTTACTAGCGGGTGCTATCATCCTGTTTTTATACGGCATTATCCCTACCTTCCAACCAGAAGCAAGCTTCGGTAAAGTTTACGCAGCCTATGGCGGCGTATTTATCGCCCTCTCCATCCTATGGGGTTGGCTCATCGATGGTTTACGACCAGATACATATGATATCATCGGTGGTCTCGTATGCCTTGTAGGCGTCTATATCATCATGTACGCGCCGCGTTAATACCATTATTTTTATAACAAAAAGCGGTTATCCGAAGATAACCGCTTACGTTGGTGGACGATGACAGGATCGAACTGCCGACATCCTGCTTGTAAGGCAGGCGCTC
>URQX01000181.1 GCA_900550175.1 uncultured Veillonella sp.
AACAAAACTATTCCAAAATTCATTTTATCCTCTTATTTATGTAACCTATCTTTTTCTAATTTAACGATTATAGAGTTTGTGTTTATATCACGAATAATTTCAACCCCAATATTATCATTTACATCATATCCTATAAGGTGTCTCTTATTTACTTCACGCCAGCTTATCTTTTCTTCTGCAAGTATACTCTTCACGTCTTCTAAAGTAATACTGTCATATGTAATCTTAAAATTATAAACCTGCCCATTTCTACCTGTAGCATAATGATCTTCGCTAACTTTATGTGAAGATATACTTATTAACTTCTGCTCATATGCTTCTAGTTGTTGAATTTGTTTTGGTCTATTAATAATAGCAGTTACTGTCATCAAAGAGATAATAATCATACATATAAGTGCAAATCCCAAAATCATCTTAAAAGATAAGGGAAGCATGTTATAGTAATAGAATATCTTTTTCATAACGAAACCTCTAATCTATACTTTACTTTTATTTCTATAGGTTAATATTTAATCTACTTCTATATTTCAATTATATATTAAACCAACTTATATCACCAACGGATATTTTAATATTGTTATTTTTTATTTATTTTTATAGTTAACCTTAACAAAGAATGCCAAAGTGTTAGTACAGGCATTTATACTATAGTAATACAAAAGCACCATCTACCTAGGTCCGACTTATGTGTCGTTTCCCATTAAGATAGATGGTGCTTTTATAATTGTTCTAATTAAATTGTTCAAATAAACATGTTCCACTCAATCTACAATGTAATATAGCACTATTTTATATTTCGTCGTGCTACCAGACTACCAACACTATTAGCTAGTCCCGCCCGGTTGATATGTGGGTTCCCATGTTTGTACGTTTTTGGCTTGCTACTTTTATCTTCTACCTTTGATTTCTCAAATTTAGTAAATAGATTATCTAGCTCGCGCAAGAGCGCACGTTTTTGTGAGTCTTTCAACTCGAATACTTCACCTTTATAGGCAATGTATTTATTTTTGAGTACAGGACTGAGATCATAGATGGGCTCGTGTTGTTCTCCATTTACATCTAACAGCTCATCCAAGGTCAATCCATAATAGCGAGACAGGGCACAGAGTGTATCTAAATCTGGTTCGCGATACCCTGTTTCGTAATTTGAAAGCGCCGCATTACTGATACCTACGGCCTTTGCTACTTCGATTTGGCTTTTGCCCATGCGCACGCGAGCACGCTTTAAGTTCTTATAAAACTGCATGTTCATCACCTACATCGATACATAAACAACTACAAACTATATATTTTATAATAATGTATCACTGATTTTTATAGTAGTGTATCACTAATCTTTATAGTAGTGTATCACTGATTTTTTTGAAAGCTTCATCAGCTACGGCTAATGTGCGTTCGATTTCACTGCTCTTATGGCAGATAGATACAAAGTTGCTTTCATAAGGACTTGGCGCATAGTAAATACCATGGCTCAAGTTATGGTGGAAGAACATTTTAAATTGTTCTTCGTTGCACGCTGCTGCATCATCAAAGTTCTTAACTGGTTTATCAGTGAAGAAGATGGTGAACATGGAGCCTACCCGTTGCACCACAACAGGCACATTGTATTGTGCAGCCAAGCGTTCAAAGCCTTCACAAAGGGCTATGGTTGTATCTTCTACTTGTTTGAAAATAGTTGGATCCCGTTGCAAGATGGAAAGCGTTGCAAGACCAGAGGTTACGGCAATCGGGTTACCGCTCAATGTACCGGCTTGGTAAATAGGACCAGCTGGTGCAATTTGGTTCATAATCTCACGGGAGCCACCAAATACAGCAAGTGGCATGCCACCGCCAACGATTTTACCTAGGCATGTAAGGTCAGGTTTAATATTGTAACGTTTTTGTGCACCCCCACTGCTAGCGCGGAAGCCACACATAACTTCGTCAAAGATCAATACTGCACCATGAGCCTTAGTCACTTCGCGCAAGGTTTCAAGGAATCCTGGTTCAGGAGGCACACAGCCCATGTTACCAGCTACAGGCTCTACGATGATAGCCGCAATAGTGTCGCCGATCTCGTCGAATAGCTTGCGAACCGCATCAGAGTCATTGTACGGCAATGTAATTGTATTTTCTGCTACACCTTGTGGAACGCCAGGGCTATCTGGCACACCAAAGGTAGCAAGGCCAGAGCCAGCTTTTACCAAGAGTGCATCGCTATGACCATGGTAACAACCAACGAATTTCACGATCCGATCGCGACCAGTATAGCCACGAGCTACGCGCAAAGCACTCATAGTTGCCTCTGTACCAGAGTTAACGAGGCGGATAACCTCCATAGATGGCATGAAAGCTTGTACCTTTTTAGCCAATTCTGTTTCTAGTAATGTAGGCGCACCATAACTAGTGCCGCGCGGAATCGCCTCTTGCAAGCTAGCAATAACCTCAGGGTTCGCATGGCCCAAAATCATAGGGCCCCAGCTCAACACATAGTCGATATATTCGTTGTTGTCGATATCATAAATACGGCTGCCGCTAGCACTGCTAATAAACGGAGGGTTAGAACCTACACTGCGGTAGGAA
>URQX01000182.1 GCA_900550175.1 uncultured Veillonella sp.
CGTAGCATTACGTGGACGGAAGGTGGCATGGCGTACTCCTTATTCTTCTTAGAACCTGTGAAAGCAGTTGATGCTGAATTCTATAAGGAACATGTGGTACCTGTAAAAAATATAGATAGCTCACGTTATGAATTATTAGGAAACTATCCGGTTACGAAGATTTCAAACAAAACAATTGATGAATATAATAAAGAACGAATGATTCCTTAGCAGATAAACTGATGTTATACAAATTGTATCTAGAACAATATATTGTGTAATAGCAGTAGAATTTGTAATCGCTTATAAAGAGGAAAAAATATGAGAAGAACAATGTATAAGTCTGTTTTAGCTGTTATTGCTGCTGGGTTATTATCTGTAGGAATGGCCACAGCAGAAACGGTAGATACTCCTGATACTATAGATCAGGCTGGATCCACTAAAACACTTAAGCTAGGACATAATTTTAAAAATGTAGAGCCTAGAATTGATAGCTTACAGTGGCACTTTCATGATTGGCCTATAGAGAATACAAAAAAGGCGCATACTTTTAACGGAAAGCTATTAGAGGCAGCAAAGAAGCTTCCATATGAGGCTAAGGCACCTAGTTATATCCCTTATGGTTATGAAATCTATACAGTGCGGCAAGACAAAAATGATGTATTAGAGGTTGTATATTTTATAAAAAATTCCCAAACATATCGAGTTGGGAAGAGAAACTCTGGTAGTATTTTCGTTTATAGAATGGGCTATTCAGTGAACGATGTAAAAGACGTACCGTATGTTTCTGCTGAGTATAAGGACTTTGAATGGTCTGAACAAGGTGAATCCGGTGAGATCTTTTACACTGGGGATCCAGCAGCGCAACTAATTCGCAGCATTACATGGACAAAAGACGGTATGGCATATTCCTTATTGTTCTTAGAATCTGTGAAATCAGTTGATGCTGAATTCTATAAGGAGCATGTGGAGCCTGTAAATTATACGGCTATATAAATATACGATATTGGAAAAGCGGAAACCTGTGTAACCGCTCGAAGAGGAGAGAATATGAAGAAACTAATAACATCTGCTGTTTTATGTGCCGCGATGGCTACTGCAGTAAGTACGTTTGGTGTGCAGCCAGTTAGTGCCACATACCCATTAATTGATAAAAATGGTAATACCGTTCCTGTTGAACGAGATGTAGATGATAAAAATCTCATCGATGATAATAAAAAACTCACTGATCGTTATCGTTGGTATGATCAAGTTGATGATTATGATTTAGTTAATACTAATATTGAGAGTACCGCGCAGGAATTTGGCTATCCTATACAAGTTCCGTCTTATATGCCTAAGGATTATGCAGTACGTGATGTAAAGGCCAAGGATCATGACGTATTAGAAATTGTTTATACAGAAACGGGCCGTGATGGAGAATTTGGTCCGAAATTAACCTTCTCTAATACAGATATTGTATATCGCATGGGGTGGGCTATCGATACAGTGGTAACACCTATATTAGAAAAGACAAATTACAACGCTAAGGATGCAGTTAGCTTTACTACCCCTAATGGGATCGCTGTACATACGTTAGGTTATAGTAAAGACGCTATTCAAATTGCTTATTGGAAAAAAGATAATAAAGTTTATATGCTCTACTTTGCTTCTTCAAGGAACCAAAGCTTTGTAAGCAAAATTGTAGACTCTGTAGGTCCTGTGAGTAACGTAGCCATTGATGATACTCGACTACGTGGTGACCGAAATGATAAGCAAAATGTTGAAGAAAACGATGCAAAAAAGGTTAAACAAAATGATGATCCGGATTGGCCTCCTTATGAAACGATTGGCTTGCCATTGCGTACACATACAAATTCTGTGTGGCCTATACTTACCAGCAAAACCATCGGTTTACCTAGCGGTGTAATTAATGCATCTCATAAGATGTCCTATGACGTATCTGTACCAAGTTATTTACCGTTTGGCTATACATACTATGCTACACATTTTTATGACAATGATGTATTAGAAACTGTATATTGGAAGCAAGGTGAAGAGTATCAAGAGCGCAGCGGTCGTTGGGTAACTCATACTATGGTCTTCCGCATGAGCTACTCTATGGATACTGTATGGCCTGAAGAATATATCCCAATGGAGTACCATGACGTACAGTGGAGCGACTCTACTCCAATAGGGGAGGTTCAGTATACAGGGGATGTAGATAAGGGCTTAGTACGCAGTGTTACGTGGTACAAGGATAATATGGCATATTTCTTGTTCTTCCAAGTGCCTGTGAAAGCCTCTGAAGCAGACTTTTATAGAGATCATGTAGTGCCGTTAAAAGATATCGATCCAAGTCGTACAGACTTAATTGGTGTAAAAACAATTCGTTAATACTAAATAGCAATAAGAATGTATAGTACAATTTTGATATAATAGAGCTTTAGCAGTTACCGAAAATAGTACATAATAAAAAGAACCTATCTCCTAGATATTTTAGTAATATCGGGTTATAGGACAAAAAGTGTTGGTTTTATAGGCGATGGAGCCAGTAAATTACTGGCTCCATCGCTATTTTA
>URQX01000183.1 GCA_900550175.1 uncultured Veillonella sp.
AAATATGTTAGACCAATGCAACATTGGGAACATTATTTATCTAACTGGGTAAGCTTTGTTATTGTTCCTATTTTTGCTTTCTTTAATGCTGGTGTAAGTCTTGGTGGATTTGGTGTAGCAGATTTAACACATCCTGTTGTTTTAGGCGTTGCTCTAGGTCTTATTTTAGGGAAACAAATCGGTATCTTTGGTGCTATGTTTGGCATGATTAAGTTAGGTATTGTACCTATGCCAGCAGAAGCTAACTGGAAATTTATTTATGGTACATCCATTGTATGTGGTATTGGTTTTACTATGAGTATATTTGTTTCCGTTCTAGCTTTTGATCCAGGTCATGCTCAAGAGATGGCTAAGGGTGGGGTATTAATCGGCTCTATTATTTCTGCAATTATAGGTTATGCATACTTACGTATAGTTGGTGCTAAGCGTAAAGAGTGCCATATTGGTGTATATCATAACTGTTAAAATCACATAGTTTTAGTAATGTCTCCATTATTGACTTCAACATATCTAAAGTAGATATATATTTTTACTTAGATTTAGTAGTCGATAATGGAGATTTTATTTCATTGGTATTCTATATTTCTATGATATATATGTAGTACTAGATTTGAGATATAGTTACTAACGTGCATTGTATATGCATTTTTAGTATTGCTATGTCAAAATGATTTATAGATTATTTAAAATTGTATAGTATACTACTGATGTAAGGTGAGGTGTATATGGTAAAAAAAATAATTATCGCATGTACGCTTGTTTGTATGACTGCAATGGTATCTTCTGTATCATTGGCAAAAACGATTGATCGGGGACAACGGGGGCATCATGTTAGTAAGGTGCAAACCATGTTAAAGCATCAAGGTTTTTTACATGATTCTGTAGATGGTATTTATGGTCATAATACAGAGCAAGCTGTACGAAAATTTCAAAAGTCTAAGGGACTCGCTGTAGATGGTCGCGTTGGTCCTAGTACGATGAATGCTTTAGAAAAGATGGAGACTCGATACGGGGGGCATGGTACAGAATTAAGTCATAATGGTGTGCCCAATAAATACTCTCGTGTTTTAACTATGCAGGCTAGTGCTTATTCTGCTCAAGATCCTGGTAATGGTAATTATACGGCAACAGGCAGTCGTTTAAAGAAGGGGATTGTATCTGTAGATCCAAAACTAATTCCATTAGGTACAAAATTATACATTGAAGGTTATGGTTATGCCGTAGCTGATGATGTAGGTGGTGCTATTAAAGGTCATAGAATTGACTTAGCCTACGATTCACGTTCTGAAGCATTGCAGTTTGGTCGTCAAACTGTAAAGGTTTACGTTTTATAATGAAAACTCTCTAGTACATATAATAGTGTAATAGACTATAAGGTCTAAATTTATACTATTATATAAATACTAGAGAGTTTTTTATTTTGCCGAATTATAGTCTTTCTATAACCTCGAATATTCGGAAATTATGGTATAATACATAATAGATACATTTGAGATAATTCATGACCTTTGTTACATGAGTATAATCAATAGTTAATGATGAATGGTAAAGGAAATTCTATGGATAAAGTACGGCGCGTGGAACGCATGGTGGCAATGACTAAATTGTTAGTTGATTCACCGCAAAAATTGATTCCTTTAAATTATTTTTGTGACTTCTTTGGTATGGCTAAATCCACAGTTAGTGAAGATTTAACCTGTGTAAGACAGTCTATGGAGCACTTTCAGCTCGGTACATTAGAAACTGTGGCGGGTGTAGCAGGCGGAGTACGTTTCATTCCTCATCGGAAGGGTACTCAAGCCAATGATATTTTACGCGATGTGCAAAATCGTTTGATGGAGTCAGATCGTATCATTCCTGGTGGCTTTATTTATATGTCTGATATCTTGTATGATTGGCATGTAATGACACGCCTTGGGGAAATTATTATGACTCGCTTTATGGATCGAAATCCTGATTATATTTTGACAGTTGAAACTAAGGGGATTCCGTTAGCTGTTATGGTAGCGCGAGCTTTCAATAAGCCTCTTGTTATTGCTCGTCGTGATAGTAAGGTAACAGAAGGATCTGCTATTAGTATCAACTACGTAACAGGATCCTCTGGTCGTATTCAAACGATGACGCTTACGAAGAGAGCTATTCCACCAAATGCGAGAGTTCTAATTATTGATGACTTCATGAAAGCTGGTGGCACTGCAAAAGGGCTTAAAGAGCTTGTCTTAGAAATGAGTGGTGTCGTTGTGGGGACTGGCGTTCTAGTAGCAACGGCAGAGCCAAATCCAAAACTAATCGATGATTATGAATCACTATTTACGTTCTATGGTATTGATGAAAATACAAAAAAAATTAACATAGAACCAGTATTTGATGAAGAATAAAGGATTAATATTAGATACATTATCGTTAGATATAATAACTTTATATTGCGTTTTGGACTACAGGCCAATATGATGAAATTAATAATTTTAATAGTTCAGATATATTAGAGATAACAGATAGGAGATTACTATGAATATTGCAAGCCTTATTTTAGCTGCTG
>URQX01000184.1 GCA_900550175.1 uncultured Veillonella sp.
CGGTTCGATTCCGGTCCTCGGCACCAATTAAGACTAACTTCGGTTAGTCTTTTTTTCTTATGTAAATTAACTTTTAATACTATATATGTTAAATAATGCTATGAATACGAAACCTAAATTACTAATTAGTGAATGCCTATGTGGCGTAGCATGTCGCTATGATGGAAAAGATAATTATATAGATATGCTACCGTTGTTAAAAGATTTATTTGATTTAGTACCTGTATGTCCAGAAGTATTAGGTGGACTTAATACACCTCGTAATCCTGCAGAGCGACAAGGGGAACGTATATGTACGGCTAATGGGGCTGATGTAACTATAGAATTTTTGAAAGGTGCTCAGACTGCACTAGACATAGCTCTTCAATATAGTTGCAAGCAGGCTTTAATGAAAGCAAAAAGCCCTAGTTGCGGCTATAAGCGAATTTATGATGGTACCTTTAGTAAAACCCTACGGGAGGGTCATGGATGCACTGTAGAGGCTTTATTAAAGAATAATATTGACGTTTATACGGAAGAGGATATTAATCTATTAATCAAACAAAAAAAGAGATGAGTTGTTAACTCATCTCTTTTTTTGTTTGATTAAATTTACTGCAATCTTAACTAGCGATCATTAAATATTAAAATGATGTATTCATTACTAGAAAGAGTAATATTTATTTTCCTGCATTTACAGGATCATTAGTTAATGGCTGTTCTCCTAGTAGAGTAGTAAGGTTATGTAAATTAAATCGATACTTAGCATTAGTAAAGTCTCGTGTTGCATCATAACGTTGGTTAGGTGCATGCATGAGGCCGACTAATGTGTCATATAGTAAATCGTTTGTAAAGTATTGATGTTCGTGCTTAGTAAGTTCTGCTGCAGTTTGAGGATACTCTGCACGATATTGAGGGGATAAATAAATCCAGAATGGAATGTGAGTCATTACAAAGTCAAAGGTATCTGGATTGTGAGATTTATCTAAACTTTCACCGTGGTCAGAGAAATAAACCATTGCTTGTAGGTTTAATTTTTCTTTGCCATAAGTATAAATTTGTTGTAATAACCAGTCTGTATAAAGTTGGCTATTAGCATATGCTTCTTGACCATCTGGATATGGGCCCTGTTTCCATTTACTAAATTCATGTGGATAACGATCATTATAGTAAATATGACTGCCCATAATATGAATAACAATAAAGTTGTTTTTTGAAGGATCTACAGATTGTAATAAAGGCAATAGTGATTCATCATAGCGATCAGAGAAGGCATATGATTCATGAGACCATTTTGTAGTATCTGCAGTTTTTGCCATTAATGAAATGGCTGTATCGTATTCACCAAACACGCCTTGGTTACTAAACCAAGAAGTAGTATAACCAGCTTTTTTTGCTACGTCTAAGATATTTGCTGAATCAAGGAATGGTTTATCATCATATTGATTGCGTTCAGATAAAGCGCGTTCAAGAGTAGGTACTGTTTGTACATACGATGAGTATGCGTTGTCAAAGAATACAAAATCTTTATTATCAGAGCGCATATTACCTTGCCATGGCGTATCGTCATAAGGGAAGTTTGGATTATATACCTTCATATAATCGCGAGAACTAGATTCACCAATTACTAATATAATAGTTCCAGGTGCTTTGTTGGCAGCGGTTTCCTTTGTATCTAAATTGAAGGAATCAAATACTAAATGATGGTTATCATTATATTGTTGCATCTGTTTTACATAATCGCCAGCAGCAATCCAGTTGGCTACGATACATGTCTTAGGGAATAAAAAGAATGGTACGTATACTAAAAATGCTACTATAGATGCAATGAGCAATGTAGATCGTATAGGTCGTGTAGTGTTTAAGTTTACTACTGCTTTCATTCCTAGATTAGACCAGTAGAGTAGATAGGTCCATAATACAAGGCCTATACCAACAGCGATGAGACCAGGAATACCTGCGGCATTTTTTAGGAAACCAAATGCTTCTTCAGGATTCGTCATATATACTGCTAGTAAACTAGCTGGCGTTAAACAATGCCAAGTAGTTAGATAGTATCCTATTTGTAAGAACGGGATAAGACTTAATATCATGGTAATGATTGCCATGATTAATGATGTGGTTTTATGGAGACGATTCGTTTGGTTTAGTAAGAATTGAATTCCTGATAAACCCATAAAAATTAATAAGCCAAATAAAAAGTCATTAGCAAATTCATAGAAATATAAAGGCTTAACATAGGACCAATGGAAAAGGAGTGGGAATGTAAGAGCCCAAAGAATACCGACTAATCCATATCCTAAAAATGGTCTATGAAAAACGGTACACCCCATAAAGTATTGAAATAAAAAAGTACCTACAATTGTTGGTACTGCTAAAATCGTTATATCTTCAACATCTAGACCTAATGTAATAGGTTCATAGATGAAAAATAGAGCTATATATAAAACAATACCAATGATACCAAAGCGAAAGATGGGGTTTCTCCCAATTTGCTTTAAACTAGATGACATAATAAATCCCCTCTTGAAGGAATACACAATAATTTATTTCTATAATA
>URQX01000185.1 GCA_900550175.1 uncultured Veillonella sp.
TTCCGGTATATTTTATAGGAATTTTAATAAGTATTATAAAAAGAATACATTATACAGCATATTAAGCTTCTGGCCATCCCATTTCTTCGCCACCTAAGAGATGAGCATGCATATGGAATACAGTTTGACCAGCTTTTTTACCTGTATTAAAAATTAAACGATAACCATCTTTAGAAATACCAAGTTCTTTAGCTACATCACGAACGAATGGTAATAAACCTTCTACATAGTCTTCGTTATTTTCATTAAGATGAGCAATATTTGAAACATGGTTTTTAGGTACAATCAAAACATGTACTTTTTTTACTGGCTCAATATCATGGAATGCATAGAATTTATCATTTTCTAATACTTTTTTAGAAGGAATTTCACCATTGATAATTTTACAGAAAATGCAGTCACTCATACTATAGCTCCTTATTCAATAATCAAATAATTATCTTCTAAACCTACAACAGTACCTCCGATGAGATCACCAATTTTATGTGTTCCATCTGATTTAACTTTACCATTTACATACTCATTTGTTAAGCCCATGTAATATCCATTCTCTTCCTTTTCGATGAGAATTTCACCAGACTTACCAATGCGAGATTTTGCGTATGCTTCATAGCCAGATTGGCTAAGACCATTTAAAAGCGCTACACGAGTTTTCTTTACAGCTTCAGGTACTTGATCTGGCATAGTAGCTGCAGGTGTGCCCTCACGAATAGAGTATGGGAATGCATGAATATGGGTAAACCCAATTTCCCGTACTGTATTTAATGTTTCTTCAAAGTCTTCATCTGTTTCTTGCGGGAAACCTGCAATAATATCAGTCGTAATAGATAAATCTTTAATACGAGAACGCAAACTTGCAATCAAGTCTTTATATTCTTGCAATGTATAATGGCGTTTCATCAACTTTAATACATGATCAGAACCAGCTTGTAGTGGTAAATGTAAGTGTGGGCAAACGCGTTTATTCGTAGCCATTAACTCTACCAACTCATCAGAAACCTCTACCGATTCAATAGACCCAAAACGAATGCGATATAAATCAGGAATCTCTAATAAAGCTTTTACTACGTCAGCTAATGTAGGGCGGCCTGGCAATTCTACACCATAATTTCCCAAATGTATACCTGTTAATACGATTTCGTGGAATCCATGTTCTACTAAACGTTTGGCCTCTTGTACAATATCATCTACTTTACGAGATTTTAATTTTCCTCGAGTATACGGAATGATACAAAAGGCACAGTAGTTATTACAACCTTCTTGAATTTTCATGAAAGCACGAGCTTTATCAGATTCATTACCATATAATGGCATTTCTTCAAAGTTAGATTCGTTCATGATATCCCGTACAGCATTGATTTGACGCTCTGTAGATTCCAATTGTTCAACCAATTCAACAATTTTAGAGCGATTATTAGTACCAATAACGAGGTTAACACCATCGATAGCTGCAATCGCATCTGGATCAAGTTGAGCATAACAACCAGTTACAATAACATAGGCATCTTCATTTTGACGCTTAGCCTTACGAATTAATTGACGGGATTTCTTTTCCCCCATATTCGTTACAGAACATGTATTGATTACATATATATCAGCTTTTTCATCGAAGTCTACAGCTTCGTAATTATTTTGTAAAAATAAACCTTTCATGGCATCTGTATCATATTGATTGACACGACACCCTAAGGTTGTAAAAGCAACGGTTTTCATCGCACCTCTCTATTCTTATTTAATTTATAGCTCTAATTCATATTGAATCATAGCTAATGATCCTATGGCAGCCGTTTCAGCACGCAAAATAGTATTGCCTAACGAAACTGATTTACCGCCACTCTCTATAATAGCATTGATTTCCTTCTCTTGGTAGCCCCCTTCAGGACCAATACAAATGAGAATATCTGTAATAGAAACATCATCAAGAACTATTTTGAGTTCATCCTTAATCGTATGCCCCTCTTCATTTTCATAGGCAACTAATTTTAATGCGTTGGCTTCGATGTCTAATACTTGTGAAAGCGTTTCACCTACTACAAGCGTTGGCAGTTGATTGCGACCACATTGTTGGGCTGCTTCTACCATTATTTTTTCCCAACGACTAACTTTTGTTTGTAGTTTTTTATCATCATATTTCGCTACACAGTTAGCAGTAGATACAAGATAAATTGTATCTACATTTAACTCTGTCGCCTTTTGTAGGACCCACTCTAGTTTTTCACCTTTTAATAATGATTGAACGAGGATAGTACGATAAGATGATACGTTTGATTCTACATATTCAATAAGTTTTGCTTGAGCCTTACCATCTACTTCTTCTGTAATTTGGTATATACCACAACGATTATCACTACCTGTTACAATGATAGGTTTCTCAATATTATGACGAAATACATGTAATACATGATGTGTAACATCTTTCGGTAATTCTATTCTTTCATCTAAAGGTGTAGGAATAAAAATCTTTTTCATCGCTTTTCTAGCGCAAATGTATGCCAAGGCCCTGCAATGCGCTCCTCAATAATATGCCAATTAGCCT
>URQX01000186.1 GCA_900550175.1 uncultured Veillonella sp.
GTACCTCAAACACAACGAGATCAAGTTGAAGGGGCAAAGGGGGCCGTTAAACCATGACGCGTTTAGCTTTAGTCCTTTGTGGATTCTTAATTTACTTTATACAGGCCCAATTATTGCCTGCTATTTTTCATACGAATTGGTTACCCAATTTAATTTTAACTATTATAGTTATGGTCACACTTTTTAAAGGGCGTCGCATGGGAATAATGGCAGCTATTATAGGTGGTATCGTCCATGATGTATTGATTTCTAATTTCTTTGGCCTCCACTTATTTCCATATGTGGTTGTGGTGTACCTATTATCCGCTGTAAAACATAGACTCTATGAAGAACGTTGGTATTGGTCTAGTGCTATTGTAGCCATATGTACCTTACTTGATGGTTTTATACGTAGCCTCATGATATTAGCTAGTGGTGGGGATTTACATATTGGTTTGTATATGGGGCATATGGTTATACCAGTATTGTTCTGGAACGGCGTATTGGCGGCTATCGTACATGGTTTGTTGTGGCGTAAGGATGAACAGCAAGATTATATTTGGTAATAATTTAGTAAGGGGGTGAAAGAGTGCTTGAAGGCCTCTATAAAAGAAGAAAAACGAGTCGCTTTGACGTACTCTTTTACATTGTAGCGGGCATATTCATAGTATTGGCATTGCGTTTGTTTATGCTACAAATCTTGGCTGGTGGTTATTATCAAGCTAAGGCGGAAGGCAATCGGTTGCGCATGGTACCCATGACTGCAGCGCGGGGTGTTATGTATGATCGCAATGGTCAAATTCTTGTAGGCTCTCGACCTGCCTATACCATATCCATCATGCCTACAGGAAAGGCTTTGGATGATGGTGAAGTTGCTAAATTAGCAGCTTTATTAAAAATGAAACCTGAAGATATTACAAAGAAGGTTAATGATCATAAGTATGGCTATGAGCCAATACGTATTGCCAATGATATTTCAATGGATGTAGTAACAACCATTGAAGAGCATCGACATGAATTACCTGGGGTAACGATTGATGTTGAACCACTTCGATATTATCCATATGAAACGATGGCTTCTCAACTATTTGGTTATGTTGGTGAAGTAAGTGAAGAGGAATTGGAAGAGCTAAAACAGCAAGACCCTAATACGCTGGTAAGTGGTGGTACTATTTTAGGTCGTTCTGGCCTTGAGAAATTATATGATTCTATTTTGCGTGGTACTGATGGTGGTAAGCAAGTTGAAGTAGATGCTACAGGTCGCCCTGTAACTGAGGTGGATAGAAAACATACGGTACCAGGCTCTAATATCCATTTGACCATTGATGTAAACCTTCAAAAGGCGGCTGAAGAGGCTGTTAAGAACCAGCTTAATCAATTGCGTGCTCAAGGTATTCCAGCACAAGGGGCAGCAGTGGTGGCCATGGACCCTAACACAGGGGCTATTTTAGCTATGGTCAGCGCTCCTGAATTCAATCCAAACTGGTTTTCTAAAGGAATTACACCAGCTCAATGGAATCAATTAAATACTGATAAAAATCATCCATTTGATAATAAGGTTATTTCTGGTGAATACCCTCCAGGTTCTCCTTTTAAGATTATTACAGGGACGGCGGCGTTAGACCTTAAAAAGGTTACTCCTGAAGAGATGATCTTTGATAGTGGTAAACACTGGTTAATCGATAAACGAAATGCGGAAGGTGAGGCCTTGGGGTGGCTTAACTTCAATAGGGCGCTTGCTAAGTCAGATAACGTTTACTTCTATGAAATGGGTAATCGTGTAGGGATAGAAAATCTTAATAAATATGCGGCTTATTTTGGTATTGGTGAAAAGACTGGTATTAATTTGCCAGGTGAAGCTGCAGGTATTATGGCAAGCCCTGAGTATAAACGAAAAGTATATGATGAAGATTGGTACTTAGGGGAAACCTTTGATGCTGCTATTGGTCAATCTTTCACATTGGTTACGCCATTACAAATGGCCGTAATGCTCAGTGAAGTAGCTAATGGAGGCATCAAATATAGACCTTATGTGGTAAGTCGTATTGATAATAAAGATGGTACTCCAAAAGAAATTTTTGGACCTGATAAATTAGGTATTCTACCAGTTCCTAAAAATATTATGGATCTCATTCGAGAAGGTTTGCGTGATGTAACGAATGAGGGTGGTACAGCAGGGGATTTATTTAAAGGATTCCCTATAAATGTAGCTGGCAAAACTGGTACTGCGGAAAACGCACATGGCCGAGATCATGGCTGGTTCGTAGCCTATGCACCATATGATAAACCACAAATTGTTGTGGTTGCACTCGTTGAACAAGGTAGCTTTGGTGCCGGTTCTGCAGGCCCAATCGTACGAGATGTGTTAGCTGCATATTTCAATGTGCCATTAAATAAAAAAACGAATGATACAAATACTAAAAGTAATAAAGATTCTGCCACTGTAGGCAATACGACGAATGGTCAAAAACCGGAGAAGGCAGTAACTAGTGGGCAACCAAGAAAGGATTAGTATGGGCGAAATCATTGGTGTTGTATCCGGC
>URQX01000187.1 GCA_900550175.1 uncultured Veillonella sp.
CAAGAAGAGCCAAGAAGTTTACAAGTGCTTCTGGTAAATAGCCCAATTGTTTGTACTGTTCAACAGATGTAGCACCATGACGTTTGGACATTTTCTTGTAGTCTTTACCAAGAATCAAGGAAATGTGACCAAATGTAGGTATCTCCCAACCTAAAGCTTCATAAATTGCCATTTGACGTGGTGTATTAGATAAATGTTCCTCTGCACGAATAACGTGAGTAATACCCATCATATGATCATCCATGACTACTGCAAAGTTATATACAGGAATACCATCGGATTTTACGATTACAAAATCACCTACACCATTGGATTCAAAGGATACATGACCGCGAACCATGTCATCGAAAGCATATGTTTTATTCAAAGGAACGCGTAAGCGAATGGTTGGTTTACGACCTTCTGCAATATATTTAGCCTTTGTTTCTTCATCTAAGTGTTGGCAATGGCCATTATATTTAGGTGTTTCACCACGATCCATTTGTTCTTGACGAACAGAATCTAATTCTTCAGGTGTGCAATAGCATTCATATGCTTTGCCTTCGTCCAACAAACGTTGTGTTACTTCTTTATATAAGTCAAGACGTTCTGTTTGACGGTAAGGACCATTATCGCCACCTACGTCGATGCCTTCATCCCAGTTCATGCCAAGCCATTGTAAAGAAGCTTTGATATTTTCTTCACTTTCACGGGTAGAACGAGCCAAATCTGTATCTTCAATGCGCAATACAAATGTGCCTTTTTCCTTACGAGCTAATAGCCAGTTAAACAAAGCAGAACGAGCACCACCAATGTGGAATGGACCCGTAGGGCTTGGAGCAAAACGAACTTTCATGGAACTCATGATTATACCTCTCCTTCATATACAGAAACGACAGCTTGTGCAGCAATGCCTTCGCGGCGTCCAATGGCACCTAGCATTTCGTTTGTTGTCGCTTTAATACTAATACGTTCTAATGGTATTTCTAAAATAGATTGTAAATTCGCCTTCATCGTATCGATGTGAGTCTTTAATTTAGGTGTCTCTGAAATAACCATAATATCTATATTATAGGCTTGTAACCCACGTTCTTTCAATAAGGAATTAACCTTTTCTAGTAAAAGCATACTAGAAATCCCTTTATATTGGTCATCTTCAGGCGGGAAATAATATCCAATATCTCGTAGACCTGCAGCACCTAACATGGCATCCATCAATGCATGAGTAAGAACATCCGCATCGGAATGACCATCAGGACCGAGTTCAGATTCGATATGAACACCGCCAAGAATACATGGGCGACCTGCTTTTAATTGATGAATATCATAACCAAATCCAACGCGCATACGTGTATCCTCAATTCCTAAATATCGCTTAGCTACTGCAATATCATTTGGTGTTGTTACCTTTATATTACAATAGTCACCTTCAACTATATGTACAGGCTTACCTACATACTCAACTAGTGATACATCATCAGTACCAAGATATTTTGTTTCATATGCCGCTTGATGAGCCTCTACAAATAATTCTTTTTGAAAGCCTTGAGGTGTTTGAATTTGGTATAGCTCACTGCGCTTTAATGTTTCTAGAACATTATGGTCCATATCAACCCGTTTAATGGTGTCTGTAGCAGGAACACCTACGGTAGCTGCACCATAGGTATTAGCCGCGTCAGCAACATTATTAAACATTTCTGTTGAGGCTAATGGTCGCGCTCCATCATGAACAAGAACAATATTGGTTTCTTCTGATACAGCCTTAAGGCCACAGGCTACAGAATCTTGCCGTTCTTTTCCACCCAGTACGATGTGTACGGGAACAGCCAACTCCAACTCTTGAATATGTTTTGTCATATATTCTCGGTCGCCTTCAGCTATAACAAGAATAATTTCATTCAAGCCATCAACATTTGCTACATTTTGCAATGTACGCTGAATGATAGAGAATCGTCCCAAAGGGATAAATATCTTATTCTCTTTGTACCCCATGCGACGCCCTGCACCAGCGGCGAGAACAATACAACTAATTACCTTGTCCATTTTGTCCTCCATCTACACGAGCAAAGATCATACGACCAGCACTAGTTTGTAGGATAGATGTAACCATAACCTCTACAGTTTGACCTACATAAGGTTTACCATCTTCAACGACAATCATGGTACCATCGTCGAGATAAGCAACACCTTGATGTACCTCCTTACCTTCTTTCATAATTTGCACGCGAATCCATTCGCCTGCAATGAGGGCTGGTTTAAGTACATTAGCTAGCTCATTAAGATTAAGCACTTCAATTCCTTGTACACGAGCAACCTTATTTAAGTTGAAATCGTTAGTCATCAACTTCCATTGTTTATCCAAAGCAAGGCGCATTAATTTAGAGTCAACTTCTGTAAGATCATCATAGTCGTCTTCTACCACTTCAATGGCTACCTTATTGGCATCTTGCATCTCTTTCAAAATATCGAGACCACGGCGACCGCGATTTCGTTTTGTAGCATCAGCAGAGTCAGAAATAATTTGTAACTCAT
>URQX01000188.1 GCA_900550175.1 uncultured Veillonella sp.
TAGATGATTTCAGTAATGCTGTACCTGACGATATATTTGAGAAAATCGTTGCTCTCATTCGTGTATCTGCTCCATATGCGGGTATGATTATGTCCACACGCGAAACCCAAGAAATGCGTGAACGTGGTTTGGCATTAGGTATCTCCCAAATCAGCGGTGGCTCTCGTACTAGTGTAGGTGGTTACAAAGAAGAAGAGAAACCAGAAGATAATTCTGCTCAATTTGATCGCAGTGATACACGTACATTAGATGAAATCGTAGATTGGTTATTAGATCTTGGTTATGTACCAAGCTTCTGTACTGCATGCTATCGTGCAGGCAGAACAGGGGACCGTTTCATGGCCCTTGCTAAATCTGGTCAAATTCATAACTGTTGTCAACCAAATGCATTGATGACATTGAACGAATACATCATGGACTATGGTAATGAAAAGACCAAGGCTCATGGTGCTAAGGTTATTGAAAATCAGTTAGAAAATATCAAAAATGATTTAGTTAAAGATAAAGCTAAAGCTTATATTGCACAGATGAAAGACGGCGAACGAGACTTCCGGTTCTAAGTAATTCACTGATCTAGAACCTCCTATTGATAATGGGAGGTTCTTTTTTGTTGAGAAAAAGACAAAGCTTAAATGAGAATAAAATATATAAAGTAGTTTATTTTATTCACTTTTTGATGTATAATAAATAAAAATGATAATGATAATACGTTAAATTTTATAATAATATTGATTATAAACTACTGAGGGATATGATGATTAAGAAGAAACGTTGGCGCATTTCCACAAGCGACAAAGAACAAGAGAATATCTTAATCCGAGAACTTGGTGTAAATCCTATTGTGGCAAAATTAATGGTAAATCGCCACATAGATGTTGACGAAGGGCGGAAGTTTTTACAAGGCTCTTTGTCAGATTTGTTAGATCCATTTACCTTAAAAGATATGGGTGTAGCTGTTTCGCTAGTTCAGGAGACAATTGAAAAACATAAACCAATCGTTATTTATGGCGATTATGATGTAGATGGTATTACGGCCACATCTGTTCTATATCGATTTTTAAAGAAGCTAGGTGCCGATGTTACCTATTACATACCAGAGCGTCAAAGCGAAGGATATGGTCTAAATTTAGATGCTTTAGAGCACCTTATAGAGAGGGAAACTTCTCTGGTTATTACCGTAGACTGCGGTATTAGCTCTTACGATATTGTAGAGGCTGTACGTGACCGTATCGATATGATTATTACGGATCATCATACGGCACCAGATTTGATCCCACGAGCAAAGGCTGTTATTAATCACAAGCAAAAGGACTGTCACTACAAGGATAAGAACTTATCCGGTGTTGGGGTTGCTTTTAAATTATGCCAAGCATTGTGGCTTACAAAGACTGGTGAATGGTATTTAGATGATTTAGATATCGTTGCATTAGGCACTGTGGCGGACGTTGTGCCGTTAGTCGGTGAGAACCGCATCATCGTAAAAGCAGGCCTTGAAAAGATGAATAGTCATCCAAATCTAGGGATTAAAAAGCTAATCGATGTAGCCGGTCTTCATGAACGAACTATAACATCTGGACATATTGGTTTTACCTTAGCCCCACGGCTTAATGCAGCAGGTCGCGTAACCCATGCAACACGCGCTGTAGAGTTGCTAGTTACTGATAATGCTGACATGGCTGAAGCGATTGCTGAGGAATTAAATGAAACTAATCGAGAGCGACAAGAGCTAGAGCGTAATATCCACGAATTGGCTCGCATAGATGTAGCTAATCAAGGCCATAAGGCTGACTATGTAACCGTTGTAGCCGGTGATGAGTGGCATCCTGGTGTCATCGGTATCGTTGCCTCTCGTCTCGTAGAGGAGTTCTACAAACCAACCTTAGTCATTAGTATTCATGATGGTGTTGGCAAAGGATCTTGCCGTAGTATCGATGGTTTTAATATCTATGATGCCTTAAAATCTTGCGAAGACATTTTGCTACAGTTTGGTGGACATTCTGCAGCAGCAGGATTCAGTATTGATGCAAATCGTATAGATGAATTGCGAGACCGTTTGACTGCGTATTGTAAGGCGCATGTAACAGCAGAGGAATACATTCCTGTTGTTGCTATTGATGCGGAACTACCCGTTGATGATATTGATGTAGATATCATTGACCGCGTATCAGCTCTTGAGCCCTACGGTATGGCTAATAGTACGCCGGTCTTTGCCGTTATGGAAGCAACGGTACAAGACATTATGCTTATGGGACAATTGAAAAATCATTGTAAGGTGATTTTAGAAACCTCAAGTGGCACCTTAGATGCTATTGCTTGGAATCGTCCTGATTTATTTAAAACGATATTTGTTGGAACTGTGGTGAAAGTAGCATTTTCGTTGCAAAAGAATGAATGGCAAGGGATGGTTTCTCCACAGCTTATGATACAAGCTA
>URQX01000189.1 GCA_900550175.1 uncultured Veillonella sp.
CGCAAATGTATATTAGTGAGTTTGTTGGTACTGCCGTTTTAATTGCATTTGGTAACAGTACAAATGCATCAATTTTATTAAAGAAAACCATCGTTAGTATCTTTGGTACTAATTGGTTACACATTATTTTTGGATGGGCATTTGCCGTAGCCTTTGGTGTGTATGTGGGGATTACACTTGGTGGTCCTGGACATTTGAACCCAGCCGTTACCTTTGCCCTTGCTGTGGCAGGCATATTCCCTTGGGATCAAGTCATTCCCATGTCCATAGCTCAAATTGCAGGTGGTTTTACTGGTGCTGCTATTGCTGCATTATTCTATTATCCACACTTTAAAGTAACTGGCCCTGACGAAGGGAACTGTGTAGGGATTTTTGCAACAGGTCCAGCCATAGATAATAAACCTTTCAATTTGATATCCGAAATTATAGCTACGTTTTTGTTTATGCTAGCTATTCTCTGCTTAGGGAAAATGGCTGATGGTTTAGCACCTATGGTCATCGGTATCTTGGTAGCATCTATTGGTATGTCCTTTGGTGCGACTACTGGATATGCGTTAAATCCAGCGCGCGACTTTGGTCCACGGTTAGCGTATTTCTTACTACCAATTCCTAATAAGGGCACTGCGAACTGGCAATATGCATGGGTACCATTTATTGGCCCGTTGATTGGGGCAGGCTTGGCTGTATTATTCTTCCAATTAGTGGCGCCATAACTATAGCTAGAGTATATAAAACAAGGACGAACTATGGTATGTGGATATAGTTTAAAGAATACATATTAAATTAGGAGGAGATTATATGGCCTTTCAAGAGGTAATTGATGCAAAACAGCGCATCATACAAGAATTTGTACCCGGAAAACAGGTTACGATAGCCCATGTTATTGCCAATCCTAAGCCAGATCTATTTAGAAAAATGGGGCTCGAGGAAAAAGGTCGAAATGCCATTGGGATTCTTACCATAACACCTGGCGAAGGGACCATTATTGCAGCCGATATTGCAAGTAAATCCGGTGATATTGAAATTGGTTTCATCGATAGATTTTCGGGGGCACTTCTCATAACTGGTGATGTATCTGCTGTTGAATCTGCATTGCGCAGTGTAATTGAAGGTCTTCAACGTATATTAGGCTTTTTCCCAACGGATTTAACTAGATCCTAATGAAAGGGTAAGTATGAGCACTGAAAAGAAAGAAAAGCGTATCCTCCTAGTAGGACGTAGCGGATGTGGTAAGACTACATTAGCCGATACGATTACGCATGGCTCGGCTACGTATCATAAGACACAAGCTATAACGCGGGTGGGAAACTTCATTGATACACCTGGGGAATATATGGAAAATCCTAATTACTATCGAGGCATTATCTTGCATGCCTATGATGCGGATCTAGTGATTTTCATGATCCCAGCAGGTGATGAAACAACCATATTCCCACCAAGCTTTGGTAACTCCTTAAACCGCGAGGTTATAGGTGTTGTATCCAAGGTGGATACGGGTAAAGATATAGAGGCCCCTCGACGCAATCTTAAACTAGCAGGAGCCACTAAGATTTTTGAAATATCAGTTCACGACGAAGAGTCGTTAAAACAATTATGTAACTATATATACGGTTAGTTGAAAGAAGGTTTTTCCATGGACAAAGTTTTTGAAGAACAACTTAATCAATTTATTTTAAATAAGGCGATCATTCCAAAAAGCTTGGGTCTATGGGAACGATATTTCAAAAAAATGTGTCTTGCTTGGCAGGATATGAAACCTGAGATTCATGCTCAGCATATTATCTTTTCTGCAGATAATGGTATTTCCGTTGATGGTCTAATCGGTTATAACTATGAGATTACCCGTAAACAGTCTCAGAATATGATTGATGGTAAAAGTGCAGTTGCTAATTATTGTATCTTTAACCATATTCCTTACGAAGTGGTAGATGTAGGCATTGCTTGTCCACAAGGTATTGGGGTCAATCGAAAGGTTGCTCAAGGCACAAAGAATATATTAGATGGTGCTGCTATGAGCGCTGAAGAATTTGATTTAGCGTACCAAGCGGGATATAACCGCGTTGTCTACTATGCAGAATCGGGTATCAATCTATTTTCCTTCGGAGAAATGGGGGTTGGGAATACGACTACTTCAGCAGCTGTCTTGAGTGGTCTTACAAAACTAGATCCGCGAATAACCGTAGGTCCTGGATCTGGTCCTGATGAAGAGGCGTACATGAATCAAAAACGAGAGTTTGTACGTACTGCACTATCTCATCATAAGGGGCACTTAAATAGTCCAAAAGAGGTAATCAGCCGTGTAGGTGGCTTTGATATAGCCGCTATTACAGGCGCTATGGTAGCTTGTACAGACCTACATATTCCATTTGTAATCGATGGATATATTACAGCAGTTGCTATGGCTTGTGCTGCTCAAA
>URQX01000190.1 GCA_900550175.1 uncultured Veillonella sp.
GATTTCATAATGCACCTATACAAGAATTTATAATTTCAGTATCATTATAAGTATAACAAAGGAGCGATACTATGGAAATTATGAATATGAAACTTAAAATGATGGCTACGTTATGGGATAATACCTATCGTGTTGCCATTGACGATGGACAAGGTAAATATATTGGCACCGCACGTGTAGTAGTAAATGTTCCACTACCACCAGAAATGTTACCAGAAAATGCACCTCAAGTAGAACCACAGTTATTGGTTTTGATAGAAGATTTTGATTTCGGAGCTGATAAGATTATAAACTTCGAAACAACACTTTCTGATCTATTGAGAGAAAAATTCCGCTATGAAATTCCTCATATTTTCTTCTACTATCCAAGTCCTCACGATGTTTTAAATCAAACAATTTCACAATAAGGTCTATAACGAGCAAAAAGCTATGTAAAATACATAGCTTTTTTTGTTTATTCAGCTCCAATTTCCTCTTCTACACGACACATAATAAAGCAAAGGTCGGATAGACGGTTTAAATATTTTAAATTAGACTCGTGAACGCTTTCACCAGCATCTAATACACGCCATAAGTCACGTTCAGCACGTCGAGTAATCGTTCTCGCTACATGTAAATAAGCTGAAGATTGTTTTTCACCAGGAATTACAAAGTTAGATAATGGTTCAAGCTTTTCGTCAAAGCGATCAATAACCTTTTCTAAATGTTTAACATGTTGCTCTGTAATGACTGGCGCCGCATTTAAACTAGCAATATCTGCCATTAAAGTCCATAAGTTGCGCTCAATATCATATAATTCAGTAGCAACACGTGGATTTTCAGCATAGGAACGAGCCAAGCCTAAAAAGGCTTGTAGTTCATCGATTGTACCATAAGCTTCTACGCGTAAAGAGGATTTAGGTACTCGTTCACCGGTATATAAACCAGTTGTACCAGCATCACCTGTTTTTGTGTAAACACTACTTGCCATATGTATTACCTCCTATAGAAATACATAAATGTAGAATAAAAAGCTACATGTTCTCAACCTTGAGATTATTTATATTCTGGGAACCAAAGATGAATTTCACGAGCAGCAGCCTCTGGAGAATCAGAAGCATGTACTACGTTTGCATCCATTGTTAGGGCATAGTCACCACGAATACTGCCTGGAGCAGCATCTACAGGATTTGTTGCACCGTTTAACGTACGTACAGATACGATAGCATTATCTCCGGCCAACACGAAAGCAAGAACAGGACCAGATGTGATGAAATCAACTAATTCACCAAAGAATGGTTTTTCTTTATGCTCAGCATAATGCTCTTCAGCTAGTTCACGAGGTACTTGTAAAAGTTTTAATGCTTTAATTACAAGACCTTTACGTTCATAACGGCTAAGAATTTCGCCACTTAATTGACGCTTAACTGCATCTGGTTTGATTAAAACTAATGTTTCTTGCATGATATCCTCCTGTAGATATTAATTAAAATAATGCTTTCTCTTTATATTTAGGATTCATTGCTTGTTGTTTCAATTTTGCAATACGTTCCTCTGTTCGAGGGTGTGTACTAAAAAGATTGCTCAAGCTTTCACCAATACCAACCATAGGGTTGATGATAAACATATGGGCTGTTGCATTACTTGCGTTTGGCAATGCACCATGCTTTGAATAATAATCAATCTTTGCAAGGGCAGATGCCAAAGCTAAAGGGTTGCGGCACATTTCTCCGCCCCCCTCATCAGCTAAAAACTCACGAGCCCGAGAAATACTCATTTGAATGAGTCCTGCTGCAATAGGTGCAATAACTATGGCGCCTATTAACTCTAACGGGTTAGAGCCTTCACGGTCATCTGAACGACCAAATATGGCTGAGAATTGAAGCACATGGGCAATCATAGAAATAGCCCCTGCCATCATGGCAGCAATGGTACTAATCAAGGTGTCACGATTCTTAACATGCGTTAACTCATGACCAAGAACCCCTTCCAATTCATCATCGGTCAATAAACGTTGGATCCCCTCTGTCACAGCAACAGCTGCGTTATTAGGATTTCTACCTGTTGCAAATGCATTAGGTACATCACTTGGAATGATATACACCTTTGGCATTGGTAACTTACCATTCTTAGCCAAACGTTCTACCATGCCATATAATTTTGGGTTAGATTGTGCAGTAACTGGTTGTGCATCATATTGTGCTAAAACGATTTTGTCGCTAAACCAATAGGACATAAAATTCATGCCCATGGATATAACGAACATAATCATCATACCACTTCTACCGCCGATCATATCACCTAAGACCACTAAAATGGCCGTTAGAGTCGCTAACAAAAGCGTTGTTTTCATATTGTTCATAGTTTCCTCCAATTATAGTTATGGACTATGCCTAACACTATAATTATACCACAAACTA
>URQX01000191.1 GCA_900550175.1 uncultured Veillonella sp.
ATAAATTTATATTTATTATATCATTATACAAAAAAATAACCGTGATGTATATCACATCACGAAATTTTATATATGGAGCGGGCGAAGGGAATCGAACCCTCCTCTCAAGCTTGGGAAGCTCGCATTCTACCGATGAACTACGCCCGCATGATGTACATATTGTATCATACTATAATATATACATTCAAGTAGAGCTTGTTTATATACTCTATACCCATAGTGGTTGCTGTATTGTATTGAAATAAGAATAGATGTATAAAATAATGAGGAAGGAGGCATATGTATGTCAAAAATTTATAAAATTCATAAATGGTTATCTATAGTTTCTGTGCTATTTTTCTTAATGTTCTGTATTACAGGTCTTGTCCTTATGTTCAGAACTGAATTAAATGCATGGGCTCAAGGAGGGTCACATCATTCCTCGTCATCAATGGCGATGAGCCAACAAGAAATGTCTATTTTTAATTATGCTGATGAAGGTGCCCTATTAGTGAAAGAAAAATATCCGTCTAAGGATATTTTAAATATTTCTCCAGCTATGGGGGCCACACATATTTTACGGTATCGTATTATTGATTCTTCCGCAACTGTAGCGCCTCCAGCGCGTATGGGGATGGGAGGGGATTATGTATTATATAACCCTAAAACAAAGTCCCTCATAACTACGCATCATGAAACGCCTGCGCATCCTTGGGTTCGAAGTGTGTTACATACGCTTCACCAATTACATACTCGATTAGATCTTGGCAAAACAGGAATTTATATTGTAACGATTTTATCTTTAGTATGTGGGTTATCTATTATTTCTGGTGTTTTTTTATATGGTCCATTTCGTAAAAGCTTTGACAAATCTACTGTATTGTCTAACTATATGAAATTAAGTACATTACACCGAGAATTTGCTATGGTTGCCACTGTATGGGGATTCATATTATGCATTACAGGTGTATGGATAGGTGGATTTTTTATTGCTAATGACAGCTATAATGGAGATGTACTACACACTGCAAAGCAAGAACTTTCAGTTGGTCAATCTGACATTTTACAACCATCTGAAGCTATCTCTCGAATTATGAAAGCATACCCAGATCGTCAGCTTATATCTATAGATTATCCATCTAAATTTAATAATCATCATTATGCATTTTATTTAGGTGCTGAAAATGATGATGATCCAGCTATGTTCTTGGGCCAACCAGTCTATGCTAATTTATATACTGATTCTACTAAGGATATGTATTCTACAAAAAATATTCCCTGGTATTTTACGGGCATGACTACAATGATTAATCTCCATATTCATAATCATAATACGATGGCTCTTAAAATATTATGGGCCATCTGGGATATTGTTCTTATTGTAGGCATTGTGACTGGTATTATTATGACTATTAAAAAGAAATTTGGCAGAGCTAGTGCTACAGAATCTAAAGTATCGGCTGAGATAAAACATGTTTGGCGTACACCAATCTGTTGTGGTACCTTAGTATTACTTGGATTTATTATGCCACTTTGGTCCAATCCAGTTACAAATACTATAGCAGGTATTTGTTTAACTATTCCTCTAGGAGTATTTTTTATTTCTTTAATTAGAGGATTTAATCATTAATTCATTGTATAATTTATCCACTTAATCAATGAGGTTCATCATTAGTTTATTGATTTATTTCGAACTAAAATGATAAAATAATATATATTAGTTATAATTTTATGTAGTAAAATTTGTATTTATTTTATGATTGAGAAAGTGGTAGTTACTATGAATTATATAAAAGCATTTATTCAGTCTGAATCATCTGGCGGTATTATGCTCTTACTTGCCGCTATTCTTGGTGTTATAATAGCAAACTCTCCTTTAGCAGATCAATATTTTTCCATCATGCATGTATACTGGGGACCAATGGATGTATTGGAATGGGTAAATGATGGATTAATGGCTCTTTTCTTCCTATATGTAGGGCTAGCAATTAAATCCGAAATGATTTCTGGTGAGCTGAATACAAATTCAAAACGACTACTACCAGTATTAGCTGCTTTTGCAGGCGTTGTGACACCAGCTTTAGTATATTTCTTAATTGCTGGATCCGTGCCTGAGTATACTCATGGTTGGGGGATTCCAACCGCTACTGATATTGCCTTTGCCATAGGTGTAATTATGATGCTCGGTAAGCGTGTATCACAAGCTATGAAAGCATTTCTTTCTGCATTGGCGGTTATAGATGATTTAATTGCTATTATTGTTATAGCTATCTTCTATGGGGCAGGTGTTGATTTCCCATACTTGATTGGTGCGGCTATCGTTACAGGTGCATTGTGGTATACTAATAAACAGGGATATGTTAGACCTGTATTATATGGTG
>URQX01000192.1 GCA_900550175.1 uncultured Veillonella sp.
CTGAAGCTTTCATCAAGACCTATGAAGAAACATTGGCAATGGTGAAAGAAGTTGAACAATTAACCATTAATCCAGCTGACTATGCGTATGAAATTACGAAAACTGGTAAGCGTGATAATTCTGTGGAAAACGATCGCATTCATCGTCAAAAACAAGAAGGTTTATACTATGTAGAATACCATCCGGCAGGTGGCGATGCTAATGTAGAACATCTATTGGCTGCTCTTGATTATGCAGTAACACTCGATCAAGTAGAAGCGCGTATTGCGCCAGACCAAGCATTGTTCTTTATCAACCTTACTGCTGATGAGGCTCGTAAAATTGCGGAATTAACTAATGATAGTGCAGAAAATGATTTCCGCCGTTCTGTATCCTGCGTGGGCTCTACGGTTTGTCAAATCGGCATGCAAGACTCTAATGGTCTATTGAAAGATATCTTTAAACACCTTGAAGAAAAAGGGGTAGACACAAGTAAACTACCTCGTTTACACATCTCCGGCTGTCCACACTCCTGTGGTACACACCAAATCGGTGAAATTGGTTTCCACGGCGCTGTAAAACTAGTAGACAAAAAACCTACAGTAGCCTTCATCCTTGTAGACGGTGGCTCAGAACACATGGGCTCCGAAAACTTTGGTAAAATGGCAGGTAATATTGTAGCCACAAAAATTCCAGAATTTTTGGAAGCCTTGGCTAACACCCTTAACCAATCTCCAGAACCAGACTTTGGTACCTGGAGAATGACACACAAAGCGCAATACATGGAACTTATAAAAGCATTTGAGTAAATGCGTTCTCCGCTTGTGATGGGGCCCACCATATAAGTTGTAGTTAAGTCACTTGCTATGGGGCCCCGTTTCATCACGACAACTCAATTAAAAATAAAACTAGGTATTCCTTTGCTCCGTCCTTCGTAAAGTCGCTACAGAAATACCTAGTTTTATTTTTATAACACCTGCTGTTAACTAGTCCCATAGCAAGCGACTAATCTCCTTCTGTATATTGATGCCCCCCATCACAAGCTGCATCTGACATTTACTCAATATGCTTTTGTATGATGGAGGTTAGGTTATATGTATAAGACTTGATATAGACCTACTTGTAAATTGCATATAAAATATAGGTTCAGTTAGTTAGAGTTATATTTCTATTGACGTAGTCTTGAATTGGGGTTATTATTAAATCAATATAAGGATTGGCGAGTAAATCCTCCAATATTGTGAGTGTTTCGAAACCCAGTCATAGAAAGGCCGTTTTACGGCCTTTTTTTGTATCTTGATATAATCGGGAGGGGACTATGCAAAAGGTTGCCATTATGGTTGATGGAGGTTTTTTGTAAAGCGATTGTATTCGGAGTTAGGTTATCTTGAGGCTGATACTGCAGCAAAGTTTTTGATGAAATATTGTTTGTCTCATTTGAAATCAAAAGGAAAAAATGAGGAGTCAAAGACTTTATATCGTATTTTTTATTATGATTGTTTACCTAGTGGTAAAAAGGTCTTTAATCCGATTACAAGAAAAACTGTAGATTTAAGTAAAACTGAGTTATATTCTTGGATGCATAACTTTATAAATACATTACGGTCACAAAGAAAGGTTGCTTTGCGTTTGGGGAAGCTATCGGATGCACATGCAGGTTATTATTTATCCGTAGATACTACCAAAAAGCTTATACAAGGACGTATTGAAGAGTTGGAAGAAAAGCATCTACAATTAAAAGTTGAGCAAAAAGGTGTAGATATGAAGCTTGGAATTGATGTGGCGAGTTTAGTATTAAAGAAACAAGTAGATCAAATTATTCTTATTTCTGGAGATAGTGATTTTGTTCCTGCTGCGAAGTTAGCAAGACGTGAAGGTATTGATTTTGTATTGGATCCTTTATGGGCTCATGTTTCTCCAGATTTATTTGAACATATAGACGGAATGAAATCACATCATTTTAATCAAATTAAGTTGAATTGAATCCCTCTTAAGCTAATAGCGTTATAAGCATATTTTCTATTATTTGGTGGGCATGGCACCACTACTATAAAGCTTTTTTATAGGAGTTAATTAGGTTATCTAGGGGTTACGTATTTAACGGTCAGTATACCTATTTTGATGGGACGTCTTTATAAATATAGTAATAAAAAAGTACGAATATACTTGTGCAGCGACTTTACGAAGGACGGAGCAAGCAAGTATATTCGTACTTTTTTTACTAGGTTGTCGAAATATAACGGGGCCCCATCAAAATAGGTTGGCTGATTTTCAAAAGAGTACGTCGCCTAGATAACCCTCGATTAATTGTGTTATAATAAATTTTATAGTAGTTTTTGGAGGATTTATCAGATGTTATTTACCGTCAATACAGAAGT
>URQX01000193.1 GCA_900550175.1 uncultured Veillonella sp.
GTTTCCTCTAAGCGAGCTAATTTTTCTTTTAAGCCCTCTTCTTTAAACAATGCTAAACGATCAGCTTCATTCATAGCATTTAATTTATCGAAGCCTTCACGTTCTGCAATAGCTTTAGCAGTCTCAATAATATCTGGACCACGGTAGCCATTTTCAGGGAACACGAGAGCCCCTTCTGGAATATCGAATTCAGGCATGGAACCGTCTTCGTTGCGCTTAGGTGGGAATACTAATGTAGCACCTTGCAACTCTTGGAAACGGTACTCAATGGAAATAGCCATGTTATCGATTTGGTTACCCGCATCATTGATATAGTACTCAGATTGTACGTTGTAACCTGCTGCACGCAACAAATTTACAAGAGCACTACCGTATGCAGCACCACGACCATGACCTACATGTAAAGGACCTGTTGGGTTCGCACTTACATATTCAACTTGAATCGTATCGCGCGCACGCAATGGTTGTACACCATATTGATCGCCAGCATTCAAAATGGCTTTCAATGTGTCGTACACCATGTCAGATTTCAAGAAAAAGTTGATGAAACCAGCACCAGCAACCTCAGCGCGTTCGAGCCAATCAAAATTCATATGGCTAATCAAAGCCTCAGCAATAGCACGAGGATTTTGACGAGCTACACGAGCGGATTGCATTGCAATGTTTGTAGAAAAATCACCGAATTCTTTTTGAGGTGGCACTTCGAGAACGATTTCTGGATATTCACCAGCTGGTAAGCCACCACTGTTAATCGTATCTTGTAATGCCTGTTCAATCCCCGATTTCAGGATTTCCTTCATGTCCATGCTCTGTATCCTCCCGCACGTCTATATCTAACTGATTATAAAATTGCCATTCACCTTCGACAGAAATATCATATCCTAAATGAACATGACCTACGCCTTCGTGAAAGTCTACTGTTAATTCATGAGTGTTTACGGCCATGTGTAAATCGCCATACGGCGTTTCATACACAGATTCGCGCTCTTCACCACGGACGTATTGATGACGCATATTGACCGCCCCTGTACGAAGCAGCACAATTGAATCATCATGGATTTTAATGGTCGTCTTAACCCCATCCATGCCCGTCACACTCGATTCTTCGTAACGCACATATTGTGTATTACCCTTTTTATGTGACGTACCAGGGGAAATCAGCTCCACTACGGTATCCTTGCCGTCCATATCTCGTTGTACACTTTTTACGGACACTAGAACCCGCTTCATTTTTCAACCTCCATGGCAGTAATTAATCATCATATTATACCATAATCAAAGACTATTTTGCACCCTCAATGAGTCGCAATTTCTTAGTCTTTGTCATCTGTTTTATGGCATATTCTCTACGTTGTGCATCTTGTTTATTGTGAAAGCTTTCAGAATAAACCAATGTAACAGGACGTCGCCCTCTCGTATACTTAGCACCGCCTGGAATAAGCCCATTATGAGCCTCCATACGGCGCTCAATATCGGTAGTCCACCCACAATACAAGGAATCATCTGAGCAATGCACCAAGTACACATAGTATCGCTCTTTAGACTTAGTAGCCTTATTTGCCATTTTTTGCATCATCAGTAATCGGTTCCAATGTAATGGTATTGATGATTACTGGTTCTACTGGTTTATCATTGCGGCCTGTTTTTACTTTGCCGATTTTTTCAACTACGTCCATACCTTGTACAACAGTACCAAAAATAGTGTGTTTATTATCTAACCAATCTGTAGGTCCCAAGGTAATGAAGAATTGAGAGCCCCCTGTATTAGGGCCACGATTCGCCATAGCGAGAACACCCATTTTATTGAAGTGTAAATCATTGGAAAACTCATCAGGAATTGTATAACCAGGACCACCAGCACCTGTACCATCTGGATCCCCACCTTGAATCATAAAACCTTCAATAACGCGGTGGAATGTAACTCCATTATAGAAACCTTTTTTTACTAAGTAATCAAAGTTTTTTACAGTAATAGGCGCTTTAGAGCCTAGCAAACGAACTTTGAATTGACCATAATTTGTATCAAAAATAGCATACTCATCAGCAATTGGCGCATTAGAGAAATTAGGCATAGTTACAGTTTCTGCTTTTACAGTATTACCTTGTGGTTGTTCCCCACTTTTTGTACCACAAGCTGCTGTACCAAGCATTGTAATCCCCAACATTGCGCATAAAGCCAAGCGTTTCCAGTTCATAGTTCCCCCAAAATATATTGTTTATACTAACATGTATGTAAAATTCACATAGAAAAGCCGCTCAACCCGTGAGCGGCTCTTTTTTAGTATATCAT
>URQX01000194.1 GCA_900550175.1 uncultured Veillonella sp.
TCCTTATAGAAAGAGTATATGGTTCTTTATAATTCTTTGGGTATTAACATTTTTCTTCTCAGATTATATCTCGTATTCTGGGGTGTACTATCTGATTTTATTAGTCGCCACGATTGTATTATTGCTTGAAAAATGTAGAGTTATTGATAGTGAGAAAACTGTACGTAAAAGATTTTTATCATATTTTTATGTTATCTTTTTTCTGTGTATGCTTCCTACATTAGCTGTTACCTTAGTGTTTTCTGCTGTAGGATTATCCCATTATGATACTCAACGGTGGCACTCTACATGGCCATCATCTAAAGCAGGTTATATTCCATCTCAATTGCAAGCGCCTAAGTCGTTACCAGAGAGTTTGAAAGTGGTTTCTTCTGCTGAGATAATAGGATTGGGTGGAAATTATAGTTGCTTAGTATTAGATGGTGATAAAGCAACGATTTCAAGGTATGAGGAAACTGTTAAATCTAATGCTTGGTATTCGTTTATAAATGGCAGGGACAAGGATACTACAGTTGAAGTACTTAATTCGTTTACATATCCAAAAGATAAAAATGTATTGGTTAGTGACATAAACAATTATTATAAGATTATCACTATTCAACGACAAAACTGGAAATTATTTCCCTGGTTAATTGATGGCAGTCAGAGTGTCGGTGATGATCCTAATGAAGATTATTATTATAGTACTCGAGTATCAGCTGAGAAATATGTAGTATATGTTGTTTACCATAACTTTGATCATGACCAGCCAAGAGTGATTTACTTTATGTTTAATCCAGAGCGAACTCGAATGATTACTGTAGATATAGATATGTATCATTAGAGTTGGGCAGAGTTTGTATATAAAATTTGGAACAAAGGGGCTGTTTTGTTACAGCCCCTTTGATGATTCTACAAGTATTAAAAGGTACAATACTAGTAGAGATTGAAGTTTATTGTAGTGGTTGTTATAAAGCTAAGGAGTTGTATTGTGAAAAGAATATATTCATACATTGCTGCACTGTTAATGCTAAGTCTTATGGCTTCACAAGTACATGCAAAAGAGCAGGTTACTCAAGGTGATATTTCTGGTAGTGCTAAAGAGAAGTGTGTTAGTAGTGAACAAACTAATGATAAGATTGAAGCTGATTTACAAAGACATTTAGAACGAATGAGGACCGAGGACATAGCTAAGGGGTATTTACGTGAAGAAGAAAGGTATGCTCAAGAATTAAGTTTAATTCGGGGGCGATTGTATCATTCAACGGATAAGTTGATTCATGATGAGAGAAAGACTACTCTTTTATCGTATCCAGTAGGAAGCAAGGTTCCTTGTAAGAAGAGTTTAAAGGATATAGATTCATATACAGACACAATTACTCGTAAAGGCATGACATTCCGCATTCCCAAAGGTGCAGAGTTGAAGATGTTCTATATGTTAGATAACAATATTTTTATAGAGTATGAGATAGGAGATATTTGGTATTCTATTCAGATAATTCCTTTAGATGTAGATCATCCTGATAGTACAGATATAGAAAATAAAGTGCTTGTAGATAAAGAGTATAATTTTTATCATTCTTTACAAACATATTGGCGCATTTGGGGACCGTACTATGAACCAAATGATACTACTTATTCAGCGGTATGGAATAATGGCTTACCTGGAATATTAGTAGATTCATATCATCCAGATAAAAAATCTAGGTTACAATTTGTTACATACGATGGACGTTATGCTGTGTTTAATCAGCTTGAATATAAACCAAGCACTAGTCCTTTTACTCATGAGCAGTTAAGAAACACGATTGAATATTTTGATTCTAATAATAATCCAGAGTTTAAGGCTAAAAAGCATAGATTATTCCCTGATGAGAGGATAATTCGTATATATGAGTACTAGTACAAAACTTATATTACTAGATATATAATTTGTGTTATACTTTTATATAGAAAAATATCGAATTAATAGAAGGCTAGTTGGCATATTCTGTGCAGACTAGAGATTAGAATGAAAGATAAGTCAGTATTACCAATTGAGGAACAATTAAATAGATTTCTTCAACCAAAATGCCTTATCCCTGGTGGACTAGGCTTGTGGGAGGATTATTTCCGAAAGATTTGTACTGCTTGGGGCGAGATTAGTGGTGAAATTCGACCTCAGCATATCATATTCTCCGCCGATAATGGTTGTAATATGGAAGGTTATGTAGGCTATAACTATGAGGTAACGCAAAAGCAGTCGCGTAATATGCTCTTGGGTCGTTCGTCGGCTACACAGTTTTGTAACTTTAACAA
>URQX01000195.1 GCA_900550175.1 uncultured Veillonella sp.
CCTTTACCAAAGTCTTTTTCAATTTGTTTTAACGCGTTATCCAACGCTGCTTGTCTGCCATCTACAGCCATTCTTTTATTTCCCCTTTTCTGTTATATAAGTATAAACATAGTAAAGTGCTAGTTCTGCTGCACTTTGTCTAATATCTTCACGATTGCCAATTAAATTAGCCTTATGAGCCACCGTTCCATGAGGTCCAGTAACCCCAAACCATACAAGACCAACTGGCTTTTCAGGGCTACCGCCGCCAGGACCAGCTATGCCAGTCGTAGAAACTGCATATGTTGTTTGACCAATACTTCGTGCTCCCTCTGCCATAGCCTTAGCAACTTGCTCACTAACGGCTCCATAGGTATCTAACATATCTTGTGGCACACCTAATACACGATGTTTTACATCATTACTATAGGAAATGACACCGCCCATGTAATATTCACTACTACCACTCACATTAGTCAACAACTTACCAACTAAGCCAGAGGTACAAGATTCAGCAGTACTGATCGTACTGTGTTCCTCTAGTAAAGCACGACCAAGTGTTTCCTCCATAGAAACACTTAAATCACGCCCCACCCGAGAACCTAAACGATCTCGAATGATAGCATCCCAAGGGTTGAGAAGCTCATGTGCTGCCTCTAAAGTATCAGCCTTAGCCGTAATACGAACCTCAATATAACCTTTTTTTATTAACAACGCTATAGTCGGATTCGATTGATTTTTAATGAGATCCATTAAGGTATTCTCCAAATCGATTTCGCGAATATCATACATACCATATCGATAGGAGGTAACCACACCTTGTGAACCAAATCGCTCTTGTAAATAAGGAACAACACTCTCTTGGAACATGCCTTTCATTTCACCAGGAGGTCCTGGCAAAAGAATATATGTAGTATCCCCATCTTCAACGACTACACCTGGTGCTACACCTACTGGATTATGTAGTACCTTTGCACCTTCTGGCAATTGTGCTTCGCGACGGCTTGCATCAGGCACAGTACGCTTTACACGTTGGAAAAATTTTTCAACCTCATCCATCGCCTCTTGATTAAATAAAATCTTTCGGCCCACAGAATCAGCCAATACATTACGTGTAATATCACCCTGTGTTGGGCCTAAACCACCAGTACTAATAACAATATCTGCTCTGGAGCTAGCTAACTGAAAAACTTCAGCCATACGCTTTGGGTTATCCCCTACAACAGATTGATGTGCAATGGTATATCCTAATTTATTTAATTCTTGTGCTAGCCAAGATACATTAGTGTTAACTGTATCACCTAGCAATAACTCTGAACCTGTAGAAATGAGTTCTACAATCATCAGATCACCTCCACAATGGAATGTATCGAGCTGTGTTTTATTCTACAACTGTAGCTACTACGTCGTAAGCAAAGCCCTGCTCTACTTGTACCTTAAGAATATCACCAGGTTGAATCTCTTCGCCGCAATCCTCAATGTACATATTACCATCTACATCAGGAGCTTGAGATTTCAAACGACCTTTTGCAAGCAATGTATTATTATCGCCTTCTTCGATTTCTTCTACCATTGCATAGTCAATGGTACCTTCTAAGTCACGATTATTCTCTTCAGAGATAGCAGCTTGAATGGACATGAGAACGTGGTAACGTTCTTCTTTAACCTCTTCTGGTACTTGGTCTTCACGAGCACCCGCAGGTGTTCCCTCCTCTTGAGAGTAAGTAAACACACCCATATTATCGAATTTGATTTCTTTTACAAAATCGCAAAGTTCCTCAAATTGCTCATCTGTTTCACCAGGGAAGCCAACGATGATAGATGTGCGCAAGGTGATATGTGTAGGAGCATTTCTAATTTTCTTAAGCAAACGTTCGATATCATTGCGATCATCACGACGATTCATTTGCTTTAAGATATCGTTATTAACATGCTGTAATGGGATGTCTACATATTTACAGAGTTTTGGCTCATTTACGATAAGATCTAACAATTCATCAGAGAAGAATGTTGGATATAGGTATAACATGCGAATCCATTCGATACCTTCTACAGTAGTTAACTCCTTAAGCAATGTAGTCAACAACGGCTTACCATCATTAAGGTCAATACCATAACTAGTTGTATCCTGAGCAATAAGAACAACTTCCTTAACGCCTGTCGCCGCTAATCGTTCCACTTCAGCCTTAATAGACTCGATAGTACGACTGCGGAATGCACCACGCACCTTTGGAATAA
>URQX01000196.1 GCA_900550175.1 uncultured Veillonella sp.
ATACGATCAAAACGTATTGCGTGGGTTAGGTCTATCTAACTTTTACGAAGATCGCTTAATCGACTTGCTATATCACTGCAATGTAAAACCTGTGGTGAACCAAATCGAGTGCCACCCATTCAACCAACGTCAATCCTTATTACAATTAATGCGTAAACATCAAGTAGTAGGCATGGCATGGTCTCCATTTACTCGTGATCGCCAACCAATTTTCGACCACCCAATCATTAAAAGCTTGGCCGAAAAATACGGCGTGTCTAAACACCAAATCATCTTGCGTTGGCACATCCAACGAGGCATCATTCCATTGCCAAAGGCAAATAATGTAAGCCATATGGAAGCTAACTTTGATGTATTCGACTTCAAGCTTACTAACATCGACATGGACGTCATGGAACTATTAGACCAACAAGACTTCTTGGAAGATCACCATACAGCGCCAGGTCTAGAAAGATTATTACAACTAAGATAAAAATAAAACCACTTATATCGCTGCCTAAAAGGTTAGATATAAGTGGTTTATTTTATTGTAATTTATTTAGGTACATTAAAGACGGCTTGTATAAGTATCATATACACTACAGTACCTGCCCCAATAGACATGAACATATTTCGCTTCCATAGGTGCATGCCAACGGTTACTAATAAAGCAATAAGTTCTGGAATGCCATAAGGATAGGAAAGCACAATTGTATCTTTAAAGGTATATACAACAAGCATCCCCATAACAGCTGCAGGCAATGCTTTACCTAAATACTGTACAAAATCTGGTGCCTTTTTACCAGGTGGAAAAATAAGAAAAGCAGAGAAACGTGTAAGTAATGTAGCTGCTACGACAATAGCAACGGTAATGACCATTTCAAAACTAGTCAAGATGTACACCTCCCCATTTATACGCAATATAACATACTATGAGCATACACCCCATAGAAGCAAGCATAAACAAGGATTTTCCCGTCAACAAAAGCATTGCTACTGCTACAAAGGCTCCAACAGCACCAAAACCTCGAATATTATTACTTTTAGCATTAAATAACATTTCAAGGAATATAACAATAAATAAGCCAGGTAATACAAAACCAATACCACGCAAATCTACAGATGCTAATAAATCGCCGAACAAGCCCCCTATAAAAGTGCTCACCACCCAAAAGGTATAATTAAGCCACGATACATGGAAGTAGAACCATTTTTCATCCACATCATCGGGCAACTTCGTAGATACATTAATTGCAAAGCTTTCGTCACACATCCAGGCAACGGTAGGAAACCATTTCCACCCCATATTCACATATCTCTGTAATGCAGATAAACCATAGAAAAAATGGCGCCCATTAACAAACAAGGTCAGCATAAAAGCATTTACAGGATCAAAGCCTGCCATCAGCAGCCCAATAGTTACGAACTCCATAGAGCCTGCAAAAATTGTACTAGCCAAAACAGGGGCTGTCCACCAAGGTAATCCCTGACTGGTAGCATACAAGCCAAACCCTAATCCAAGGAAGAAGAAGCTGAGCCCCATAGGAATCATAATAGGAAGCGCAAAAGAAAATGCACTTCGATGTTTTATTTCACTCAAGGGCTCGCCTCCTTTCTTTAATAGGTTAATCAGCGTATTTTGAAATAGCATCACTATCCGTTAAGAAACAATTTACACCTAGCCCTAGTATCATACTAAGAATAAAAGACACCCTGAGGTGTCTTTTATTAATTTATTATATTATACATGGTAAAGATTGACTGTCAAACGTTAAATTATTTGTTCAATCAATCAATCAATCAATCAATCCGATTATAAAGCACGCGTTAAAATTTCACGAGCTACGTCTGGTGTTACATCACCTTTTTCACCAAGTTGTGTCATACCATGATTTTCTAATTGTTTCACAATTTCATCTACTGCTTCTTCACCAAGACCATAATCTTTCAAATGAGTAGATACGCCAAGGGACTCGAAGAATTCACGAGTTTTAGCGATAGCCTTATCTGCTTTTTCTTCTGTTGTACCTTCTGTAATATGCCATACACGTATAGCGTATTGTGCCAATTTATCGAGTTTATCTGCTTTTTTTACCTCTAACAATGCAGGCAATACGATAGCTAATGTAATCCCATGGTCAAGATGGTACGCTGCAGTTAACTCATGACCGATAAGATGTGTTGCCCAGTCTTGTGGCACGCCGGCAC
>URQX01000197.1 GCA_900550175.1 uncultured Veillonella sp.
CTTGTTCAAGACCAACCATTGTATTTTCTGGTTCATAGCAATTTGTAAAGTAATATTGGAAGAATGGATCTTCCTTTGGTTCAAAGCAGTACGCCCATAGATTTTCCACATGTGGCGTATCTTGAGCTGTTGCAATTCTAAATTCCATAAGTATATCCTCGTTATAGTATAAAAACCACTTTCTATCTGTTACATCGTATCGTATCGCCATGATAATACAACATATACAATCAAATAGATAGGCTAACACTTCTATTATAACAAAAGGAGCTATGAAGCACATCGGCTTCATAGCTCAGATTTTTATTTACCGCCTGTCGCATTATCTGCTTCGTTAGCATATACTGCGTCATATTTTTCAGCAAAATGATCTGGATTGTAAGATTCTTTTGCTTGGCGAAGACCAGGCAAGCCCATATCTTCTTCACGGTTAATGAATTCTACTTCGCTAAATTCATGACGAATGAATTCATTATTAATAGCTTGGTACAAACCACGAATATCAGGATTTGCTTTTTCGATGTGAATCAACGCCATTTTATCATTCAACAATTCACCGATACTGAAGGCTTCAACGCGGCCAAACAATTTGATAGCGCCACCTTTAAGGCCTAGTGTCTCCCAATTATCGAATAATAAGTTGATAGCTACCAATTCATCTTCGATGCCTTCTTCATGATGAGTTTCTACCCAAGATGCTGCTGTTTCGCGGCACAATGGAATGATATCTTCAGTGATTGGCATATATTCATAGTTAGAATATTGCATACGGAATTGGTTCAAATGGTTTTTCTTTTGACGGAATTTCTTACCAGATAAGTTGATAAGATCTTCAGATTTGTAAATGTATTCGTAGTTGTCGCGGTCAGGTGTAAATTCATAGCGACCAGGACATAACTCTTCCATACGCTCTTTTACAACTTTGCTAACACCTTTAAAACGGAATGGCAAATTATTTTCTACGAACCATTCTTTAGCGCGCAATAAACCATCGAGGAACTTTGCATCTTTACCGGCAAACGGAGGCAACAGGAATGGTTCACGTTTACCGCCACCTTGGATGTACAATACGCCGTTTTCCTCAGCCCAACGAATACCATACGCATCTTGCCACATAAATAATGTAGTAAAGCAATTATCAGATGCTTCGTAATGATGTTGTTCAAAATATTTATCGATTAATGGTTTGTCTCTTAGTTCAAAACGTTTAAATTCTAAAATAATAATCCCTCCTATCAGCTTCCTCAGTCGAGGTATTCACTATGGGTACATACAACCACATGGTTGTTCATTATAATTTAACAGATTCACCTAATTCAAAGGTTCCATCACTTGTGATTACCTTATCGCCTTCGTTTAGGCCTGAAATAATGGCTACATCATCGTCTTCTGTCATACCGACCTCAACGACACGTACGTCAACCGTATTATTTTCAGTCAATACATATACGTATTTGCCGTCTTGGTTTTCACGAACAGCTTTACTTGGTACAGTTAACATCTTCGCCTTTATATCAGACTCGATGATGAGCGTATAGAATTCACCAGCCTTGATGAGGCCTTTGTCATTGTTGAAAGTAGCTTTCACAAGAACACTTGGTACATTTTCTGGCTGTGTTACATCTACATAGGTCAATTCGCCAGGTAATTCTTGGTCGCCTACCTTAAGGAGTACCTTAATACCCTTTTTAGCATCAGGTGTGCCTAACTTCATCGCCGCATCACGAGGAATGCTAAGGGATGCTACCATCGGCGTAGATTGTTGAATCATCATGAATGGACGATCTGCAATGGCCATTTGACGATCTTCATTGTAAATAGCTGTTACAGTACCAGCTATAGGCGCTACGATTGTAGAGGCTGCCATTTGTGCAGATACTTGAGCGATTTGAGCCTCAATAGCCGCCGTATTAGCGCCACCGCCGCCACCGCCAGTTGTTACTGTCGTAGTTTGTGGCAGAGACCGCTCTACAATGCGATCATATTCTTTCTGAGTAATCATGCCCGCTTCGCGCATCTTCTGAGCTTGTGCTAATTGACCACTATCTACAGATGCGGCCGTCGTAGTTGTAACGGATGTCGCATAGGACTGAGCTGAGGCTTGCGCTAACTGACCTTGTAAGGATGCTAGCTGTTGCTGTAAAGCCGATGTATCTACAGTG
>URQX01000198.1 GCA_900550175.1 uncultured Veillonella sp.
ATTCCATGTATAATTTCTACGTTTAAACATTTGCCTGTCCTCCACCTAACATTGCTAACGCTTCATCACGTAACGTACCAGTCTCTGCTAGCACGCCACGACTTTCTAATGTAATAACCTTTGAATCTTGCTGCATAGTCCCTTTGATGAGCATACACAACTGTGTTGCGGTAATGCGCACAAATGCACCATGAGCAGATAAATCATTCATAATGGCATCTGCAAGTTCAGATGCCAACCGCTCTTGTAATTGCGGTCTCCGGCTAAGGATATTAACAATATCTTGGAACTTGCTAAGACCTGCCACACAGCCATCCTTAGGTTGATACACGATATCTACGGTACCAAAGAATGGCAACAAGTGATGCTCACACATGGAGTAAAAGGGAATCCCTGTAACTGCCACAAGCCCTTTGTAGTCTGTACTAAAGGTTTCTCCCCATGCAGATTTTGTATCTAATCCTACGCCACTGAATAATTCACTATATAATTCTGTTACACGACTTGGTGTTTTCTCTAGCTCTGGTGCCTCTGTATCAACAGATAAAGCTTCTAAGAATTTCTTTATCCCGTCCTTTGCACGTTGATTCATCGGTCCTCCTAAACGATCTTTGTCGTCCAATCCTCAATATTCCAAATATCCGTAACCCAATCTTTATAAAATTCAGGTTCATGGCTTACCAAAACGATAGTACCTTTAAACTCACGTAAGGCACGACTCAACTCTTCCTTTGCATAGATATCTAAGTGATTAGTCGGTTCGTCTAATACGAGAACATTGTACTTATTCTGCATTAATTTACACAAACGAACCTTTGCATTTTCACCACCAGATAACACGCGCATTTGAGATGTAATATGCTCGTTAGTAAGGCCACAACGAGCAAGTGCTGCACGTACTTCTGCATTTGTCATTGCTGGATATTCATTCCAAATATAATCTAAGGCAGTTTCAGAATTGGATGGTGTATCTTCTTGAGCAAAATACCCAATTTGTAAGAAATCACCTTTTACCAACTCACCACTCACCGGTTTTAATAACCCTAAAATTGTTTTCAATAATGTCGTTTTACCTAGACCGTTAACACCACGAATGGCAATTTTTTTATTTCTTTCAATTTGAAAGTCTACTGGTCTAGTCAATGGTTCATCATAACCTAATTCCAAACCAAAGGCTTCTACAATAAAACGACTTGGCGTACGCCCCTCTTTAAAGCCAAAAGAAGGTTTAATGTACTCTTTTGGTTTTTCTAAAATTTCCATTTTCTCTAAGCGTTTAGCCCGAGAATTTGCCATACCACGCGTTGCGACGCGAGCTTTATTGCGCTGAATAAAGTCTTCCATACGCTCAATCTCTTGTTGTTGACGCTCATAAGCCTTAGCCGCTTGTGCTTTTTTAACTTCATAGGCAGCTTGGAACTGGTGATAATCTCCAGTGTAGCGTGTAAGCACTGCTTGTTCGATATGATAAATGACATTCACTACAGAATTTAAGAATTCCATATCATGAGAAATCAAGATAAACGCATTCTCATAGTTTTGCAAATAATTTTGCAACCACTGAATATGTTCTACATCAAGATAGTTTGTCGGTTCGTCCAACAATAAAATCGTCGGTTTTTCTAGTAACAGTTTAGTAAGTAACACTTTAGTACGTTGACCACCACTGAGCTCTGTAACATCTCGATCTAAGCCGATATCTGTAAGGCCCAAACCAGAAGCTGTACGCTCAATAACCGCATCAATTTCATAGAACCCACGTTGTTCAAGAATTTCTTGCCATTCCCCAACTTGCTCGAGGAGCTTATTCATTTCATCTTCGGACACATCGCCCATGCGATTGTATGCATCGTTAATATTTTGCTCCATAACGAACAAATCATCGAAAGCCCGTTGTAATACATCGCGAATTGTCATGCCCTTTTCGAGCACTGCATGTTGGTCCAAATAACCTACTGTTACTTGGTTGGACCATTCAATTTTACCTTCGTCAGGCGGTATTTTACCTGTAATGATATTTAGGAACGTAGACTTACCTTCACCATTAGCTCCAATAAGGCCTACGTGTTCGCCTTTCAACAAGCGGAATGATGCATCATCTAAGATTTGTCGCGCTCCAAAACCATGGGTTACATTTGAAACGGTTAAAACACTCATAT
>URQX01000199.1 GCA_900550175.1 uncultured Veillonella sp.
TATATAGACTATTGTATATGAAATACATACGTTTAGATAATATAAACACCTTTTTATATAACGTTTTAATTAGCTATATATATTTCTTTAAGTCTTACATAGTTTTAATATATATCAAAGCAACTTAACACTTAATAATCCTTATTTTACGAGGATCTATGGTTCCTACATTTTTACTATTATAGATATATGTGTAGAATTATTATTATTTAATTTTAAATACATATTGAATTTTTTGATGTATAGTTGTAAAATAGTCATATAAATTATGTAATTTACTCATATTAACTCTCATGGAGGTATTATATGTGCTGGTGTGATATCGTAAGTAAAGCTAAAATTGGCAGTTTAAAACATTTAGGTAATGGTATGGAAGGTTCTTTAAGATTTTTAGCAGAAATCATTGTAGGTCTTAGTATCCTTCGGGTATTCGTAAACTGGATTTTTGGCATTTAGGCCTTACAATTAAACAGGAATATATAAAAGACGCTTAGTAATCTAAGCGTCTTTTTTGGGTATGTATTAAGTTATCAAGCGTTATATTTACATATATGACTAGATTATATTATTGATACGCTTCGCTGCAATCAATATATTCCATAATCAATTGGCAAATTTGACCATCTTTATCAAAAGCCCAATATACAGGATATAAACCATCACCAAATCCCGATTGAATCATAGGTACTGTTAATTCAGTATCAGGAATTGTAAAGTTGATCCAATCCCCTTTAGAACGTTGGTATTGCGGATATGCTAATGCATTTAATTGGAATAAATCACTGTAGTAATCATCATAGATATTTTTGTCAGGATAGTTTGCATGCCATTGATCATAAAACTTTCTATAGGTTTCAATAGTTTCTGCATCAACCACGGTAGCAAGTCCAGAATCCACAGGGAATCCGATGTAGCTTTCACCATCATCAAGATCTGTTAAGTCTTCCGTACCTTTTAAAGCCAATTCATAGTTCACAGGCTCATTACCACTAAAAACAACACGGCTTGCCACATAGCGATACTCATTTGGCTCCATTTCAATAATTTTTGTTTCCAATAAATACGTACCTGGTTCTACCGTTCTAATATATGTATCTGGTTTATTAGGTAATGTTACCAAAGGATCACAGCATGAAATATGACCAGTTGGGAATGTTACAGTCCACATTGGCAATGTATGCAACGGAAAGCCTTTTAGCTCTTTGCGATTAAATAAATCATGATATGGTACGGTAGGCTTTAATTTACCTTCAGAACCTAAACGGTTAAACGTTTGAATCCATTCACTTGTCAATTTAGATTGTTCCATATTACTCCTCTGCTTCGTGTTTACAATGTATATACTCGCCCTCTAACACTTCATATGCTGCTGTTTTGCGTATAATTTGTTTAACTAATGTATCTAATTGGGAACCATTTGTATAGTCTGCAGGTGCATAATAGCGTATACGGTGATGACGCATCATTTTATATACTTTATCTTTATCCTTCTTTATAGGATCATAAACACCAATGGAATGCCCACCATTTGCATTAACCAGGCTCATACAAGGAATATCGGTATCACTATCCCCAATGTAAATCATATTACGGAATGGTACACGTTGATCCTCAGGTTTCACAAAATCGTTAACGCCTGTATCATTAATATCTAGAATTCCTTTTTGAATACGGAATAAAAACTGAGTTTTATTCGTGTAGTTAATAGCTTGCGCAGGCCATACAGCTACACCTTTATCATCAAACATAAATGCACTGGCATAAATTTTGGTGAAAGCTCCCTCTTTCGCCATTTCTGTGCCTTCAATCATCTCTTTCAATCCAGAAGAGATAATGTAATGTTCAATGTGAACCCCATGTTCTAATCCATACTCCCGAATACGTTCAAACCAAGTGCGAACACCGTCATACAATTCTACTTGATTACCATATTCCATGAGCTTTTCTTTAGTCACATAAAATCGACCTACAGCCTCTTGGATCATCTTGTACATATAGGCTAAGTTATTATCCATATCATTCTTCTTTGCCAATTGATTAGATTCTTGCCAGAACTGCTTAATTTGCTCCTCATCATAGCCAACAGATTGAATAAAGCCTTGCGCCTGCATATCATCAGGTGTTAAGGTCTTATCAAAATCATAGCACATGGCAAGAA
>URQX01000200.1 GCA_900550175.1 uncultured Veillonella sp.
CCGATACGATATTTATGTTCTTTATCTAAAAATGATTGAATGGCAAAGATAAATAGAATAATCCCTACGAGAAGATATACATAATCTAAGGGCTGCATTTTATAGAACATTTCTAACATATTATTTGCCCCCTTTCGCTAATTCTTCTGGTGTAACAAGGATATTAAATTCATTAGGTACTAATTTACCAGTTTTCATATCCTCTTCGTCACGAGCTACAGAGGCTTGAATTGTTTTATCAAAGATAATAAAGCGAATGAAGTTAACGATATAGGCACAAACAGCAGTTGGCAATCCATATAACACCATATCTGTTAACTCTACAGAATAGCCTAATTGTTCCATAACGCCTTTGATAAGCAATAACCCACCAGCAGCAAGGAACAAATTTTGACCGAAGAAATTGCCTATATTATCTGCAGAAGCAGCTATACCACGCACCTTATCAAGAGTACGTTGAGATACTGGGCGACCTTGTGCTACTGCAGCTTCACTCATAGGTGCGATCAACGGGCGTACCATGGCAACCATACCGGACATGTTAATACCAAAAGCTACAGTTACTTGGCGTACAAATAAGTAAATCATAAAGATACGACCAGCCGTAGCAGCGTTGATCTTGCCGATCAAAATTTCTGCCCGTTCACGCAAGCCATGACGTTCCATAAGACCAATAACAGGTAAAATCAAAATAAATAATGACATATAACGATTTTTAACGAAAGCCTCTCCAATGGCACCAACGATATCGTTGATACTGAGACCACCTGCAAGGCCCGTTACAAAACCTGCGGCTACGACAACTAACAAGGCATTAAAGCGCAGCATCAAACCGATGACCATCACTAAAATACCAGATAAGACTAACATAGTCTCACATCCTTTCAAAAAAAAAATCTATGATCCTATCCTATAGTCCATAGACATACTACATATGTTTACATTATATACTAAATATGTATTTTTTGCATAAACAAATAAACCTTATACATTACTATCATTTGATACAGTTATTATGTCATATTAAGTACACTCTATGTCACATTAAGTACACTCTATATCAAAATAGTTATGTATAAGGTTTGATTAGTTACTAGGCAATTATTAAGCAATTACTATCATAACTTATATGTAGTTGCTAGATAGTTAATATAGCAATTTCTAGGTAGTCCCTAAATAGTATCTACAGTAATTTATAAATACTCTCTATAATAAATCTTTTTTGAAAAGTATAGTAGTATGTTGTTTGCCTCTAAAATGAACTTTATCATAGGCTTTAAAACCAAAGGATTCATACATTTTAGGCAACCACGGATGTTCTTGTGCAGTCCCCAATGTAACAGCAGGCGTTTTGAATTGGTTAATCAATAATTCTTCTGCATAGCCCAATGTTTCCCGAGCATAGCCTTTGCCTTTAAACTCAGGCGCCGTTACAAAGTGAGCAATGTGTGGAAATTTATCTGGTGTAGAATATTTAACCCACGGCATACAGAACGTAATGGAGCTAACGAGATGTCCATCAATATACAATCCATATACAGGATATGTCTCGATCCATTCTTTGGATTCCTCTTCGGTAAAATCAATAGCATCGAATGTAATCGGATAGTCTTTTATAGCTGCATAGCCGTCGATTAATACCTTATGATATTCTGCTGTATCCGCTACTGTTAATTGTCTAAATTCTTTCATGGTCTTTCCCTCATATCTATGTTTTTATTCACTAGTTTTGTATATTTATTACTTATGAAGGTTATTATACACCTATATGTATTAAGTTGCAATATATTTACATAAATATTGCATGAAGTTTTGATATCTAATAAGAAAATAGAAGATGATATATTGTAATACTAATATATTACACGGCACTAATACTTCTCTATTATAAAAAGTATTCAATATACATAGTTTGTATAAATATTAATATTTTAGAGTCAACATATTAATATCGGTATAAGCACAAAAAAACAGGATGTATCACTGGGATACATCCTGTTTTTGAGCTTTCACAAGCTCGAGGGGAAGTTATCAATATATT
>URQX01000201.1 GCA_900550175.1 uncultured Veillonella sp.
ACAACATCTATTGATATTGAAGATTATAGCGATTATAAAAACTAATTGTAAAAGTCCGATATTTAGTTTAAAATATATCGTATCCTAAAAAAATTGAACTACTAAATATAGTAGGTATGAAACATACTACACAAATGTGTAAGAAAGGAGGACTCATGGCAGTTATTAATTTTGAAATCTTCAAAGTTATCGGTACTTTATCTGAAGATAAAGACGGTTGGAAGAAACAATTAACATGCACTAGCTGGGGCAAATATAATCCTAAATTTGACCTTCGTGCTTGGGATAGTGAATATACAAGCATGAAAAAAGGTATTACCCTTTCCTTAGAGGAGCTCATCGCATTGCGTGATATCCTTAACGAAAGCGATTTAGAGACTATCCTAGCTGAGTCTATTGAAGAAAAACAAGCATCCAAGGAATAGTATTGGCAACTTGCATTTGTACAAGTGTCGTGCTATAATCTATAAGAATAATATTGATTGTCGGAAAGAGGTGTATAGAATGAAACAAGGTATTCATCCAGACTATAAAGAAGCTACAGTAACTTGCGGTTGTGGCAACACATTCAAAACTGGCTCTGTAAAAGAAGACCTTCGTGTAGACGTTTGCTCCAAATGCCATCCGTTCTTCACTGGTCAACAACGCGCAGCTCAAGCTCGTGGTCGTATTGAACAATTTAACAAACGTTACGGCAAATAATTTGTCATGTAATGTAGCATCTATTGGCAGGGCTATGGGCTCTGCCTCTATTTGTTTATGAGAGGAGCTCTTGTGAACACAGAACGTATTAAAAAGTTTGTCGGTGGACAAGCTGTGATCGAAGGTGTCATGATGAGGGGACCTGGCGTTACAGCAACAGCTGTACGAGAGCCAGTGGGAACTATTGTAGTTCAAAAAGAGCCTACAAAATCTATTGCTGACACATATCCAATTTTGAAAAAACCATTTCTTCGAGGCTGTGTAGCCCTTTATGAATCCCTCGTAATTGGCATGAAGGCCTTGTCCTTTTCTGCTAAAGCCGCTGGTGATGAAGAGGAAGAAATGTCTAATAGTGAAATTGCCATTACGATGGTTATTTCCACCATATTTGCGATAGCTGTATTTTTGGCATTGCCTACATTTATCGTAAAATTTATTCCTGGTGTACAGGATAATCATGTAGTATTAAATCTCATTGAAGGTGTCATTCGTTTAGTTCTTTTTCTACTCTACATTTGGGGGATTGGGCTTACGAAGGATATTCAACGAGTTTTCCAATATCATGGGGCCGAGCATAAAACAATTCATACCTATGAATTAGACTTGCCTCTTACTGTAGAAAACGTTCGTAAACAAAGTCGTTTACATCCACGATGTGGTACAAATTTCTTACTTATCGTTATGGTGGTGAGTATCTTTGTATTTGCCTTTTTAGGTTGGCCTAATTTGTTGGAACGTATCGTAAGCCGCGTACTTCTCATGCCAGTAGTGGCAGGTATTGCGTACGAGGTTATTCGTCTTGCTGGTCGTAGTGAGCATTCCTTTGTGAAAGCTCTTATCAAACCAGGTCTTGCATTACAGTACATGACCACACGTGAACCAGAAGATGATCAAATTGAAGTCGCTATACGAGCTCTTGAAGAGGTTCGCCCTCCTGAGAGTGATGCATATGAAGAGGAATAAACATGTTAGTAGATAAATTACAAGTTATTGAAGATAAATTTATGGACCTGGAGCAGCGCATCAGTGACCCTGAAGTGATTGCCCGCCAAGATGAATGGCGTAAATTAACACGTCAACATGCTCAATTATCTGAAACAGTTGAAACATTCCGTACTTATAAAAAAGTATTAGCTGGTATTGATGAAGCTATGGAAGTTATTGAAGATAAATCCATGGATGAAGAATTCCGTGAAATGGCACAAGAGGAATTAAAAGAGCTAAAGCCTCAAAAAGAGGAATTAGAAGAGAAATTACAAATCCTTTTATTGCCTAAGGACCCTAATGATGATAAGAATATTATCATTGAAATTCGCGGTGGTGC